>JAGOOV010000033.1 GCA_017992295.1 Candidatus Saccharimonadota bacterium
CCTCCAAGTATCTTTCCAGCACCTCCTCATCCTCGGCTACAGCATTTTCTATCAAGAGACTACGGTATTTTTTGACTTTATCTTGCATTTCTTCTGGGACATTTACTTCTTTTAGCTCTTTATCGGTAAAGTTGCTATACTGATAGGCTTTTTGGGTTACCAGGTCGACAATTCCATTAACTCCTTGTTCAAACCCGATAGGCAAATGAATAGGGAAAGCCAATTTATTTAACCGGTGATGAATACTTTCCAAGCTTTTATAAAAATCTCCGCCGGTTTGGTTAATTTTATTTATAAAACAAACCCGTGGCACCTTATATTTATCGGCTTGACGCCAAACAGTTTCCGACTGACTCTCTACACCCATTTTACCGTCAAAAACCACTACAGCGCCATCTAGTACCCTTAAAGAGCGCTCTACTTCGGCTGTAAAATCAATATGGCCCGGGGTATCGATTATATTTATCTGATGCTCACGCCAAAAACAAGTTACAGCCGCTGAGACAATGGTAATTCCTCTCTCACGTTCTTGAGCCATCCAGTCCGTTGTGGTTTCTCCCTCGTGCACGGCACCAATTTTATGTTTAAGCCCCGTTCTATACAAAATACCTTCGGTGACTGTTGTTTTGCCAGCATCAATATGAGCAATAATGCCAATATTCCTGAGATGCTCTAGTGATATGTTTTTGTTAGTCATATTTATCCTTCCCCATCCTTATTATCATTTAAATACACCACAGTCTCGACTACCTTAGATGCTAAAATTTCTAAGCCTTTTGGAGTCTCTTCTTGGCTATTCACTTGCACCTCACACCACTCCCTTGGCTCGCCTAAACCAACTTCAAAACGTTTTGCGTCAGACTGATTTTTAGGTATTTGTACCTCGAAAATCTGCCTTGGTTTCCCTTTACTACCATATTCGCCCATAAAAAAGTGTGAATCATGGCTAACGCCGCAAATTTTTACTTCCGGCGCGGCTTCTTGCTGGTGGCTTTGGTGATTGGTGGGTATTATCTCGTGCGACATTTTATTAACTCCTGGCAAAGTGAGCGAAGGCTCGGTTACTTTCAGCCATTTTTTGTACATCTTCCCGTTTTTTAATTGCCGCCCCAGTATTATTGCAGGCATCAACAATCTCGGCTGCCAAACGATCCGACATAGGCATACCCTTTCTGGCTCTAGCGGCAGCCACGAACCACATTATAGTTAAATGTGTTTGGCGCTGGCCTTTTACCTCAAATGGTATTTGGTAGTTAGCTCCGCCAATTCTGCGCGAACGAGTTTCTAGAACTGGTTTTACATTATCAAGAGCTTTGTTTAGGGTCTCTAGAGGATCTTTGCTCTTCATTTTTCTTGCCGCTTTGTCCATAGCTTCATATACTATACTTTCGGCTAACTGCTTTTTGCCATTTAACATAACGCGGTTAATTAGTCTTTGTAACCGAACATTGTTATATTTTCGATCCGGCCCTATATCGCGAACCAAATCTCTGGTTTTTTTTCGTGGCATTTTTGTACCGTTCCTTTCCTCTTCCGTCTTTCGGCAATTGCCGAAGGGTCACGAAAGCCACTTTTTCGTCGGAGATAGGAGTACAAAAAGGATTTTTGGTTACCATCCTTTCCCTCCGACTTATAGTTACAATTACTTGTTTGAACTCCTATTTCAAATTGCAATACAATCAAGCTTTTTTAACTCCGTATCGACTACGTCCACGTTTTCGATTAGCAACTCCCTGCAAATCTAGTGAACCACGAACTATATGATAACGGACACCCGGGAGATCCGGGACCCGTCCCCCACGAACCAAAACCGCTGCGTGTTCTTGTAAATTATGTCCCTCACCTCCGATATAAGCCCACACTTCGTGACCGTTGGTTAAACGCACACGCGCCACTTTGCGCAACGCCGAATTAGGTTTTTTAGGTGTCTTGGTGGTAACCTTAACGCAAACACCTCTCTTAAAAGGTGCCGGCTTTTCGTAATTGACTGTTTTAAGATTATTAGTAATTCTTAACAAAGCCGGTGATTTGCTTTTACTTTTCGACTGTTTGCGCGGTTTGCGGATTAGTTGGTTAATTGTTGGCATACAGCTCCTTATTTAAACAGATACTCCTCTAATCGTCAATCAGTTCATCTTCCTGATTCTTCACACCCGTGCCCACCGGTATTTTTCGACCTAGGATAACGTTTTCTTTTAACCCATACAGCTGATCAATTTTACCTCTCGTGGCTGCTGCAATTAATACGCGGTTAGTGTCCTGGAAGCTGGCAGCACTCAAAAAACTGTCTGCCTGAGTTGACACTTTAGTTATACCTAACAGTAGCTGGCTGTACCCCACAGGTTTTTTACCTTCGCCCACTAACTGTAGGTTAGCCTCGATTACGTTAGCTTTACTGACAATGTCGCCTATAACGAATTCACTTTCTCCGGGATCATCAATTATAACCTTGCTGAACATTTGTCGTATAACAATTTCTAAGTGTTTATCGGCTATGTTTTGACCCTGGTTAGCAAATATTCGGCTAATAGAGTTAATGATATAGCGCTGAGTGGGTTCTACGCCTTTCAGTCGCAATAAATCTTGCAGATTAACGGAACCGCTTGTCAATTGATCTCCAGCCTCAACTTCATCACCCTCGGCGACTTCTAGCTGTCTGTACCCTGGTATCTCATATCGTTGCACAGATTGATTTTTTGGATGCAAGATTGCGTACTTACCGTCAAAATAAACACTGCCGTCAACGGACGCAGTAATTGGATTCGATCCGTCTTTTTCAGCCGCTATGACATCGCCTACCCTTACTTCTTGTCCATCCGATATACTGGCAACTCTGTTTTTGATTTCTAGTTTTATTTCTTGTTCTTCTTTGCCGGTTACTTGAACCACGTAATAATCGGCTTCTTCTCTTACACTCACCACTCCCGCGATTTCCGACAAGTAGGCCTCTCCTTTTGGCGACCTGGCTTCAAATAACTCCTCTACACGGTTTAGCCCCTGAGCTGTTTCGTCAGCCAATACCGCTCCGGCGCGGTGTTTGGAATCTAGCGACAATTGGGTAGCAGGCTCTCCGAGACTCTGAGCTGCTATTACGCCTACTGGATGGTGATTGGCCACTAGTTGTCCCGTGGCTGGGTCTATTCCGTAGCTTTTACGATTCACCCCCCTGATTGAACCGCTGGATAGAACGCTCATCACTTTCACCCCTTCCAGGCTACTTTCAGCAATCTGGCTGGCTACCGAACGAGTTATTAAGTCACCTTTGCTGATAACTTTCTTGTTATCAATGGTCACGTCTTCAGCTGCAAAACGGCCCTCTATTCTTACGGCAAAGCTATTTCCTATATAGTCACTGTCGCTTTTATAAAACATAAAGCCTGGGTCTTCTTGATCGTCATCTACTGTAAAAACATCCTGACTGACATCCACCAGGCGCCTGGTCAAATAGCCCGAATCGGCGGTTTTCAAAGCTATGTCTATCAGGGCTTTTCTTGTACCCCTGGTACCGGTAAAGTACTCTAAGGGCGTTAGGCCCTGCTTATAACCCACCTTAATTGGTAGCTCAATGGCCCGACCACTGGTGTCCGATACCACCCCTAACATACCTACGGAGTTTTTCATCTGATTGATGTTACCGCGGGCTCCGGAAGTGACTGCAATCGACATAGAATTGTCTTGATCGGATAGCTGCTCGGCCAATTCTTGCTGTACTCTACTATCAATTTTCGTCCAGTTTTCAACAGTCAGACGATAGCGCTCCTCGTCCGTCATAAACCCGGCGTCGTACTGATCACTGATAGTAGCAGCTCGTTCTTCACCTTCTTTAATTAAGTCTTCTATACACCTGACCTCTAAAAAGTCATCCATCCCCATAGACAACCCCGATACGGTGGCGTATTTAAAAGCCAAGTCTTTGAGTTCATCAGCTATTTTGGCAGTAGTCTCTTGTCCGTATTTTTCATAAACTAAAGCCATTACGGCTTGAATTTTCTTTTTGGTCATTGGTTCGTTTTGATATGGGAAATCGGCAGGAAATAACTCGTTAAACAGTAGTTTACCCAACGTTGTTTGAATTTTTTCACCCTGATAAGATACCTTAATTGGGCTTTGTAGCTTGATAGCTTCTTCATCATAAGCCATAAGCGCCTCTTCCACACTGACATAGTTTTTTACTTTATCTGAAACGTATTTGTCGTAAGTTATGTAGTACAGCCCCAAAACAATGTCCTGTTCTATATGTAGTACTGGCGAGCCATCTGCCGGTTTCAGTAAATTTTTGTTAGAAGCCATAATTTCTTGAGCTTCCAACTGGGCTGAATCACTTAGTGGCAAATGTGCAGCCATTTGATCGCCGTCAAAGTCAGCATTAAACCCCTTGCAGGTCAAAGGATGTAGCTGTATGGCCTTACCTTCAATCAATTTAGGGTGAAAAGCCTGAACTCCTAGGCGATGTAGCGTAGGCGCTCTATTTAACAACACGTATTTCCCTTTGATTACTTCATCTAGAGCATCCCAAACAACAACTTCTCCCAACTCGATTAGCCGTGTTGCACTCCGAATGTTGTGTGCCTTTTCTTCGGCTATTAGATGCCCGATAACAAAAGGCTTAAACAGTTCCAGAGCCATCATCTTTGGCAAGCCGCACTCGTCAATCTTAAGCTCAGGCCCTGATACTATTACCGAACGACCCGAATAATCGACACGCTTACCAAGCAGGTTTTGGCGAAAACGGCCTTGTTTGCCACGCAACATATCACTCAGCGATTTTAACCTGCGTCGCTGACCGGTGTTAGATACGGCTCGACCACTACGGGTAGAATTATTATCCACCAAAGCGTCTACAGCTTCTTGCAGCATGCGCATTTCGTTACGACGAATAACCTCTGGCGCCTTTAAATCTATCAGCTTTTTCAATCTATTATTTCTATTAATAACTCGACGATAAAGATCGTTCAAATCGCTGGTGGCGAAACGGCCACCGGTTAGCTGTACCATGGGTCTCAAATCGGGTGGGATCACCGGTAAAACAGATATACACATACTGGTCGGCCTAATACCGGCTCTTAGCATGCTTTCTAATATGCGAAGTCGTTTCATTATCTTCTTTTTACGCTGACCTTTGGCCTCCTCGACTTCTTGGTTAAGTTCAATAATAAGCTCACCCAAGTCAATAGATTCAAGCATTTCTAAAACTGCCCGACCACCCATTCCAACTTTTATCAGCTCTTGAAACTCTTCCGGTAAGTTTCGATAATCTGTTTCGCTAATCAAGGCGTGAACTTGCAGGCTATCGAGTTGCTCTTTGGCTTTTTCAAAGCTTTGAAGAAGTTCTTCGTGCTCTTGACTTCGCTCGGACGCTAGTTTTTTAACATTAGCATTATCATCACTGCTTATTAACTTTTCATACCTCGAGTCGATGGCTTGTTTGGCTGCTTCAAATTCAGTTTCTTTATCGGTTAATAATTGGTCGCGCTTGGCTATATCTACCTTTAGTATTACGTAACTGGCAAAATAAGCTATTCTTTCTAAGTTCTTAACAGTCATATTGAGTACCAAACCTATAGCGCTTGGCGTACCCCTCAAGAACCAAATGTGCGTGACAGGGCTGGCTAAACTAATGTGCCCCATACGTTCGCGTCGTACAATCGACTTGGTGACTATTTCGCCGTTCTTATCGACGGCTGCTTCCCGGCTACGCAGACCTTTGTATTTAGCATCATGAGGATTAATGTCTTTGACTGGTCCAAAAATTTTTTCACAAAACAATCCATCGCGCTCCGGCTTTTGCGTTCTATAATTAATAGTTTCTGGCTTGGTGACCTCGCCATAACTCCAATCTAAAATATCCTCTGGACTAGCGATTGCCAATCTGACGGCATCAAAGTCGGCAATATTCGTACCGTGTGAGTATTTACGCATTTTCTACCTCCTCTCCTAGATCGTTTACATCCGTGGCTTCAGTCTCGGCTGCTTCAACATTTTCAACACTGTCTTCTCCAGGCTCTTCTTCAAGCATTGTAAATTCGTCTGCAATTACGTCTTCCGTAACGTCAACATCACTGGCTAGATCTTGAGGTGCTTCAATCTCTGGCTTTAATCTTGCTTCTTCCTTGATATTCTCTTCCAATAAATCTTCGGCATCAACGGCTTGACCGCCACTTTGATCAATCAAATCTACTTTTAAGCCAAGGCCTTGGAGTTCTTTTACTAATACATTAAAGCTCTCGGGTACTTTTGGTCCGACAATTTCGGTTTGTTTTATGATAGATTCGTAAGCTTTGGCACGACCGTAAACATCATCGGATTTTATAGTTAGCATCTCTTGCAAGGTGTTAGCTGCGCCATAAGCCTCTAGCGCCCACACTTCCATTTCACCTAGTCGCTGGCCACCATTTTGCGCTTTGCCACCCAGTGGTTGCTGAGTAACCATGGTGTAAGGGCCGGTAGAGCGGGCGTGAATTTTGTCAACTATCATGTGATCCAATTTAATGACATACATAATCCCCGTGGTAGTACGCTCCTTGAAGGGTTCGCCGCTACGGCCATCATACAGTTGTTGCTTTCCATCCTCCGGCAGATTGGCCTTTTTAAGTAAATCTTTGATTGTCTGTATCGGAACTCCGTCAAAAGTTGGACTGGCCACCTTAATACCCAACACTTTAGCCGCCATGCCCAAATGAGTTTCAAATAGCTGACCTAAGTTCATACGCGTTGGCACGCCCAACGGATTTAACACTATGTCTATAGGCGTACCGTCTTCGGTGTAGGGCATATCTTCAACCGGTAAGATTTTTGCGATCACGCCCTTGTTGCCGTGCCGGCCGGCCAGTTTGTCGCCAACAGCTATTTTACGCATCTGAGCCACAAAAACTTGAATCTGCTTAATCACCCCTGCTTTAAGTTCATGGCCGGTTTCTCGACTAAATTCTTTGACACCAACTACTTTGCCATGCTTGCCGTTGCTCATGCGTTGAGATGTATCACGCACCTCTTTGGCTTTTTCTCCAAAAATAGCTCTCAATAAACGCTCTTCGCTCGATAATTCTTGTTCGCCTTTTGGAGTTATTTTACCAACTAGAATATCTCCCGGGTGAACTTCCGATCCTATCGCAACAACACCGTCGTCACCCAAATGACGTAACGATTCTTCGCTAACGTTTGGTATATCTCTAGTAACAACCTCGGGACCCAGTTTTGTTTCGCGAACTTCGGTCATAAAATCGACGATGTGAATACTGGTAAACACGTCTTCTTTAACCAATCTTTCACTGATGACAATAGCATCTTCGAAGTTATAGCCTTGCCAAGGCATGAAGGCTACTAACAAATCTTTCCCTAGAGCCAGTTCGCCATCCTGAATGCTCATGCCCTCAATAATGGCATCACCTTCTTTAACTTTGTCTCCGGTATTAACTACCACCTTTTGATTTATAGACGAGCCTTGATTACTCCTTTGAAAATGCACCGGATGATAGGATTTCTTATATTGTCCATAATCCACCACAACTTCGTCAGCGGTTGCAGAAAGCACCGTCCCGTTAGCCTCGGCTTCGACTATCTGGCCGCTATTACGAGCAATGACCCTTTCTATACCGGTCCCGACAACCGGCGATTGCGGACGAATTAGTGGTATTGCCTGACGCTGTTGGTTACTCCCAATCAAGCTTCTTAATACATAATTTTTTTCTATAAAAGGTATTAGAGCAGCTGAAGTTCCAACAATCTGTTTCATTGCCGCGTCCATATGAGTGACCTCGTATGAATCTGCTTCACCCGCTATTAAACGGTTGCGTACCGAGACCCGGTCGTAGAGAAAACGTCCTTTTTCATCAATTTCATTTCCGGCACCGGCAATGACGGCTTTTTCTTCATCTGCCGCATCCAGATAGACAATCTCATTAGTAACGTACGCCCTGATAGGCCAAGTAGCCCGCCCCTTGATTTTGGACAGTTTATCAACGTCTTTAGCGGTTATCACTTTGTTTTTGGCCACAATCACTCGACCTTTGGCATCTTCAAAGTCGATTCCGGCTATTTGTCCAACCAATTTTTTCGCCGGTAGTGAATTAATAACCTTACGATAAGGGGTTTCGACGAAGCCGTAATCATTAACTCTGGCGTAAGTAGCCATGTTCAAAACCAAGCCGATATTAGATCCCTCGGGAGTTTCGGCAGCACAAATACGGCCATAATGAGTGGCATGGGCATCTCTCACGTCAAAGCCTGCTCGCTCTCGGCTTAATCCGCCGGGCCCAATCGAACTCAAACGACGCTTATGAGCTAGTTCGCTCAATGGTTTTATTTGGTCCATAAATTGACTCAGCTGAGAGCTCGCAAAAAACTCCCGCACTGCTGCCACTATCGGACGGGCATTTATGAGCTGACCTGGCGAAACATTTTCGATTTCGCTCATACTCATACGATCTTTAGCGTTACGCTCCATCCGAAGTAGACCGATTCTAAACTGCCTTTGAACTAATTCGCCCACCAGTTTAATACGCCTGTTAGCCAGGCTATCAATGTCATCTTCTTGTTCCTGGGTGTTATTTAGCCGTATTAGTTCGGCAATAATAGCAATCAAATCTTCGCGTCGTATTATCCTGTTTTCAACGGTATTTGGAACATCTAAATCGAGTCGCTTGTTAATTTTATAGCGTCCTACACGGCTAAAGTCGAAGCGTTTGAAGTTATAAAACATATTTTCTAGTAGAGTCCGGGCATTTTCTATGG
>JAGOOV010000034.1 GCA_017992295.1 Candidatus Saccharimonadota bacterium
TTATAAAGGAATCGTGTAAAAAAGGATGATATGCCAACAGCAATCACAATGATATTTTTATCTTTTATGTAAGGCCAGGCCTTGGTTAGAAATTTGACTAGAGGCATTTTGCCAATATAAGTACCAGAGGCAACAATAACGGTGTCATAATTTTCGATTTTAACCTTTTTAAATTGTCTAAATAAAAATAAATTAGCTTTAATTTTCTTTTGAATCCAAGCAGCATAGGTTTTAGTGCTACCAAGATGACTTTTATAAAAAATTGCAGTTTTCATTGACGACCAATAACTAGGCGTATATTTTAAGATATATCACGGTAGTTTAACTTTTAGCTTTATTTTTACTTTTTCTATAATAACAAAGATTTTGTAAGTTCAAGAAGAAAAAGGGAGGGCTTAAACCTCCCTCGTTCTTCGAGTATTAGAGACTAGACTCCTAGTCAATCGGTGTGTGCAAGATAGCGAAACTGTCGTCGCCATCTTCGTACGTAAACGAATACACCCCGATCAGGTGTGGATCAGTGTGATTCGCATACTCGAGTATTTGGTAGGTGTATGGAGTGTCAGGATCCCTACCTTTGGCTTCAAAACCCGAAGCTCCGGCAGAACCCCCTTGCACCAACACCACATTCCTGTCTTGTTCTATGCTTAGTTGGTGCTGGTGTCCATACACTACCACCACCTGGTGATTGCCCTTTTTCGCCTCGGCTACTACCGCCTCGGCTTGGGCAAGGTCGTGCACCACTACCAGTGGTGGTTGCCCACTCGACAGCCACTCCTCGGCCAGCAAATCTGAAGCCTCTTTTAAAAGCTGCTTATCGGAGTCCATAGCCAGAGTGTAGGCCAATGGATCGTCTGCACCCAGTAACAGCAACCCTTTGGCTTCTGTAGGATTGTTTGAGAGCCTCACATATCCCAGCTTTTCCAGTTGGGTCATAGCGCCTGTGTCTTCATGATTCCCACCCACAAAGTACACAGGAACCTTTGCTTTGGGCCAGTTAGTAAAAACCGCTTTGGCTTCGGCGCTTGAGCCAAAGTGCACCATATCCCCAACAAGCAGGATCGCCGTAAGGTTTAACTGCTCGTTGTTGATAAACAACTCTTTAGCTATCTCGAGGCCTCGGCGGTTGTCATGGAGATCGGCCAGAACGAGTACGTGAAATACTTCCTCACTAAAATCACGCGACCCCGTCCTGGCTCGTTGCTTAGCTACAATCTCCATTCCCCGCATTTGATCCCTGATATACCAATCAGGAATCCGAAAGTTCCCCCCTAGTTTTTTAGTTAAATCTAAGAACTTGGCGGGAGGCGCTTCCGACGCGTAACCGGTAGCCTTGATCCTAGGACTCTTGTCGATTGTTGCTAGAGTTAACCCAGACATAATGGCTACCACCAAAATTGCAGCCACCAGTCCGTCTAGCATCCCCAAATGCTTTTTGCCACCGTTGCTGATAAGGCCGGCCACCACACCCATCAGCAGCAGTAGCGTCAGCTTAAGGACAACGAACTCTACCAGAATCCGCTTGCCCTCTTTAGACTTTTGCAAGTCGTATATAGGCTGGAAAATTTGCCACAGTTCTTGCCCATGGCTTCCACGGTTTTCCAGCCTATAGTCAACGCTAAGCGTAATGGGAGTTTTATGAGTATCAAACTCCCACGCGCCCGCTGGGCCTAAATTGAAAACTACCTTCCCTTTGCCTGCCGTTGCGTGCAGAGTAAGCCTACCCTGGGTAGTCTTGTAGGTCACCGGTTGGGCGACCAGCAAGGCAATCACAATCAACAGTAGAACCGCCACGGGCAACATATATCTGTTGCTCACGCGGGTGGATTTGTTAAAGGCCAGTGGCTTCAGGAGCACTGGCTTTTGTGTTGGTCTTATAGCCAGCATCTCCGTCACCCTTTCAAGGTTCGATTCTTTCGCACGCTTTTTCTCGAAGAACTATATATACCTAACAACAAAATTTACAGAAAATCAAATTTAGACAACAAAACCACAATAATTTTTAATCTAGAAAAGCTTGTTGCTAACCTTGACCGCTAAAGTTTTTTCATAACTTTATACAATTCTTTGGCTGCTTTTTCGTACGTCACTTGTTTGTCAAATAATTGTGGAGAACCAATTTTTACTGTTACTTTTGAATATTTTTTTGGAAATTTTTTATGTAAAGGTAAAGTGCCAAATAAACCCTCTATTTTGACTGGCACCACCGGGGCGCCGGTCTCTACCGCCAATAAACCAATGCCAGACTTAAACCTAGTCAATTTGCCTTTTGGGCTAATAGTACCTTCCGGTGACATTAAAACATGCCAACCGCTGTCTAGCCGTTCGGCAGAATATTCTAACCCGGATAAAATATTGTCGGTACGACTAAAATTAAAACTGGCATAAATTAAACGAGCGAAAAATTTAATTAGCCGATGTTTTTTCAAAAAATCTTCGGCCTGAGCAGCCGACAGCTTATAACCAAAGCGCCAAGGTAGACTTTTGTAAACCACCATAGCATCCAGGTTATCTACGTGATTAAAAATAAATATTGCTGGCTGTTTAAGGCTTTTTAAGTTATTTTTACCGACCACCTTTATTCTTGTACAGGTGGCAAGAAACAGTCTTACTGCCGTTTCGCGCAAAATAAAGCCAACAACCCTGGTTAAATGCCAAAATTGCCAAGAGGTACGTTTAGCCGAAGAACTCTGGCGGCTTCCCTGGGATACCATCTTACGCAAACTCGCTACGCTGGTGGTTTTTGTTATATCAGACTCTTGCAATGCCACACCAAGCTGTTCTTCTACCATAGATACCACCGCTAATCTTCTTAATGAGTCAATTCCAATATCGGCCAGCCTATCTCTTTCGCCAATTACGACGTTTTGATTATTTAAAACCTGTTTCAAAATAGTAATTATCGGGTCGCTATCCGCGCTTTTTTGACCTTCTTTTTGAGCTTTTGATCTAATTGCTTGATTGGCCCATTGCGCCACCGCTTTACGATCTATCTTCATAATTAACGTCCGCGGGAACGATTTTTCCGGCCAACGGGCCCAATTACTAATATGCTGAAAATCTTCCAGTTTTTCGTTTATTTCTTTTATAGCCTTAATGATTTTTTTATCTTTTTTATCGGACACTATGGCTGCAAACACCTCTTCGCCATCGGCTTTTTTAACGCCTACCACGCAAATCTCTTTTATAGCCCGTTGTTTTTCGGCCACCAGTTCGATATCTTCCGGAAACACATTTAAACCACTTGGTAAAACTATCATAAACTTGGCCCGACCTTGAATTTTTAACCAGCCGTCTTTGTCTGTCTGGCCGACATCACCGGTTTTAAACCAACCGTCTTTGGTGAAAGCCTCTTTGGTTTTATTTTTATCCTTGTAGTAGCCTGCAAAGATACTAGGGCCTTTAGCCAGTATTTCGCCGTTATCGGCAATTTTAAGTTGCACATTGTGCAACGCCTGTCCTTGCGAGTCTCTAAACTTGTCTTTTAGCTTATTCACCGTCAGAATGGGCGAAGTTTCTGTTAACCCATAGCCTTGCAAGGCTCTTAAGCCCATTTTTTCCCAAAATATTGCCACGTCCGGTGGGATAGGTGCACCACCGGTTATTACCAAACCTAGTTTGCCGCCTAGTTTTTTGTGAACTTTGGCAAACAACATTCTTTTTATTCTTTTTGGAAAATACGGAGCGATTTTTAATCCAAGTTTAAGAGTATTTTCTTGCCCTTCAGTCACAGCCGTTTGCTCTATCCGCTGTTTGAATAAGGCTAGCAATTGCGGCACGGCTACCAGCGTGGTGATTTTATACTCGTTAAGACCCCTGGCGATAGCAAGCGGTGTAATTTTTGGCAAGTAACATATTTGTACGCCTTTACTCATCATACAAAGCTCGCAAGTATATTCGTACGAATGGCTCAACGGCAAGACCGACAGCACTCGCCAATTAGGATTAATTTTTATTGCTCGCCGAACACCTTCGACATTAGCTAGTAGATTTTTTTGAGACAACACTACACCTTTTGGGGCCGCCGTCGTCCCAGACGTAAAAATAATCACCGCCGCTTCATCCTCATTTAATTCGACCGCTGGGTCCTCGCTCGGATAATCGGCTATCAGCTCTTCGTAAGTTTCAATTATGACTGCTTTTTGTAGCTTCTTATCCAGTTTTGGCAAAACGTCTTTGCTTCTAAAAAGCAATTTCGGCTCGGTTTGCTTGGCAAACCCTAGAACCGTTTCTAAGCTGTTTCGGTAATCGACCGGCACTAAAATAGCCCCAATTACCAAACAACCCAAGTTTAGTATTTGCCACTGCGGGTTATTGGTCGAAATCACCATAACTCTGTCGCCTTTTTTTACTCCGTGATTTAATAAATAATTCGCCGATTTATACACTAAACCTTGCAGTTGGCCATAATTTAAAGAGTGGTTTTTGATAAATGGCCTAATAGTAGTAGCTTTTCGTTTTTTGTAATCGTCGAAGCCACTTACAAATTCCCTAAAGTTTTTATAAATCATTTTTGCCCCTTAACATTAACCGCCACCGCTACGGCGTAGTCTCCATGATGAGACACAGATATCTCATATTTTATACCATCCAATTCGGCTTGTAGTTTGCCCGGCAAATTCGTAATTTTTATATCCTTCGACAAACCCTTTTTTGTGTTAGGCGATGCTTTAAAAACCGCTTCTTTAGCCGCCCAAAGTCCGGCCAAGTGCTCTAGGCTTTGGTTTTTTAACTCATTTTCATTAAAAACTTTGTTTATAAAGTTTTGGCCACCTAGTTTTAACTGCCTTTTAAATTCGGGAATAAAAACGAGATCAACTCCTACCATACATTGATTTTATAACAGTAACCAAATTTAATAACCAACGCTACTAAAAAACTTGGCCTAAAGCCAAATATATATTTGGTAAATTATCATTCCAAGACAAAGCAAAGCCCCAAAACAAGGTACTATTAGCGGAACCGTTATACTTTTTGGACGCTTATAACTTTTCTGTTTAATAACAACCAAAGCTACGTTAACAAGTAAAAATGTACTTAGAATCAGCAAACTGGTTAATTGTGCTAAGCTAACTAACGACAGTAACAAAGTGCCGGCAATCATTGCACTTAGCACAATTATGGTAGCTATTACCGGAGTTTTGTGTACTTTGTGCACCGAAGCCAAACTGTTGTGTAACCAGCCTTGTTTAGCTAAACCGTAAAGAATTCTTGATCCCATTATTATTTGCACAATAACGCCGTTAATTACCGCCGCCATACCAATGAAACTCAGAATATAAGAATTGCTAACTCCGCTTTTTTGAAAGACCATGGCCAATGGCGCCTTGCTGTTAGCTAATTCTGTGGGAGAAGCTATACTAGTAGCCACTATCACCACTAATATATAAAGCAAAGCCGACATGCCTAAAGTTATTAAAATAGCCCAAGGCATGGTTTTTTTGGGCGATTTTACCTCCTCGGCAATGTTAACAATATCTTCAAAGCCGATAAACGCGTAAAAAGCTATAAAAGCGCCGGCCACAAGCCCAGAAATCCCAACTGCCGGATCTATCACTAGCATTTTCCCTATTTCTGCAGACGCCAAAGCGCTACGGCCAAACCAAATAACCAGCACTAACCCTAACACCTCAACCAACGTAAAAACAGCCGCGAACTTAGCCGAATCGCCAATACCCTTAATGGCTATTAATCCAAGTATCACAATCAAACCAACACTAGCTAAAGGAACAGGCATTCTAACAACAGAGTTTAAATAACCGGCAAAGCCCTGAGATAAAGCAGCAACCGAAGCCACGCCGCCCAGCACCAAGGCCAACCCCACCAGTACCGAAAGCCATTTTTTCTTAAAGGCTCTATATAAATACACCGAGGCACTGGCGCTTACCGGAAAGCGACCGGCCAGCTCCATATAAGAAAAAGCCGTAAAAGTTGCCGTAATCATTGCCAAAATAAAAGCCAGTATCGTACTGGCTCCGGCAAAACCAGCTACTTTACCTACCAAAACATATATGCCGGCACCAAGAATATTCCCGAGTCCAATTAGCGTAATAAGTGGTAGCCCTAGCGCTCGTTTTAGTTTAGCTTTAGTGCTCATGCTTACTATTCTAGACCGAAGTGCTTTTAAAATCAGTTTTTGTCAACAAAATAAACATAACCGGTGTCGTGCTACAATTCACTTATGATAAATTACAAGGAAATCAAAACCGACAGCAACACTCCGTTGGTCGATTTAATATCGTTTAATAACAAAACCGTATTGGTAACAGGGGCGGCAGCCGGCATGGGCTTGGCTATTGCCAAACGTTTTGGCGAGGCAGGCGCTAATTTATTACTAATAGATGTTAACGCCAACGAGCTAGAAGCTTTACGTCAACAATTGAATCCCGAAAAAACCCAAACTTTTGTGTTTGACTTGTCTAGCAAAACCGCTATTGACCAATTTTGGTCTAACCTCATAGACAATCAATTGCCAGATATCCTCATAAACAACGCTGGTATTTTTCCGTTTAAAGACTTTTTAGAGGTTGACGAGGCTTATTTAAAACACGTTATGGATACCAACTTTCAAGCCATATTTTGGATGTGTCAGCATTTCATTAGGCGCCGCCTAAAACAAGGTGGGGTTATTGTTAATACTTCTTCCATCGAGGCTATGCTACCTTTTAAGTCAGATTTAGCCCATTATGCCTCCAGCAAAGCCGCGGTTTTGTCGCTAACACGTTCGTTAGCACGCGACTATGGTCGTCATAACTTTAGAGTAAATTCGGTAATGCCAGGCGGTATTAAAACGCCAGGCACGACTAAATTAGCCAAGCAAGCCCTGTTTAAACTGAGTTTTAGCTTGCTAAAGACAGGAGTTGAGTTTAATCAGCGCTTGCCTCTTGGGCGGTTTGGCCAAGCCGACGAAGTAGCCCGTGCGGTTGTATTTTTGGCAAGTGATTTGTCTAGTTACATCAACGGCGTATATTTACCAGTCGATGGCGGATTTTTATCCGCCTAAATATAGATTTTAGTTTAATTTGATGGTTACCGAATTAGCCCCTGGTAATCTTAGTAGTAATCCCACCACCTAAAGCAATTATCAGACTGGATTTTCTCATGTTGAACTAGCGCCGCCTCATCGTTAGGATTACCCGGTAATATGCTTTGAACATTTGCGGTACCCTTTTCGTGCACAAAAATAGTTACATAAACGCTAACACCCAGCGAACTGCATTCTTAATCTATTCGTGCGCAAAGAACGGCCCCGCACATCACGCGGCTACCACAATTTAATTATCTAACAATTCTCGCAACGCTACATCAAACACACCTTGCGATATTTGTCTTTGCAATTCCCGCGTTTTTTCGTAGCTCGCGCTGATAACTGTTTCTTTTTCAATAAGATTATCGCCAATTCTCAGCACGGCAGCGGATGGTACTTTAAAGTGATTAGAAACAGCAAATACCGTCGCTGCCTCCATTTCGACACCTATGTAACCCTGTTGCGACCAAGTCACCACATCTTCCCAACTTTCGGCCATCATCGCTTGGTGAGTGACTGTAGGTCCACGATGCACCTCGAACTTATATCTTTTTGTAAGCTCGGCAGTCAATTTACCACTCAACTGTCTATCGGAAGCATATTTATTGTTTGCGTCGGGCTGATATGCGCTGGCGGAACTTTCATTAGCAAAACTCCAATCAGGTACGATTATTTCCAAACTAGAAGCGCCTTTTTTTAAGCCGCCGCAACTACCCAAAAGCAAATTTTTGGTACTTCCAAACAAGCAGGCAAAATGCAGGTATTCGCTAAGCAAAGCGCTTCCGTAAACAACAACAAACCAGTACCTTTTATTGTTTACCTCAAAATCAAAAATTGGGCCGAGAAAATCGTGTTCTAATTTTGACTTTATGTATTTGTAACCAAGCCTTTTTAAACTCTTTTCCATCTGTTCATAGGGGTAACTTTTATAGTTTCCATAGACCAAAAAGCCATTGACTGCATAGTTGTCGGGTAAGCCAAGATTTTTGCGATAGTCTGCTGCAGTAAAAGATTTATACATTGCTAACTTTCCTCAGTTTTCATAAATTTACTTTTTATAACACCTTAACACATCTTCCCTAATTGCGCTCGAATTTAAACTAACAACCTCTTTGATATTTATCAATCTACATTCTGCCAACCTTCGATCACGGCACTTGCGCTACGCGCGTCATAGTCGTCGGTTTTTATCAGTCCATT
>JAGOOV010000035.1 GCA_017992295.1 Candidatus Saccharimonadota bacterium
TGAGAGAGTGTCGCCGCACCATCAGGGAGATGGAGAGGCTCGGCAGCAGGAACTCTGTTCGCCGGAACCGGTGGCTCAGGCCTCGAGAGGTAGCCCATCCTCAGCGCTAAAAATAGAGGCAGGGCGATGGCTTAAAAACGCCATCGCCCTGCCCTTGAAATCTCTCTCGTATCCGATCAACTTTAAAGTTTTTGATTAATTGCTTTATTTTAATTTGCAAGCAGGGTTGTTAGTCTTCAAATAGCAAATGTTGTTTTTAATAATTCGGGTAGCCCGGGAAGAAATCTTTTTTTAATCTGTCTGTAGACACGCCCATATTTTGTAGTTTTTCGAAATAACTTCCCACCATTGATTTGGGTCCGGAAACATAAAACAGGCTGTTTTGTTCTTCAGCCAAGTTGCTTAGCTCTTCGTCTGTTATTTTGTTGTCTTTAACAAATTTACGAACATGAAACAAAGAATTTTTATGTTCCATGGCGCTAAAATCATCAATAAAAGCTAAGTTATCGTCGCGACTTAAATATATTAAATCAGCCTTAACTGCAGTGCCTTTGTGGTCTATTTGCTTGAGCATCGCGTAAAACGGGGTTATCCCAATACCTCCGGCAATTAGAATATGTTTTTTTGTAAAGTCATTAATTACAAAATCGCCCTCCGGCTCGTCGGCATAGATTGTGTCGCCAATGTCCATACTAAAAAGCGTTTTTTTAAAAGTGCTTTGCAAATTGTCGGCATAACGCGTAGTGATATTGATATTTTTTAAATACGGCGGCGAGGCAATGGTGAACCACCGCTCTACCCCACGCTCATCCGGATTGTCGTGTTCTAAAACAACATGCATGTATTGTCCGGGCAACCAAGAAATATTTTTGGGCGGTTTGAAAATAAATGTATGAATATTGTCAACCTCTTGGTGTTTGTCGATTAACTTTAGTTTCATCTTTTACTCCTCTTTGTGGTTTAATTATACTTGCTTGGATATTTATGTGCTTATGCAAGCGCAAAACCTGCGCCCGTAGCTCAGCGGATTAGAGCATCTGTCTTCGGAACAGAGGGTCGGGGGTTCGAATCCCTCCGGGCGTGCCAGTTTGTTAACTTGTTTTTTTGTCTTTTTTACTTTTTGGATCTTCGCTGGATTCTAACGTTTTTTGTAAAATTTTCACCAGATTTTTGGCGTGTTCTCTGCTCATACCAATTCGAGAAATAGCAATTGATTGATTATCAGACCCGAAACCTTGGAAGAAATCCATAATTAAACCGTACCTGTTGGCATTGACATTAACCATATCGGTATAAAGCACTTTGATGTCGGCAGCACTGATGAAAGCAGTATGGACTAACACTTTGTTTCTTTTTAGGCTGGCGGTCTCTTTATAACCCGCCAATTTCCACACCTTGGCAGCTTCCTGTTTGTCTAAAGAAAAATGGTTGATAAGCAGTGACACAATGTCTTCGCTAGGCTGAGTCTTGCCGGCTTCGATATCGTGTATATAGCTTACGTCCACTTCTACCGCCCCCGACAAATCATCAACAGTCTCTTTCGCCTTAAGTCTTAATAGCTTTAATCGCTTGCCAAAATCTTGGAACGGCTGTTTTTCGATATTCATGTAACCTCCTAGTCTTACCATTATGAGGCTTAAACTAACCGGTTACAAGTGTTTCGGGTTATACTTTTTATAATGAATATACAGACAGAAGTATTATTATCAAAATACGTTACGATGGGTATAGGCGGCCCGGCTAAAGCCCTGGTTAAAATCGATTCCGAGAGCCAATTAAGTGAAGCCCGCTGCTACGCCAAAGACAATAATTTACCAATTATGACGTTGGGTGGAGGCTCCAATGTCATATTTAAAGACCGCGGTTTTAACGGACTGGTTATTTTAAATAGAATCATGGGTTTTAATATAGATGCAACAAACGACATAGTCGAGATTGGCTCCGGAGAAGTTTGGGATAAGATTGTACAAGATACTCTTAACAAGAGTTATTGCGGAATCGAATCGATGTCTTACATACCGGGGCGGACCGGAGCGACTCCTATAAACAACGTTGGAGCTTATGGGCAAGAGATAAAAGATACTTTGGAAAGTGTCAGAGCCTACGATATGGAAAATAATCGATTTGTTGAATTTAGCAATAAGGAGTGCGATTTTGACTATAGAAACAGTCGTTTTAAAAGCTATGATTGGGGCAAGTATATAATTACTAAAATTAGGTTACGCTTAAATAAAACTCCCAGCAATTATAAAATTCCGGAATACCAAGCAATAGCTAAGCAATTAAAAGATACTAACATAACAAAACCAAAACCAATCGATGTACGCAACGCCCTTAAAATTATCAGAACGGCTAAGCTGCCTAATCCGCTTAAACTGGCTAACTCGGGCTCCTTTTTTAAAAATCCGGTGGTTTCTTCTAAAAAAGCTCAATCCCTGATTAAAGATTATCCCAACCTGCCCACTTATCCGCAATCTGATGACAAAGTTAAGTTAGCTGCCGGCTGGATGATTGAAGAGGCAGGTTTAAAAGGCTATCGAAAAAACGGGATATGGGTTTACGATAAACAAGCTTTAGTTTTGGTTAATGAGGGTGCTAAAGGTTTCAAAGATTTAGAAACCGTTTATCTGTACGTAGTTGACACAGTGTACAAAAAATTTGGCGTTAAGCTCTGTTTAGAACCGGATATTGTTTAATGGCACAAGTATTAAGTAAAAATAGTTTTTTATCACGTATAAAGACCAAAATGCCCGCGATAACCAAGAAAGAGTTGGGTATCATTTCGAATGCTTACGATTTTGCAAAACAAGCTCACAAGGGACAGTTAAGGAAAAGTGGTGGAGATTACTTTAGTGAACACTGCCTGGCTGTGGCCAATCATATTATTGACCTAGACATGGACGCGCCTTTAATTTGCGCGGCCTTACTTCACGACACCATAGAAGACACTGGCATCACTACTAAAGAGATAGCCGAAAACTTTGGTAGTGAAATTGCCGAGCTGGTCGATGGGGTAAGCAAGCTAGATAAAGTGCATTACTTGGGTAACGAACGCCACGTTGAATCCTTGCGACGTTTTTTTGTTTCTGTCGCTAATGATTTAAGAGTAGTCATTTTAAAACTAGCCGATCGTTGGCACAATTTAGAAACTTTAGAACATCTAAGTTTGGAAAAACAAAAAAATATAGCCTTAGAAAGTATTATGATATTTGCACCTTTAGCCTCCAGACTCGGTATGGGCAAACTGGTTGGCACCATTAACGATTTGGCTTTTCCGTACGCTTATCCTAAAGACTACAAGAAAACTAAAGAGCTAATGGATTTTCAACTAAAAAAGAGTTCCGCCACCATCACCAGGATGTATCGCGACTTGAATGTAGATTTGCAAGGAGCCCTCGGTTACGGCCCAACGATAGATAAACGAGTCAAGGGTGTTTATAGCCTTTTTAAAAAATTAGAACGCTACAATTGGAATGTAGAACTTATTTACGATTTGGTAGCACTCCGGGCTATTGTTAAAGATGTTAAGGACTGTTATCAAGCTTTGGGTGCCGTACATAAACACTGGCGTCCCGCTCCTGGTAGAATAAAGGATTTTATCGCAGTACCAAAGCCCAATGGCTATCAAAGCCTGCACACTGCTGTTTTTAGTGGCGACGGGCTGATGGTTGAAATACAAATAAGAACTGTTGAAATGCATGAATTTGACGAATATGGTATTGCCAGTCATCACAGTTATAAAATGCAGCAAATCCACGGCAGAGACTACAAGGAAAGTTTTGCGTGGATTGATCAACTGCGAAAATTTCAAAAAGCGGAATTAACGCCTAATGAATACCTAAAGAGGTTAAGTACCGACTTTATACAAGACAGAATATTCGTTTTTACCCCTAAGGGGGACGTAATAGACTTGCCAAAAGGTGCTACGATACTCGATTTTGCATACGCCATTCACGGCGAAATCGGCGAAAAAGCCAGTGGTGGCAGAATGAATGGAAAATATGTAGCCCTAAAAACACCTCTAGAGAATGAAGCCATTATCGAAATTGTGACTAGTCCCAAATCACACCCAACTTATAAGTGGTTAGATACGTGCACTACTAGCTCGGCTATTTATAAAATTAAAAAATATATTAAAAAATCAGCTACCTAAATTGTCGGTGGAGGAAATTGCTTTGCCAATTCTTGTACCGAATTTTTGATATTTTTTAACAACTTATCGTTATTGGTATTTTTAAGAGCTTTTTGTATCCACTCGGCCAGTAAAATCATCTGTTCTGAGCCTAAGTTTCTGGTAGTAATCGCTGGAGTGCCTATACGTATGCCACTGGGAGCAAATTTGGGCAACTTATCCTCGGGTATTGAGTTTTTATTTACCGTCAGCCCGATTTTATCTAGGGTTTGCTCTGCAAGTAAACCGTCAATACCAAAGCTTGTCTTTACGTCTATCAAAATTAAATGATTATCGGTGCCATTGGTTACCAGCTTAACGCCTCTATTCATCAGTTCGTTGGCCAGTTTTGAAGCGTTATTAACTATACTCTTTGCATATTGCTTAAACTCTGGAGTGTCGGCCTCACTCAAAGCAACAGCTTTAGCCAAAATTGTGTTCATGTGAGGTCCGCCCTGAACTCCCGGAAAAACCGTGCGGTCAATTAAAGTCGGTAAATTTTTAATCTTTTTGGCTATGGGTTTAAGCGGGTTGCCAGCTACTCCTTTGCTTAGTATCAAGCCGCCCCTGGGGCCACGTAGTGTTTTATGAGTAGTACTGCTCAAAACATGAAAGCCAAAATCTAGCGGATTCTCTTGAACACCGCCAGCAATTAATCCGGCTAAATGGGCTATATCGGCGACCAAAACAGCCCCTACTTGCCTACCGATTTCAACAAATTTTGCGTAATCTAAATTGCGGGGAAAAGAAGAAAAACCAGCTAAAATTATTTTTGGCTTATACTTTTTTGCCGAACGAAGCATTTGGTCGTAATCCAAGCTCCCTGTCTCGAGATCTTTTATTTTGTAGGTAATAAATCTGTATTGCCTGGCTAAAATTGTGTTAGGGTGACCATGGGTCAAGTGGCCTCCATGACTTAAATCCATCGCCATTATCGTATCGCCTAAATCAAGCCAGGAGTGATAAACGCACTCATTAGCTTGAGCGCCAGAGTGCAACTGTACGTTGGCGTGATCGGCTCTAAACAACTTTTTTGCTAAGTCTATGGCAGTATTCTCTACCTGATCAGTGTTTTGCTGACCGCCGTAATAGCGCTTTCCCGGGTAACCTTCGGAATACTTATTGGTAAAAACACTGCCCAGGGCATTTAAAACGTCTTTGCTAACATAGTTTTCTGACGGAATTAATTCCAGCCCGGTAATTTGGCGCTTTTCTTCCGCCTTTAATAAAAAGTTTAGTTTTTGGTCTCTCAACATCTTGTGCGATAGTATACCCCATTTAATTGGTGGCTGACTATTATTACCATAAATGATATTATTTATACACGAATGAATTCCAAAAATTTAAAAATAGGCCGTTTAATTAGCCAAATAAGACAAGAAAGAGGCCTAACTCAAGCCGAGTTCGCCAAGCGGTTAGGCACCAGTCAATCGGCAGTAAATCGAATTGAACAAGGAAAGCAAAACCTAAGCCTAGATACTATTAGTCGAATCAGCACAGCTTTAGGGCGCGACATAGTTAAATTAAACTCCTCTACTTTGGGTTTCGATATCGAAGGCGGAAAAGAGCTTAAAGGCGAAATAACTATGAAGTCTTCTAAAAATGCCAGTGTGGCAATCTTAGCGGCTTCTATACTCAACAAGGGTACTATCTATTTAGAGCAAGTTCCTAAAATTGAAGAAGTTTATCGGTTAATTGAGACTCTACAAAGTATTGGCGTAAAAATTAGATGGGTCAATGATTCCGATTTAGAAATAAAACAGCCTCAAACGTTACGTCTAAATAAACTTAATGCCGAACCGGCCAAAAAAACCCGTAGCATTATTATGTTTATCGGTGCTCTGATGCATTATCATAAAGAGTTTTCATTACCCAACGCCGGGGGTTGTAGCCTGGGCAAGCGTACCATAGCGGCTCATCAATTTGCTTTGGAAGAGTTCGGTGTGTCTATAAAAACTACTTCCAGTGAGTATCAAATAAAAGTCAAAAAACGACTGCCCAAACAGGTAGTTATGTACGAAATGGGCGATACGGCTACCGAGAATGTATTATTGGCCGCAGCTATTAGCGAAGGCAAAACAACAATTAAGTTTGCGTCATCAAACTATATGGTACAAGATACCTGCTTATTCTTAAGAAAATTAGGAGTAAAGATTAGTGGTATAGGTACCAGCACTTTGGTGGTTCAGGGCGTAAAATCAATTAATAAGAGAGTACGCTACAGCCCAGCCGAAGACCCTCTAGAGGCTATGTTGTTTATTGCGACAGCCGCGGTAACTAATTCTAGTATCACCGTCAGACGTTGCGCTATTGATTTTTTGGAATTGGAACTACTGAAGTTAAGAAAAATGGGGTTGCGTTTCGATATAGGCCCGGTGTATCTGGCAAAAAACGGTCATACACGCCTGGCCGACATAACAACATTTAAACACGGTTTACTAAAATCATTAGACGACAAAATCAGCCCTATGCCTTATCCGGGTATTAATATGGACAATTTGCCTTTTTTTGTCCCAATATGTTCGTTAGCTAACGGCGAAACTTTAATACACGATTGGCCTTACGAAGATAGAGCAATATATTTCACCGAACTTAATAAATTAGGTGGCAAAGTTAGGTTATTAGATCCCCATCGAGTAATGATATCCGGGCCTGTTAAGTTTAGACCAGCCGAGGTTATCTGCCCACCGGCGCTCAGGCCGGCAACCATCATATTGGTGGCTATGTTGGCCGCACCTGGCCGCTCAATGCTTCGCAATGTATATTCTATAAACAGAGGCTATGAAGCTTTGTCTGAGCGTTTACGTGGGCTTGGCGCCGATATAAGAACCCTCCACGAATTGTAGAAAAATCACTATTATGGAAGTTGCCAGGCGCCGCGAACTTCTGTTCTCCAGTGCGATCCTGTTTTGGGATTTTTTGCGTTAGGGCAATATAAAGAGAAGGTGGCCGTTCTCCAGGTCTTTTTTTCCACTTTTGGATATTTATATTTTAATATAGCTTCATTACCATAAAATCTCTTTTTAGCAAATTTATCGAGCTCAATAACAATATAATCTACAGCCGGGCCTTTAAAGCTGGCGTCAGCGTCCCCTTGCCTAGCAATGACCCAAAAATCCATCCATTGTGTATAGCAATCTGCCCATTTGTTCGAAAGTTTTTTGGCAGCTTTAGATTGTGAAATTACATACGTCCCCACTCCAGCTATCGCGCCTATTACTAATACCGCCACTAGAATCAATTGCAGATGTGTAAAAGCGGCACTGTTTAATTTTTTTAATTTTCTAAACATTTTGTTCCTCTTTGTGGTTATGCTTTATAAGTGAATTACATTAAGTATATGCGTTGTGGTCAAATATTTTGATTAGTAAATGTCTTTATATCTATATGATATAATTACCCCTGTTCGCGGGTATAGTACAGCGGCTAGTATGCAAGTTTTCCAAACTTGAGATGGGAGTTCGATTCTCCCTACCCGCACCAGTACATTTGACATTGGCAGGTGTGTCGGTTTATCGAATAGCTGTAGCTTGATTTGGTAAATTGATAGGAAGAATTGCCAAAAGCCATATATAATTTGATGAAACAAATTATGAAAGCTGATAGCCAATTCTGATGCGCCCCAGTAGCTCAGTTGGATAGAGCAAGACGGTTCTAACGTCAAGGTCGGGGGTTCGAGTCCCTCCTGGGGTGCCAAGTATAAAATTCTTATATTGCCCTTTTCATTAGTTAAAACTCCTATTTAATTTAAGAAAGCTCATTAAAAACAAAAACAAGTTTTCTTATTTTTACTAGGAATAATGAGGCTCTAGTATATTTACAGATAAATACAAGATTGGACTGCGGCTTAACACTTTCAGTAAATAACAAAGTGGCGGTTCGCAATGTATAGCATTTCCTGGGGTGTCATGTTACTACACCGATTGCTCAACCCTCTCTTCTATTCCTAAAAAACTTTTAGTCTATAATTGTGCTTATGGGGGAGCTCAATTAAAACAAGAATCTTCAAAACCATATCTGGGACTTTGAGTTTAGCATTTATA
>JAGOOV010000036.1 GCA_017992295.1 Candidatus Saccharimonadota bacterium
ACCGTGCACTATTTCCAGCGCTTCGGACAATTTGAGCTCCTCGTCCCGGTTGCAGTTCTATCGCATGGATAGAAGTGCCGGCTGGAATATTCTTTAACTTCAAGCGATTACCGCTCTTAATAGCTCCCTCTTCGTTAAACTCAATTCTTTTGCCTACCTTCATTCCAGCTGTTGCTAAGATGTAGCCTCTCTTCCCGTTCTCGTACTTAACTCGAGCGATATGGGCAGTTCTGTTGGGATCATACTCTATGGTTTCGACAGTGGCTTTGGTGCCTAAGTGAGATTTAAAATCAATCATTCGATAAAATCGCTTAACCCCACCGCCTTTATGTCTAGTAGTAATTCTACCCTGATTATTTCGTCCGGCAGTTTTCTTATTTACTCTGAGCAGACTTCTTAGGGGCTTTTTCGTGGTAATACCGTCAAAATCTCGAGATGTCATTCCTCTTAAGCCGGGCGTAGTGGGTTTAAGTAATTTTATAGCCATATCAACTTACTCCTACGCTTTATCCTCTTCCTGGGCAGACGCAAACACTGAAATAGATTGACCTTCAGCCACGGCTACATAAGCTTTCTTGTAATCAGACCTCTTGCCCGTCACTTGTCTGCCCCTCTTCCGAACGGTTTTTTTAACCTTGCCGCTAACCTTATTGATATTAACGCTAATAACTTTCACTCCAAACTGTTCCTCGATAGCTTTCTTGACAGTGATTTTATTAGCATCTAAAGGCACATCGAACGTGTAGACATTATCTTTAGCTTGAGCAAACGATTTTTCACTATATCGCGGTACGGCTATTAAATTCATCGTTATCTCCCAAGCCAAGCTTCAATTAGCTCAATTGACCCTTTTGTTAAGATTAGCGTATCAGCATCTAGCACATCGTTAACACTAAGTTGCCTAGCACATTTTAGACAGACATCCGACAAGTTGTTGGTCGCCAGCTTTTTTGTTTTGTCAACCGCATCTAATACCAACAAAACTTTTCGTTTTGCTCCAACTTTATCCATCAACTTGATCGTATCCTTAGTTTTTCCTGTAGTATCAAAAGACTCCAGCACTATAATTTTGTTAGCTTTATCAGCCAGCGTTAGAGCTTGCGATAAAGCTCTTCGTTTGGCCCTAACATTAACCTTTTTACTATAATTCTCGGCTCCTTTAGGGCCGAAAACAACCCCGCCGCCCCGCCAGATGGGGTTACGAGTAGATCCAACCCGTGCTCGTCCGGTACCTTTTTGTCGCCAGGGCTTAGCCCCGCCGCCTCTAACTTCGCCCCTAGATAGCGTTTTAGCTAAAGGTGGTCTTTTGTTCGCCAAGTTCGCCACATAAACGTCCTTTAACAGTTGATGATTTTTAATTTCAACACCAAAGATCTCTTTGGGCAACTTTACCGAAGATGTCAACTTGTTTCCTTTTGAGCTGAAAACCTGGGTTGTCATTTACTTGCTTCCTTTAACAATACTATTCCTTTGCGTGGCCCTGGAATGGCGCCAATCACCCCAATGACATTATTCTCTTTATCTACGATGGCCACTTGTAAATTTTTGACCGTGACTTGATTGTGTCCCACATGTCCAGCCATCTTTTTACCCTTAAATATCTTTTGGGGATACATAGAACCAATCGAGCCCGGTCGCCTATAAGATTGACCTCCGTGTGTTTTGCGGCCGCGATGAAAATTATGCCTCTTAATCGTACCAGCAAAACCCTTGCCCTTAGACAACCCGGTAACATCTACCTTATCTCCGACACTAAATGTATCGATTTCAATTTTGTCACCTATTTTCAATTCACTGACATCTTCATTCGTATGAAACTCTCTGACTATCTTGGGCAACACCTTGGCTTTTTTAAACTGGCCCATCAGAGGTTTCGACAATCTTTTGGCAGTTTCGAAACCTAGTTGCACGGCTTGATAACCGTGCTTTTCGTTAGTCTTGACATCGGTGATAGTATTATCTTTAACTGAAAGCAAAGTCACGCCAAGTAACTCACCGTCACTCCCGACGACGCTCGACATTCCTATTTTTCTGGTAATTAGCGCCTTCAATTCATATTCCTTCTTTAAAGATAGTATTAAGCCCATTGAGCATTTACTTTCGATTGCCCCTAGGCACAAAAACACTTGGTGGAACGACAGTTTCTGTTAGTCAACAGACTTACCGACTCACCAAGTAACGATACAATCTCGTGGGTAGTTTAGCAAACCGATCACTTGTAGTCAAGAAAAAGCCACTTCCTATGCTCTTTTGCTACGCGTAGATGTTTTTTGCTAGACTAAAAACGCTGTTATATAACCGCTTCAAAAAGCCTATAAAAGACGAGCTACTGTTTATTGGGCTATCAAAATAGCGGCTATTCACCATATTGTTTAGGCAAATAAAACATATGTCGTTATTTCACAAAGTTTTTAACCTTTACACTAGGATATTAATAAGAATTTTTAACATATTATTCCCGCTGTTCATTTTGTATTTAATCTTTTTTAACGTTTTACCGTTCTTTACTAACAAAACTGGCTGGCTTTGGGGTGTATTGATTGTCTACATCTTGAGTGCCTATCTGATATTCCCCTTCAGTATTAGATTCAAGGTACTTTTAATCGGTAAAAAACACATCCCTAGATATGCCTTAACTCCGGATGGGTTACCGCTGGATCCCGTTAATTTAATTTTAGTTGGCGATTACTCTAAGCTTAGTAGAGCGTTCTTAAAAAGTGGTTGGTATATTGCCGATCAAAATAACCCAAAAAATTTAGTTAAACACATTGTTTGTTTTATCGTTAATAAACCATACAAAACAGCTCCGTTTAGCTCTCTATATCTGTTTGGACGCAAACAGGACATCGGTTTTCAAAAACAAACCGGCCGTGGTCCGCGTTATCGGCACCACGTCCGTTTTTGGGGAATAGATGAAAATATCTTTACCAAATTATCAACAAAAGACATCTGGCATATAGCTCACGCCCCCGATCTTGAAAGAGCTTCAGTATGGTTAGGAGCGGCTACCGAAGACACTGGTTTAGGCTACAGAAAAGACACCTTTCAAATAACTCACGCTACCAACAACGATACCGACTGCGAAAGAGACTATATAGTAAGCTCATTAAAAAAAGCGGGCTTTGTGCAGTCAATCGAAAACTACCATTCGGGCCAGTTGTTAACCGGTATTCCAAAGCCTATTAATCATTTTGTCAGTGACGGCAATATTACTATCGTATTTTTAAAATAATTAAACTTCAAATTTCTCTATGTGGTCATTTAAATTTTTTAAGAAATCTTTAGCTTGGGTTCTAGTTAGAGCAACCCTTGATATTACGTTTTGTTGGTTACTGCCTAGCACGCTTTGAGCAAAGCTAAAAGTTACGTTGTGGTCATTGGATCCTATTAAATAGCTATCGACTTGATAGACAGGCGATTTATTGGGGTCTATCGTGAAGTTTAGTTTTTGGTTAGGTTGTTCTTGATCCATTTATTCCTCCATAAGTTTATAATTATACTATGCCCAACTTATTTAATTTTTATTCGGCTAAAAACAAATAGCCCTGATACTGTAATCACCGCTAACAATGAGAACATTATGCTGTTTCGCTTATCGTATATAAACGGTTTTGCAATAGTCTTAATTAATAGTAGACGATCATCATGTTCTTTGTTGAAACTGCCAGCACCGTTAGCCAATTCCGCTTTGTCAATAGAGATTTTTTTATCATCAACTCTGACTTTCAGGTACGCTACTTCGTCCACGGTGCTCGTTTTGCCACCCAATGTTCCGGAGTTAGCCTGAATAAAGGTTGAAACCCCAAACTGATTATATATGTGGTTGTGACCGCTAAATAAAACGTCGGCGTGGTTGTTGTCAAGTACCGAGATTAAGCGGTCGCTCTCTGCCTTTTGATACATGTTGTGTGCCATTTCTGGATATTTATATTTAGTTGAATCGAACTTTTCAGAATGAGCGTCAATAGCAGGCATGTGCGTAAAAACAAATTTATGTTTTTCTTGGGCGTTTCTTAATACCTCATCGAGCCATTTAAATTGCTTGTCGGAAATACGCCCCGTATGATTATCCAAAAAAACAAAAAGTGCGTCTTTATAAACAAAACTTTTATTAAAGGGACCAAAGTAGTTTTGGTAAAACTTTTTACCGTTTTGCCAATTCTCATGGTTACCAATATTGGTATAAATCGGTATGGGGCTCAGTTCGGTCAAAGCTGACACTAATATGTATTCGGCTTTGTTGCCATAATCTACAATATCACCGTTTAAAATAATAAAGTCGGGATTGTCTTGAAGCATCTCGGCTAAGCCTATTAAACCGATTGTATATCCAGAGTGAAAATCCGAGGCAACATTAAACTTTAACTCCCGCCCTTCTTTTTCTGTAATCAGTTTTATTTCGTTTTCTCCACGCTTTAAACTGAGAGTTACATAAGCGCCCTTAGGCTCGGTTAAGACTTCGCTAGATCTTATATAACTTAAAATCGCACGTTTGTCGTTCAGATTTTTACTATAATAAATATTCGCAGGATAAAGCTTTGTGTCAAGCGACCGCCCATTGAGATAGATTTTGGTGTAGTCAGTAGCATTCAAAATATTGAGAGTAGCACTTGTTGGCTTTTTTACCGTAATATTGACCTCACTTATCGGAGCAGTCTGTTTGATAGTGACTGCCTTTAATCCTCCAAAATTAGTACGATTTATCCTGTATAAAAAACCATCTTCGACGGCTATTTTATAGTCTTTTGACATTACATACTTTTGAGCATTAAGGTTAGGTGCATTAACTTCGTTTAACTTTTCGTCTATTGGCAACAACCAAATAATAATTAGCGTACCTACGGCCAGCACTACAAACCACAAAAAATGCACTTTAGCAAAAGCGTTTTTGATTTTACTGCTTCTTTTTTTCATGGCTTAGGTTTTATTATAGGTAAATTGTTGTAAATCGCTAAATTAGCCCCTTTTTGTAAGTTATATTTTTGAGGAATGGCTTAATTAAGCTAGCGGGGAGGTGAGTTCGCTCTCATCTAGAAAAACCGCCTTTTCAGGCGGTTTTTCTTTGGCACAACACTTAGCGCAAACAAATAGCTACATCTTGATTTCGGCGTCACACCCGGCCGGCAACGACAAGTTCATTAAACTGTCGATTGTCTTTGGAGTCGGTTCTGTGATGTCTATTAAACGCTTATGTATCCGCATCTCGAACTGTTCCCTGCCTTTTTTGTAAATATGCGGACTCTTAACCACCGTATAGATTGTTTTTCTAGTCGGCAGAGGTATCGGGCCGGCGATGTTAGCGCCGGTTCGTAAAGCAGTGTCCACTATCTGCTTAGCAGACTGATCTATAACTTTATGATCGTAAGCTTTCAGGCGGATACGAATGCGTTGTTTACCTATTTGACTGGTAGTTTTTGGGGAAGGTGCGTCAGTCATGGATTTAATCTTGCTTGTTACTTGACTATCTTCGTAACTACTCCGGCACCGACAGTCCTGCCACCCTCGCGAATAGCAAAACGAGTTCCCTGTTCCATAGCAATTGGCGCCAACAACTTAACCTTGAAGGTGACTGTATCACCTGGCATCACCATTTCCTTATCTGCCGGAAGCTCAACTTCACCCGTGACATCAGTGGTTTGGAAATAAAACTGCGGCTTATACCCTTTGAAGAATGGAGTATGACGACCGCCTTCTTCTTTAGTTAAGATGTACACTTCACCATCAAATTCGGTATGAGGCGTGATTGAACCCGGTTTACACAACACCTGACCCCGTTCAATATCTTCACGCTCTATCCCCCGAAGCAATACTCCAACGTTATCACCGGCTTGGCCCTGGTCTAAGCTTTTCTTAAACATCTCCACACCGGTAACAACCGTCTTTTTAGTTGGACGAATACCGACAATTTCAACTTCATCGTTAATTTTGACCACTCCTTGGTCAATACGACCGGTTGCCACCGTGCCTCGACCCTTTATGCTAAATACGTCCTCAATAGCCATTCTAAAGGGCTTGTCTAAATCACGCTTAGGCTCGGGAATATATTCATCCATAGCCTTGATTAGCTCCATGATCGAGTCTTCGTCCTCTTTGCTACCCTCTAGAGCCTTGGTAGCACTACCCTTAATAATGGGAGCATTTTCATCAAATTCAAATTTCTTGAGTAGCTCTCTGATATCCATTTCTACCAACTCGACTAGTTCCGGATCAGCCAAGTCCATCTTGTTCAGATACACGATGATATAGGGAACATTAACCTGGTGAGCTAGCAAGACGTGTTCGCGAGTTTGGGGCATAGGGCCATCCGCAGCCGAGACCACTAAAATAGCGCCATCAATTTGAGCTGCCCCGGTAATCATATTTTTGATGTAGTCGGCATGCCCTGGCATATCAACATGCGCATAGTGGCGCTTTTCACTCTCATACTCTTGGTGAGAAGTGGCAATAGTGATACCCCGTGCCTTTTCTTCCGGTGCATTGTCTATTTGATCAAAAGCTATAGGTTTATTTATATCGCTTGGTAAGCGCTTTGACAATACCTGTGTGATTGCGGACGTAAGAGTAGTTTTGCCGTGGTCAACGTGCCCCATGGTCCCCACGTTTACGTGCGCCTTATCTCTTTTAAATGTGTCTGCCATTTAATCTCCTTAAAATTGCTACTTTGTTTTTTATTCGTTACGAGCACTCCACTCTTAACGAGCTACTAGTGAATTGTAACCAATTAAGTATCTGTTTGTAAAGTGGTATATAACCATTTTTTAATATGCGGTCCATTTAGACCACTTGGTTGTGCCTTGAAGACGAGTTAGTTTTCTTGTAGGTGACTCATATTTACTTAGCGTTTTTAGCAATGATTGCCTCGGCTACGTGATGCGGTACTTGAGCGTAGTGGTCTAATTCCATTGAGGAGCTAGCGCGCCCTTTAGTATTAGAGCGTAGCGTTGTAGTATAGCCAAACATTTCTCCGAGCGGTACGAAGGCTGTAATTTCTTTAATTCCCGAGGTTAGGTCTTCCATTTTATCGATTCGTCCTCGTTTAGAATTTAAATCGCCAATGACATCACCCATAAATTCTTCTGGCGTTACTACTACCAATTTCATTATCGGTTCCAGTAAAACAGGGTCGGCTTTTTTTACGCCGTCTTGTAGTGCAATACTTCCGGCTATCTTAAAAGCCAGTTCCGAAGAGTCGACATCGTGGTAACTGCCAAAATAGAGTTCAACCTTTAAATCTACCACCGGATAGCCGGCCAAAACACCGCTAGCCATTGCCTCTTCGACTCCAGTTCTAACGGCTGGTATATACTCGCTGGGTATAACACCCCCCTTGATACTGTTTATGAACTCAAAGCCCTTCCCGGCCTCATTTTTAAACAACCTCAGCCAAACGTCACCATATTGACCTCTACCGCCAGATTGACGGATGAACTTACCCTGGACCTCTACCCCGTCTTTAGTGATAGTTTCACGATAGGCCACTTGCGGCGCACCGACACTCGCTTCTACGCTGAATTCGCGCTTCATACGATCAACAATTATTTCCAGGTGTAGTTCGCCCATGCCGCTAATAATAGTCTGACCGGTTTCGTGATCTACCTTGATTCGAAAAGTAGGATCTTCTTCGGCTAAGCGCTGCAAGGCTAAACTCATTTTTTCTTGATCGGCTTTAGTAGCCGGTTCGATGGCAATACTCACTGGTGGCTCCGGGAAAGTGATACTCTCCAAAATTATCGGATGAGGGGCATCGCACAGTGTATTTCCGGTAGTCGTACCCTTCAACCCGACAATTGCAGCAATGTCTCCAGCACCTACTTCTGTAACATCTTCGCGTTTATCGGCGTGCATGCGAACAATTCGCCCTACTCGTTCTTTTTCGCCTGTAGATGCATTTAAAACATAAGTCCCGGATTTAATCTTGCCAGAGTAAACTCTAAAGTAGGCCAGCTTACCTACAAACTGATCGGTAGCTATCTTAAAAGCTAGAGCACAAAATGGTTCTTTGTCTGTAGGCTTTCTTTCTATTTCTTCGCCTGATTTAGGATGTGTCCCCCAAACACTTTCCCTATCGATTGGGCTAGGTAAGAGGTTGACTACCAGGTCAAGGATTTTCTCAACAATGACACCCCTGCCGTCACCGCCGCTGACAGGGAAAAATTTACCACTCAAAGTAG
>JAGOOV010000037.1 GCA_017992295.1 Candidatus Saccharimonadota bacterium
TTCTATGGTAGCCAAGTCTCCAGGACGCAATCGTCTGTATACTTCTATTAAAGCTTCGCCACCGCTCTTAGAAGGATCTTTTTCTAGGGTAGCGTCAATGTAATTTAACTTACCAGTGTCCACGTGTTTAACAGCCTCTTTGATAGCCCCTACGCTCATTCCAAGAGCCTTTAGCAAAGTTGTGACGGCAATTTTTCGTCGTCTGTCAATTTTTACATACAACGCCCCGGTAGAAGCTGTTTCAAATTCCAGCCAGGCACCACGATTGGGTATTACTTTCGCCGTGTATAATTTTTGCCCGCCGATATTTTCGCTTTTAAAGAATACTCCTGGGCTTCGGATTAGCTGACTGACAACCACCCGCTCGGCGCCATTGATGATAAAAGTACCGCGGCTGGTCATCCAAGGGTAATCGCCTAGGTAGATTTCGCTTTCTTTAACTTCACCGGTTACTTTATTTTTGAGCTCGACTAAAGCCTTTAGTGAAGCCTCATAGCTGGTGTTATCTTCACGGGCTTCGATTTCTGTCATTTTTGGTTCGTCAAAATAACAACTCTTAAAACTTAAGGTAAGTTTTTGTCCGGTGTAGTCCTCTATTGGGCTGATTTCGGCCAATAGTTCACCCAAACCCTCTTCTACAAACCAGTTGAAACTTCTGATTTGGTGGTCGATTAGATTTGGGAGTTCAATATCTTGATGTTTAGTATAAAATACCCTGCGACTGGCAGGTGATGCAGTAGCGCTTGCTTTCGCCATACTAAAATTTTGCTCCCCTTATGGTTATGTTGATGTCTTTCAATTTTTTTGATATTGAAGTCAACCCTAGCGGGGCTTTCGATACAACGCTTTACAAAGACACGCGAGCACTGCCCAGCAATCTACTTCTTGGTTAATATTCTGAATCGTTGTAAAAAGTTTGTCAAATTATTTTTCATTTTTGTAAGTTTTTCAATCGAGATCAGTAGGCCTTACTCTGCTTTTATGTCTTTTATTAATAAAACTATTAAGAGCAAATTTTGTCACGGAATAGTGAATTAACTGACCTTCCCCTTCTCCGTGGTCAATGTCTCCAAACTGCTGATATTCAAATTCTTTAGATAAAAACCCAGGCTTCTTAGAAACTTCAGCGACAATTTTTAAACCCCAGTTATTTTCTCTTTCGCTATTGCTGACGTCAATTACACCAATTAAACAGTGTTTGCCTAGATCCATAATTTTCGCCAAAAAATTTTCGGTTCTAAATCCTTCCGGTAAATTATTGCCAAAAGTCTTTTTAGCCACTTCTCGGACAGATGTCGCATGGCGATTGGCTCTCACTGTGTAAATATAGTCCAGGGTCTGATCTTCGTCACTCGGATGGGCTACTAGTTCGTCAAAACCGGTAAGTCTTTGTATTCTATACGGTTTATCGTTAACGCAAATCTCTTCGGGCGTTAAAGTCTTAAAATATTGTTTACCCAACTTGTTTACCGGCTTTAACTTCTTTTGCTTATCACTTTATCTGCCAGACCGTATTCCACTGCTTCTTCGGCGCTCATCCAATAATCTCTTTCAACATCAATCTCAATTTTGGACAGCTTTTTACCGGTGTTCTTTGCTAAAATCTCATTTAACAGCTTCTTAGCTTTTAAGCCTTCTTTAAGATCAATTTCCATATCGGTAATTCTACCCTTGGTACCGCTGGTCGGCTGATGAATCATTACCTTGCTGTGAGGTAACAGTAAACGCTTACCTTTTGTGCCACTACTTAATAAAATAGCACCCATACTAGCCTGCATACCAACACCTACGGTCTGCACGTCACATTTAACAAACCGCATGGTATCGTAGATGGCCATGCCGTCATAAATGCTCCCTCCTTGGCTATTGATGTAAAATGTTATATCTTTTTTTGGGTCTTCGGCTTCTAAGAACAACATCTGCGCTACTACCAAATTAGCGGTATGCTGGTTTACTTCGTCACCCAAAAATATAATTCTATCTTTTAGTAGACGGCTGTATATGTCATATGCTCGCTCTATACGACCGTCGGTTTCTATTACTGTGGGAATTAATAAACTCATATAAGTTATTTTAATCTTAAAATTAGCACTCGTCAATATTGAGTGCTAATTTTTCTTTTACAAATGTTTTAATTTATCCTGCATAACTTCTTCGAAATCTTTAAAATAGTGTGTAATTACAGAAGCGTCGAACTGTCTTAAAATGCTTTCCGGGCCTTCGCGACTTAACAAAAATTCAAAAGAAAGTTTAACCAGCTCTTTAGGTGTTACTTTGTTTTGGGAAAGTTGTTCGTAGTAACTTTTAGACAAAGTTACCTGATAGTTATATTCCTTTACGTTAACGCTAAAAACATATCTGTCTTGATCTTCGTTTTCACTTTCTATATGTATTTGCTCCATTTAATAACCTACTGGTAAAGTTTTTATAACATTTGTTTAATGTTCTGTACCCTCAATAATCTTCTTTAACCCCTCGTCAATAAACTGCGGATTATTTTCTGCCAAAACGCTCGACGGCTTTTAAAACTTCTATAGGAACAGCAAAAATTATGGTATTTGATTGGTCTGAACTTACGTCATTTATGGTGTTTAATGTCCTTAAGTGAATTGCTCCATCCGATGACGACAACGTTTTAGCGGCAGTTGCAAGATTGTTGGCGGCAATAACCTCACCTTCGGCTTTCATTATTACCGCTCTTTTTTCCCTCTCGGCTTCAGCTTGTTTTCCTATTACTCGTTTGAGTTCTTCGGGTAGCGTTACGTCTTTGAGCTCCACCGACGATACCGCCACACCCCAAGCGTCTGTGGCCTCATCGACGATAGATCGAATTCTCTCAGCGACTTGATCGCGTTGCGATAAAAGTTCGTCTAAGCTTACCTCGCCCACTACGTTTCGCATGGTAGTTTGGGCTAATTGAGATACGGCATTAAAGAAATCTTCTACTTCTATAACCGCTTTATCAGCAGCCGATATTTTGTAATAGATAACCGCATTTACCTTTACCGAAATATTGTCTTTGGTAATTGCCTCTTGATCCGGAACATCGACAGCCTTAACCCGCATATCTATTTTTTGATAACTTTGAAATACCGGAATAACCAAGCGCCAGCCAGGCTCCATAATGCCACTAAATTTACCCAAGGTAAACTTTACACCTCGTTGATATTGGTTGATTTGCCGTATAGAAGCAAGCAAAACTGCTCCGATAATAATTATTATTGGTATTATAAAGCCCATAAATTTCTCCTTTATCCTCCTTATATAATATCAAAAACTCATTGTTTATATTTTGACAAACCCCTAGTCTATATGTGATGTTATAATTTTTTGTAGTATTCGGAGGAGTACTTAAAGCGTTGTTATTTAGTGTAGCTTACCAGTTTGGCGATGGTTTTTTCGGTCAATAGCTGATTAGCTACCTCACGCGTCGCTTGTGGTTTAGCCAGCTCCTCCTGCATTTTTTGATCCGAATATTTGCCTTTTAGTATCTGCTTCCTGATTTCTACTTCTTCATTGCTGACGGTAATCCCTTCTCTTTCGGCAATTTCACTCAACACCAAGCCGGCTAATAGACGTTTTCTAGCAGTCGGTAGCAACTCTTTCTCCTTAAACTGCTCAGAAGTAAGCTGGTTAGCCTCTAGATACTCCTCAATAGTTTGGTTACGATAACTTAAGCTTTGTTTAAATTCGTTTTCCAATTTGGTCATTTGTTCGTCGAGCAGTTTTTGTGGCAAAGCTGCTTTCGCTTTCGAGGCTATGGTTTTAATTATTGTTTCTTCGTAATCGCGTTGAGCTTGGTATTCTTTCTCTGTTTTAAGATGCTTTTCTATATCCGTCTTAAGTTCTTTTAGAGTTTTAAACGGCCCGATTTTAGCGGCAAACTTATCGTCTATTGGGTCTTTCTGGGGTTGTTCTACTTTTTTCACTGTTACGTTAAAAGTAACTTTTTTATTTTGCAAGGCTTTTAGATGATAATCTTCGGGGAAGGTTAGAGTAAAAGATTTATCTGTTTTGGCTTCCAATCCAACAATATTCTCTTCAAATCCCTTAATAAAAGTGTTGCTACCCAGCATCAGCGGATAATCTTTGCCGGTGGCGCCCTTTACCGCTTGGCCCTTAGAATCTTTGCCTTCGAAATCAATAGTCACTCTGTCGCCGTTTTTGGCTTCTCTCTCTACCTCGTTGTATTTGGCATCGCGATTTTGCAGATTTGTTAAGACTTGCTCAATTTCTTTGTCGGTAACCTTGACGGCTTGTTTGGCTATTTTAAGGTTTTTGTAGTCCGGTAGTTTAATTTTGCCAATTACTTCAACCTCTGCAACAAATTCTAAGTTGGTAAATGGTACGTATTTTTTAATTTCTATTTTGGGATCAGAGACAACCCGCAATTTATTTTCTACAATCGCTTGAGCATAAAGCTTGTTTATTATTTCATTTAACACTTCGCTCTGCAGATGGTTAGGCTCTATGTGTTTTTCGGCAAGTGCCGGCGGTACCTTACCTGGTCTAAAACCGGCTAGTTTTACTTGCCGGGCTAATTTCTTTACTACTTCTTGTTTTGATTCTTGCAACTCCTGTAAATCAGCTATAGTTGTAATATTTACTTCGGTTTCAGTTAGGTATTTTATGTCAACTTTCATACAGAAAGCCACTTTAACAGGTTTGGGTTAAATTTACCAGTCGACGGAATGAACTGGGTGTGTGTTATAGTCTTACAATTTATTATTTCTCGGTTACTAAAAGCTTGTTTATTTCGGCAATAGACAACTGTTGCTCTTGCCCGGTTAGGAGGTTCTTAAGGTTGTATCGGTTGCTGGCGATTTCTTGTTCGCCTACGAACATAGCCCACTCAAAACCGGCTTTGGTGGCCGACTTAATTTGTTTATCTAACTTGCGTTCGGTGCTATCGACGGCAACTTTAAGCCCGCCATCCCGCAAAGTTTTTATCGCTTCTTGAGCCGCCATATAAACGTCCCCTATCAAGATAACCACCAAATCGGCCGAGGCTTCGGTTTTTGGTAATAATTTATGCGTTTGTAAAAAGTCTTTAATTGTAACGTCGCCCATACCAAAACCTACGGTCGGTATTGGTTCTACGCCAAATTGCCCCACCAGCCCGTCATAGCGCCCCCCGCCGAATAAAGAACGGTTATTTTCCGGATCGTTATCAAATATTTCGAAAACGATATCCGTATAGTAGTCAAAGCCACGCATTAGAGAAATGTCGAACTGCACATTTGTAATACCACAGCGAGCCAGCATTACCTTTAGTTTGTGCAGCTTGGAGTACGAGCTGTGTTGTTGAAGTTCTTTGGGTAAACCGTTGCTTTCTGATGATTGAGCGTTAAATATTTGAATCAAAGTATCAGCTTTATCACCCACCGCTTCTGCCAGAGCTTTTTCAAACTCGCCTTGAGCTATTTTGTGTATTCTGTCAATCAAGCGCACGACCATAGCAACCTGGTTCTTGGTTAACCCTGCATATTCGCTAAGAATGTGGTCTACTAACACACGACTGTTTATTTTAATTGTAAACATGTTGCTTTTGGCCTTAAAACTGTGCATGATCGCATCGGCCAAAACAATTATTTCGTGATCACCAGCTAATCCCGCTACACCAAACAAATCAACGTTTAATTGCCAGTGTTCTCTCAGCCGCCCTCGTTGAGGCCTTTCATAACGCCATAAATTCGGAATACTAAACCATCTAACCGGATAAGCTAAATTTTGTCGTCTGGCCGCAATCATTCGGCTTACAGAAGGGGTCATTTCCGGCCTTATAGTCACCTGACGACCGGCGCGATCTTCAAAGGCAAATGTTTGTTCGTTAACAATCTCTTCGCTGGTTTTGGTTTTGTATAGTTCTATGGGCTCAATTATCGGAGCATCGTATTCTTCGTAACCAAACGATTGAGCAACTTCCCGCCAAACAGAAAAAATATAATTCTGCAGTTTTTTGTCTTCGGGGTAAAAATCTCGCGCACCTTTGTAGGGTTTAGTGTCTAAAGTCATAAATTGATTTTATTATACCGTAACTGGCGACAATAAAAGCGCCCTTCATCCATCAAAAGAGCGCCTTTCTTATTAAAGTATTTGTCTTGTTTAATTTTCTTCTTTAGCTTGAGGCTCTTCTTTCTTAGGCTTTCCCAAGTAAATTTCTCGAATCTGGAATAAAACATACCAGCCAATAGCGGCGCCGATAATCGTCCCAAATAGGTTACCAATTCCGCCATACGACGAGAACATCATAACCACCCCATACACTAGATTAACTATAGACATCAAGAACAACAGATTCCATCCCGACTTAGCGTATTTACGCAGCGCCGGAAAAGCTACCAAAAGAAGTATCGCTTCGACTAATAAGATTGCCAGCCCTATCCATACGGTCACGGTCATTCTTTCTACGGCCACCCTTTGGCCTGTACCGTAAATGGCGTTTAGTTCGTTTGCCCACTTAGCTAAACCACTTACCGCGTGCGCCCAGCTCCATAACGTCCATATTGCCCAAATGGAAAAAACCGCGCCTACCAGCGACGCCCAGGGAGCAATGTCTGCCAGTACCTTCTTAATGTTTTTTGGTAGTTGTGGCAATTTTTTTGACACATCAACCAAGTATTTTTCTAACGAGTCTAAAGGACCCATATTTTGCCCTCCTTATAACTAATAGTTTAATAATAATCTTATAGTTATTCAGTTACAAGTACGAAAATTCACATTGACCACTATGCTACTAAAGCGATTGAATTAGGTTAGTTAAATTGAGGAGTAGCTATGCCGGCTAGCACAAAGCACGATGAACAAGATTTTTTAACGATACTGTCTGGAGTGTTTGGACTGATAAAAGAAAGCTGGGAAGCTTTTTTGCGCAACCTCCTGACTTTTGTCTTTCTTTTTGCGCTACCGGTCATTGCAATAATTTTGGTAGTAGTAATTATTGTAGGCATCGTTACCTTTTCTGTAGGGAGTGGCGCTGGTTTTAGCTCGGCAAGCATCATTTATATTGCCAGCTTGTTGTTGTTAGTGCTAGCCATTTCTGTCAGTTTTTTGCCAGCTGTAACGATTACCCAGTTAGCCAGTGTTAGAAAGAAAAAAATTAACCCTATTCAAGCTTTTATAAAAGGGTTACCGTTCGTATTTAAATATCTGCTTTTAGGGTTGCTGGTGGTCTTTAGTGTGTTAGCAGGCTTTATATTGCTAGTGATTCCCGGTATGCTACTGGGCTTCTTCTTTAGCATGAGTTTTTATATTTTGATAGATAAAAAAGTAGGCGTAATCGAAGCTCTTAAACAAAGTTTTAACTTGGTAAAACAAAATTGGATGCTGGTTTTATGCCTATACATCGTGAATATGGCCATATCGGCAGTTAATTATTTACCTTTTGTGGGCTGGGCTATTAGTTTGGGTTTAAGTATTGCTTATTTTTGCCTGCCGGCTCTGATATATATAAAAATCGCCAAAAAATAATTATTTTATTAATTTTTTTCGTAATATATTTTTTGAGCCAATATTATTGCGTTCAAAGTAGTGGCAATTACATTCCAAAATATCAAAGCAAATGCTTTTATGGCAATCCCATAGATTAGCCATAAGGCACAGCCAGAAACAATTAGCAGATAATATACTAAAGACAAATCTCTGACTTCTTTGAGTTTATGAGATTTAATAATCTGTGGGATTGCTGCTCCAGTTGTGATCGCTCCGGCAATTACCCCTATTATTTCTACATTCATGTTTACAGAATTTTGACCACCACTTGGGAGTTTTTGCCGCGTCGCAAGATGGCATAGCCATTTATTTGGTCATCTTGTTCAATGGTGGTTTTACTAAGTGGAATTTGAGAGCCGTTAATATATATTGCATTTGATTCTAAAAATCTTCGGGCTTCGCCCTTGCTCGTTGCCAAATTTGCACTTACAAGCACTTCTGCAAGCTCTGCCCCGCTATTTACATTATATAGCCCAAGTTCTTTAGCTAATTCTTCAAAGTCCTTCTGATTTAATTCTTTGTAACTTTTATTGCCAAATAGAACCTCGCTAATGCGTTTCACACTATCAGCCCTTTCTGTACCATGCACAATTTTTGTAACTTGGTAAGCCAGGTACTTTTGAGCCACTC
>JAGOOV010000003.1 GCA_017992295.1 Candidatus Saccharimonadota bacterium
CCAGTTTGTTCCTTTATCATTCTTTTACAAGAAGTGCTTTCTGTTCATCCCGTAAATATTAAAACAAACCCAATACCTCCCAGATTTCAACATTTACTGAAGCTAGACAATCTAAAACAAACAATTTAAACCCCTTTTGCTCTCCATTTACGGGCTAACCCAGGTATTAATTAAACCAAAAACAAGGCAACCTGGTGGGTTTTTATCAGCATTAATTTAGTTAAAAGTAGTGATTCTAAGAAAAATAAATTCGCATTAACTGGCGAGCCACTTTATCGGGATCATGTCTAATAAGTGTTCTAACCTTTGCCAGTGGATCGTGTTTTAGGCGTCGACTTTGTACAGTTTTAGAGATAATATTTGCCCCTTTTGGCACATAGTGAGCCCTTTTAAGCGGTTCATTATCGTAATCGACAGCGTATTCTCCATCGTTGGCATATTTCTCTAACAGTTCTTGGCTCGGTTTTTCGGTGTTAAATATAACATGTGTTAAAAAACGCCCCCCAGCAAAACGCTCTATCTCATCAGCAAAATCGTGCACCTTAAAACCGTCCGTTTGTCCGGGCTTCGTTACTAAATTACAGACATATATTTTTTTAGCCGGTGAGCTCTTTAGTACCCTAAAAAGACCGGGTACTATTAGGGCCGGAGCCAGGCTACCGTACAAATTGCCAGGAGCTATTACTATCATGTCGGCCTTTAAAATAGCATCCTTAGCTTTAGGGTTGAGCTTAGCCTTTGGTTCTAGCCATAATTTAGGTCGTTTTTCTTTAAATTTCATGTAGCCTATCTTGTGTTCGCCCTTAATTTTCTTACCAAACGATGATTTCATGCAGAGTTTGACGTTTGTTAAGGTTATCGGCTCTACTTTGCCAGTAATCCTTAAAACTTCGCTTGCCAGCTCCACCGCTTCGGCGAAATTACCTGTCATTTTTTCTAGAGCCGTTAAGAACAAGTTGCCAAAGCTATGCCCCCTCAAAGTACCGTTATCAAACCGATAGTCAAACAACTGTCTAATCTTCGAGCTGTTCGACAGCGCTACCAAGCATTGCCTCACATCCCCAGGAGGCAAAACGCCAAGTTCATCGCGCAGCTGCCCGGTAGAACCTCCGTCATCTGCCATATTCACCAAAGCCGTCAAATCTTGAACATACTGTTTGAGCCCGCTCAGCAAAGTAAACGATCCCGTACCGCCACCTATCATAACTACACTCGGACCTTTTGTTATACTCACAGTGTTTTAGCCTCTTTTCTTTTTGCCAATTCTTTTGCCCACCATAAAGCACTTGGGCGTATTTTACGTTTCATATTATTTTGGCGGTCAACTTCTACTAAACCAAACTTCGGCCACCAGCCGTCTGCCCACTCGAAATTATCGAGCAAACTCCAGTGTAAGTAACCGATTACCGGGATATTTTGAGTCCTGGCAGTGTCTAGAGCTACCATAGTTTCGTGAAGCCACCATTGCCTGTATTGATCTTTAGCATCGGCCACTCCGTTTTCGGTCACAATTATCGGTTTGTTTGGAAAATGAACATTAACCCTTTCTAATAAAGCAAGTAATCCACCCGGAAACATATAATAACCCAAGTCGCTTATGGGAGACGTCAAATTAATACGCTTGGTCCCCTTGTAGTAATCGGTAAAATAGTAATTAAAACCGACAAAATCCATTTTATGTCTTATCCTGTTTAGCCACCACCAATTCCAAAAATAACGCATTATTTTAACTACCAGTTCGTCGTATGGATGTCCTGGGCGGTAAGCTTGAATGTTGGCAAGTTGCTGAGCTACACCGACGTTTATATTTGGATGATACGACTTAATTATCCCGTAGGCTTTCTTATGAGCTAGTGCCAAATTATAGTAAACTTTTATGGCTTTTAGACGACTTTTTTCTTGTGGCGGCCAAACTCCTTCACTGTAACTAAGACCCATATACACGTTAGGTTCATTGAGCGTTATAACAAACCTCACTTGGTTTAATAACTCTTGCGATATTTTTTCTACGTATTCCAGGAAATACTTCAAGTTAGCACGGCGAGCAAAACCACCTTTTTTGGCGAACCACACCGGCATAGTCCAATGCCAAATATTTAAAAACGGTTCAATGCCTTGGCTCTTGAGCGCCTTAATGTATTCTTTATAATGCTCAATCTCAGCTTGGTCCCAAACTCCTTGATCTGGTTCAATTCTTGACCACTGAATCCCGAACCTAAAAGAATTTAGGTTTAGTTGCTTTAATATGTCAAAGTCTTCTCGATAACGATGGTAGTGATCCACTCCGGCTCCACATATGTAGTTATTTGGGTCAGTGGCCTGTGTTTTAATCTCACTCCAATTAGGTAGATTACCGTACCTTTGGTAGGCTTTCTTGGCCTGCTCTGAACATACTTGTTTTTCCCACACCGACCACTGGTTCTCGGTGTCTCCCTCAACCTGATGACTAGCTGTAGCCGCTCCCCAATAGAATTTTTGCTTTTTCATATTCACTTCTTACATTTTACTAGCAAGCTGTAAAAAGACCAATTACTATCTATATCATGCACATAATGCAATTAACGAACAATTTTTTTGTTCAATTTCATATAGTATTGTCTCCGTTCTTGCGGAAACTTCTCTAAGGAGTACCTAAGTGCTGTTCGGGGCATTGTAGCAGCGTACTCATCTAAAAATTTACATAGTAACTTAAAGTCAAATTTACCCATTTCGCGTAAACTCCAGCCCACGGCTTTTTGTAATAAGTCATGTTTTTCACACAGCAATACTTCTGCCAATTTGTATGTATCCTGGAGCTCACCATGTTTCAAAAACCAGAAAGTACTGATTATGCTAACCCGCTTATGCCATAGACTACCTTTTGCTAGTTTATACAAAACGGAACGGTCTTTTTTAAGTAAATAGGCACCTACAATTTTAGGACTGGTCAAATCTATTAAATCCCAGTTGTTAATGCCTTTGTTTATATTTTTTATATAAAGCTCAAAGAGTTCTTTTTGTTTTTGGTTCTCAGCTTTCTCAAATTGTTTCACCATCACAAACAAAGCCGCTTGCCGCACCTCGTGCCACCGGCTTTGTAGTAAGCTGTTTAAGTCTTTGGCGTTGAGCTGCTTGGTATATTCGATAGCTATTTTACGCACCTTAGGTACCCTTACACCTAAAAACTTGTCGCCTTCGCCATATCCGCCAGGCTCAGTTTTAAAATAGCGCTGCAAAACCTCGGCTTTAACCGCGTCTTTAGCCAGTTTAAGATCGCAAATTAATTGTTTTGTCGCCAGTAATGTCACAAGCCTATTGCCGTAACTTGATAGTTAAATTGAAAACCATTAGCCTTGGCCAGTTCTTCGATTTTTTGACGCACCTCTTTATAGTCAAAGTCATATTTATAGTCTTTACCAAATAGACTAGACTGCTCCTCTATAGAACCTTCACGGCCGGCGCTGCCGCTTTTATAGACCTCTTTTTTAAATCCAAAACCTGTGCTCATACCCATATCGCTATCAAAACCGCCGCTTGATAGACCGCCTCCTTTCTCGGACAGCATTTCCGTGAACTTAACGGTCTTGGACTCGTTATCTATCCTGAACTTGGCGCTATAAGTTAATTTTTTCTTTGACAAAAAAGCCTTTCGTTCGGCAATTACTTTACTAAACTCCCAAACACCCTTCTTCTCTTTTAAATCTGCGCCAAATTGGGTGGCAAAATTTTTAATTTCGTCTAACATAACGCCTCCTATTTGGCTATATTCTAAACCAAACAGGGTTGTTTTACATCTATCTTTTTATTTTTTGGGTAGTAGTTTTAACGGGTCTTTAACGTTTTGGTTTACCCAAATTGTCGGACCGATACCAAAATGTAAATGGACTGTGTGAGTTAGTCCGGTGTTGCCCATTTCGCCTACTTTTTGTCCGGCCACCACGTTTTGACCATAGCGAACATTAACTTTCGAGAGGTGGGCATATATAGAATACAAGCCGTTATTGTGATGTAAAACGACGTAGTTTCCGTAGCCACCACCACAATTAGAGGCACTTGAGCGGCAGGCAGAGTTTGTAGCTACCACCCGACCGTTGCGTGCAGCATTAATGCGAGTTCCCTTTTTATTAGCAATATCTATACCCTGATGCATTCTGTATACACCGGTCACCGGCTGATGACGCATACCCACTACTGATACAACCTTGCCTTCTGCCGGCCATTGCCAACCATTTTTTTGGACTACTTTCGGTTTTTCTTTCAAGATGAAGACAATTATTTTAGTGTCACAGGGTTGGTGCGCCCTAAACCCCTCTTCTGACAGGTAAGCGTAAATAACCGGTTTATAAGTCCCAGGCTTCTTGTATTCGTGAGCGTGAGCTTTTACCAAATTAGCACCGGATGCCGATTGATGTCCTTTTGCACTGTAAGCATCCATAAACGAAATATGAAAATAACCTACGTTTTTGTTGCCACGGGTAGATAACGATACATTAGAAGGCGCATAAGTGCCTTTTTCGACCATCACCTCGCCAATCCTACACTTTTCTTTGGCCGTTTTGGTTGCCGATTGGGCCTTGGCTTCGGGTTGAGCCACCGCACTTTGAGGCTCAACCTCCCGCGGTTTTACGGTGTTAACCGTGGCTGGTTGATTATCGGATATTCTGTTTGCATAAGCCAATCTAGTGTTCTTATTTTCACTTAGAGTGCTACCGAGGCTGTATTTAGTTTGCCGCCCTTCTGTATCGGCTAATTTAATCCCAAAAGAGGAAAAAGTTGCTACTAAAGTAACTAAAAACACGGCCAATAGCGCCATTAAACCGATAGGCCAAATAGTGGTCGGTAATAGATACTTGGCATAATTTTTAAGTGATCTAATCATCTAATAATACACTCCCTATCTGGATATATTCTACTATAATAAGATAATTTTGTCAATAGTTTGATATTCTTAATTCACGCTTTAAACGTCATTTAGCTTGTTTAGATTGCTTAAATATTTTAATTTTCCAACCGATGGGGTTAAAATTAGGTTAGCTGTGCGAGTACCGGCTATCAAGAGCCCTTTCACCCGCAGGCTTTATTTTCGAGCATCAGGCGACTCAAAATTACTACAATTTTTGAACTAAGCGTTCACTATTGTTACGAGGATTGTTTACGTCTGAGCTAACTTCGTATATATCTAGCTTATTGTCTTCGTAAGGTTTGAGTATGGACATAATGTCTGTTTTACCGAGCGATGACTCCAGCCATCGAGCTTCTTCGCTTGGCTTTAGAATCACCGGCATGCGTTCATGTATCGCTGCCATCTCTTTATTAGCATCCACGGTTATTATTGAAAAAGTCTTTAATTCCAGCCCTTCCGCATCTTTGGATAAGTTCCAAATACCGGCAAAAGTAAACAGTTTCTGATTTTTGGGATGGATATAAAATGGTTTTTTAAGTTTATTGTCGCCAACCGCTTGCCACTCGTAAAACCCGGTAGCCGGGATCAAACAGCGACAGTTTAGAATGGCCTGCGACCATATCGGCTTTTTAAACAATGTTTCTGCCCTGGCGTTTATCAAACGGTAGCCCATCTTAATGTCTTTAGACCAGCTCGGTATAAAACCCCAGCGCATTAAGTCCAAAAAATTATTACCGTTGGACAGCCTTAATACCGGCATGGTTTGCCCGGGCGTAACGTTATAATTATCGGCAACCCTAATGGCCGGTTGGTGGGATAAATTAAATCTGCTGTTTAAGTCTTGGGTTTGATAAAGAGTGTAGCGACCGCACATATTAATATTTTAACTCTTGGAGGGATTTATATGCGTGAAATAATTAACGAAAAGATTTCGGTAGTTTCTATTTACAGTTCGAAAAAACGTTGTTTTGTGCCTTATAGTCTATCTTGGCAGAACAGAGATTATAAAATTGGCAAAATCGGATTTCGACATCAAATTAAAAATGGCAACACCTTGCATCATATTTTTGAGTGTGTCGATAATCAAAATACCGTATGGTTTAGGCTCAACCTTGACACAAAAAACTTAAGTTGGACTTTAGAGGTAGTTAGCGATGGACTTGTCGAGTAATAAGCCTTTGGCGTTTGATTTACCCTTAAACACGGCTCGACCATTGATAATGCATATCGATCTTAACAGCTGTTTTGCCATAATCGAACAACAGGCCAACCCTCTTTACAGACATCGCCCGGTAGCTATCGCAGCTTATAATTCTCCGAGTGGCGCAATAATAGCCAGTAGTTACGAGGCTAAGGCTTTGGGTATAAAACTAGGTATAAACGTGCGTGATGCTAAACTAATTTACCCTGGCGTGATTATTTTAACTCCCGACCCACCAAAATATCGAGAAGCCCACAAACGTTTTAAAAAAATTTTGTTGCGATTTACCAACAATGTTAGACCAAAAAGTATAGACGAATTTGAAATTGATTTTAGCGGTAGCCAAGTTCTGCGTAACGGTCGCAAATTAGAGGATATCGGCTTGGACATAAAGCAACTCATCAAGCAAGAAATTGGCGACTACATAACTGTTAACGTTGGCATTGGCACTAACCGATTTTGGGCCAAAACGGCTGCCGGGCTACACAAACCGGACGGTTTAGACGTTATGGATGCCGGCAATGCCCGAGATATTTACGACACCTTAAAGCTGACTGACTTAACAGGTATAAATGTACGTTACGAAGCTCGATTGAACGCTCTCGGCGTTCACACTCCCCTGCAATTTTTAGATAAAACCAGTATTTTTTTAAGAAGGCAGGTTTTTAAAAGTAAAATTGGTTTTGATTGGTATTGTCGTTTGCGCGGTTGGGAAGCCGACAATGTAGTTTGGGGACGCAAAAGCTTTGGCCACACCTATGCTTTAGGTCAAAAAACGACCGATAAACAGGTCTTGAGTCGGCTTTTAATGAAATTATGCGAAAAAACCGGTCGACGACTGCGTAGCAGTAACTATATTGCCGGAGGTATTTACTTATCCGTGCTGTTTGGAACTCAAACTTATTGGGCTAAAGGCCGTAAAACTCATTCGCCCATTTATGCTACTCAAGATATTTATTTACATGCTCAACAGCTTTTAAACCAAATTATTATTCCAGCTAAAGTCACCAATTTGGCCGTTTCGGTTTACAATTTAGTGCCTGCCTGCCCGTGGCAGGCTAGTCTGTTTGAAGGTACTCGTTTAGATAACCGCAGCTTGGCAGATACTTGTGATGAAATAAATGATAAATTCGGCGAGTTTGTAATTACTCCAGCAATTATGATGGGTATGGACAATTTAATATTAGACCGCGTCGCTTTTGGCGGAACAAATATTATAAACTAAATTATTTTATCGCTTTTACTAAGATTATGTCTTGCACATAAGATCTGAATATTCTCTTCCTTTAGCGAGGTTCCACCTTTTGAAAAAGGAATAATATGATCAAAATGAAGATTGTCTTTTGCCCCGCAGATAACACATCGACCCCCGTCCCTTTTGTAAACGGCAAATTTTACTCTTGATGGTATCATTCTACCTTGCTGCAATTCGCTAACTCCATTACTTGATGGACCATCGCTATCTAAAATTGTTAATTTAAATTTAATAACTCTTCTCTTGCCAGCCGACTGAAACCAAGCATCCAGTAATGAAAATGAGCCGTTATAAACCCATATGCCAGGTTTTATTTTTTCATATAATCTAACCGTCTCTTTGTTTTTATTTTTAGCTGCCCTATAAAACTTACCGTTCGCTGTAAGTTTACCTGACGGCAACTTAATTGGTTGATCGTATAGCTTAGGGTTGCCTTGTACCAAATCTCTTCTAATGTCATGCCCTTCGTATATAACAGTTCTTCCACCGTCCTGAACTTCGTCATCATATGGTGAATTCTTTGCAGTACTCATCAATAAGACAGATACGTTGTCCCGGCCAGTGTGGAAATTCATACCCTGTTGCACCGTAAAGCCTTCAAATACACAAATGTCCGTGTGAGTCACTATATCGCCGGGTTGATACATTCTTAACCTATGAATAAATCGTTAATCTTGATTCGTTTTTGGACGGTGGTATCGCGGTCGCGTACCGTTACTGTATCGTCTTCTAACGTTTGAAAATCAACCGTCACACATTTTGGCGTACCAATTTCATCTTGACGACGATAACGTTTGCCAATATTACCATTATCATCCCACATTACAGTTTTGTACTCCTTTTTAAGCCGTTCGTAAATCTGACGGGCTTTTTTAACCAACTCCGGCTTATTTTTAAGCAAAGGAAATACTGCCATTTTTACTGGAGCAACATTACTTTTCAGTTTCAAATAGATTCGTTTTTCGCCATTAACCTCGTCTTGGCTGTAAGCATCTACTAAAACCGCCATCAACATTCTACCTAAGCCAACGGATGATTCTATGACGTAAGGAATGTATTTTTCCTTTGTTTCTTCGTCGAAATAACTTAAGTCTTTTTTGCTATTTTTTGTATGGTTAGCCAAATCAAAATCTGTTCGATTGTGAGTACCCCATAATTCTTTAAAACCTTGTGGGTATTTAAAATAAATGTCGTGTGCTTTAGACGCATAATGAGCCCGTTCGTTCGCGTCGTGCTCGTGCCATTGAATACTACGTTCGCTAACACCTAACACATCTACCAAAAAGCTCCAGGCCGCTTCTCGCCACCTTTGGTACTCGGCTTCTTGCGAACTTGGATGGATAAAATACTGCAGCTCCATCTGTTCTAATTCGCGTGTTCTAAATATAAAATCCCGCGGACTAATCTCATTACGAAAGGCCTTCCCTATTTGAGCGATACCAAAGGGTATTTTAGCCCGCATAGAGTCACGCACATTATCATAGTTAGTAAAAATAGATCCGGCCGTTTCGGGTCGCAGATAAGCAACCGAAGAATCATTTTCGATAGGCCCAACCCAAGTTTTCATCATCATATTGTAATATTTGGGCTCACTAAGGCTCTTTTTGCCACAAACAGGGCAAGTCTTATTCTTTAACAACTCTCGAAGCTCGTCTAAATTGGTAGAATCCGTGTCTGCCAACTGGTCAGCTCGATGACGCGCTCCGCAATTTTTGCAATCAACCAAAGGATCGGTAAAACCTGCCACGTGACCGCTTGCCTCCCAAAGCTTGGGGTTTTGAATAATAGCTCCATCAATTCCAAATATGTTATCCTGCTGATGGACAAACGTATCCCACCACAGTTGTTTGATATTGTTAGCTAACTCTACTCCCAATGGACCATAGTCCCAAAAACCTGCCAGCCCTCCATATATTTCGCTAGCCTGGAAAACAAAACCACGTCGCTTAGCGAGGCTTACTATATCTTCTAATTTAGTGTTTTTCATAATTAACTTAATTATATGTTAGAGCACATATTCTACAAAACCTCTGATTGCAGGCAACAACTCGGCGGCTAACCTTTCACCGTTTTTTACTCTGCCCAGCGTAGCCGGATATCTTTTAGATGCCAAAATTATTAATTTTATATGGTTTGGTGTAAAGCCGGCTTTAGATAGCTTAAACCCCCCTTTGTTGTCTATAAAAGAGTAGAATTGATTATCCGCAAACCTTTCGCCCCCTAGAAGCGATTTGGTATTTATGGAGTGACCTGTAGTTTTTAGCAAATTCACAAGCCACCACAGTTCAACTACATCTAATGACAATTCTAGTTTTTGTAATGACTCAAGCAGCTTCTTAACCAGCAAATAATAGCTGGCGTCTACCGAATCTTCGGTAATTTTATTTACCTTTTTGAGAGCTTGGTAAGCAAAGTTCACCCTGGATAGTTGTTTAATAAACCCCCCGTAATAATTAATTAATCTTGAACTCACCAGCACCGCTAATTCGCCTCTCGATTCTATAAAACCGATGTTACATGTACAGAAAAGTTCAATGCCACCAGCTAATTTACTTTTTTCTTTTCTCACTCCGCGAGCAATTACTTTTACTTTACCGAAATCTTTAGTTAATAGAGTAAGTATGCGGTCTGACTCACCATAATTCAGTCTGGATAAAATTATACTGTCGCTATAACGAGCCTGCATTTAGCGCTTTAAATCCGAAATTATAACCCCAATCAGCTGAGTCAAAGGAGTTTGGTTTTTATAAAAATAGCGCCGGATATTGAGACTGTTTAGAATTTTTTTGCTGTTGCCGAAAGACGCTAAAGGTACCGCGCTGTAAATATAAAGTGGAATGTTCGCCCAATCTTCGTAACTTCGAAATTCGTGCAAAAACTCTATGCCACTATGACCACCCAGCTGCATTTCTAAAACGATGCCGTCAATTTTTTTTGAATCTACTTTTTCGATAGCTTCTTGGGCACCGTAACAGATTTCGACATTAATTCCCTTTTCTTTAAAGGCTTTTTTGTAAGTTTCGGCCAAAATAAAATCCGGCTCAATAATTAACAGATTCATAATTTTTAAACAAAAGAAAGCTGAGAAGACAGCGGTACGTAAAACCCAACACCCTTGTTGCCTCGATGCTTAAAACGCTGCAAACCATTACCAATGTGACGAGATAAATTATCCGACACCATAAGTCCTAAGCCGCTATGGTTAAAATCACTTGGAGCAATAGAACGAGCACTCAAGATCAATTTTTGCGTCGACTTAATAATTGAAGGGCTAATATTTAAATTGGGCGAGTAAATACCCAGTCTTTGGGTTTTCGGAGTGGTTTCTTGAGCTGCCAGTATAATTTGAGGTCGATGTTTAGCGGACGAAGACTCTCTTGCTTTGGTGATTAAACTAGTAGCTAAACCATATAAAATACCCTTGGCGGCAAGCTTGTTGGTGTATATAGGTTCCAGTTTCTTTGTTATATCAACGTCTAATTCTACATTGTAAGCTTTAGCTAAACTGTACAGACTGCCGGCAACTTCTTGAGTCAATGCCGAAGCCGACACGTTTTCTAGCGCCAATTGACCCTGCATAGTATCAATAGACAATAGCGCATAATCTATCATTTGTAGAGCGTGCTTGCTTAATACCTTAATTGTATCTAGATCTGGTTTATCTGTTTTGGGCAAGCTGGCTAACGTATTTACCTGCAAAAAATAAGTTTGTAAATCATAAAGTAATGGCGAAATACCCGCCAAATTCTTATTAGAATATCTATGTATTTCTTTGTCTTTAGACAACTTCACCCTCTTTTTGTGGTTCAATAACTCTAAACCCTATACCAAGGCATATTGTAACATTTTTATAGTCGTTAATTAAGGAGAGTAAGTAAGATTTTCAAGCACAAAATTATTTAAATCTTTTACAAAAACCTCGTTTTCGGTCCAAATTTTTAAAATTTTGTCTCTTACGGGCACGATAATTATTGAACCCTGTTTGCCGGTGGCTATTTGTCCGTCCAATCTGACCCCCACGGATGATCCTTTTACTTGCTTTGGCTTGAAGGGAGAGCTTTTAATTTGACCTTTGGCTATCTTGCTCTTATACTTGTCAACTTCCGTTTTGTAGCTAGAGCTGGATATTTGAACTCTTAACGCATAATTTGTGCTTGTATTGGCCGATATACCGGGAACATAATTTGGATAAAAATAACCGTCCAAAGGAGTTGAATCACCTGATTGCTGAATAATGTAAGCGTCCCATGTTTTTGGATAGACTATCTTAACACTGCCGTACTGATCCGGCCCGATGAAACTCTTTAGCGGCTCTTTTTCCATTTCTTCAAACTGCGCCTTAAGCACTTTTTCTTGCTCGTTTTTAGCTATCTCTACCGCTTTAGCAGATTTTTGATCACTATTGTTTTTGTAATCTTTCATTTGTACAAACGACCAGCCGGCAAATATAGCCACTCCCACTAAAATTAAAAGTAAAATTACAATCACTATGATGTATTTTAGCGATCCGTTAGGTATCTTCGGCTCCTTTGGTAAAGAGTCAATCGGCTGGGGGGTAAATTGGTTGTTGTAACTCGCTTCGGGAGGCATTGTACTTATGCTAACTTAACAGCCCTGCATAAAGCAATAGCGCAAGTTCTTTAATATTTGTACAAAAAGAAACCGGCTTGTTTTTTTACACATTTCTTACCTCTAATTTCGAACCCATAGGACAGTACTTTGATGTTGCGGATATTACGCTCTTTTATATTTTGGTCTAATTTTCCCATATATTTCTTTAGTAAAAACACATATATGCCATTGGCTTCGGGCCAGTGAGCCTGCCAATAGTTCGCCCACTTAATTGTTATTTGCTGTCTGTACTTATAGGTAACCAGCTTTGCAATTACAACCAACAGAGGATTTAATTCATAACCTACACCAACAATTCCTTGTTTGGCGGCCTCCTTAAGTAGCCTGCCATCACCACAGCCTAGCTCCAGTAAAACCTGCCCCGATTTAAGATTAAGTAATTGTAAAGCCATGGTTCTACCTTTTCTTAACGTCGGTAAATAAGGAGCGCCAAACAGTAACACAAACGAGAAACAAAATAATACTACCAGCGCTAATAAGTGAAGCATTTAATCTTGTGAATCAACTTTTTTTGAAATTACTTGCAGTTTTTTTTGGCTATCTTCTAAATACCGTTCCATTAGGCTAATTATCTCTTGAGTTCTTTGATATTTCTCAAAAGACTCGTCCAGATTGTGATTGCTGTCTTCAAACCAACTAATTATCGTCTCTAGCTCTTGCTTGAGTTTAGGATAATCAACGTCTTGGTTCACTTATGAAACTCCTTTCGTATCTTTATTTTATTTAGATTTATCGATTCTATAGTAGCTTCAAACCCACCGTCTTGCATATTAATTTGTACGTTGGTATTTTTATCGAGCTTGGCTGCTAACCCAACCACACCGCCCTTTTGTCTTACTATAGAATAGCCCCGCCTTAATATCTCATTAGGGTTGTAGGCTTCGATAATTTTTTTATAATTTTTTATTAAATTTAAAGCACTGCTAATTTTTTCGTTCATACCACTTACTAGGGTCTTTTTAGCTAATGACAAGTAGCTACTTTCTTCAATAAAACTGTTATTAATCAGTTGATTAATATAGTGCTTTGTTTTTACCAGACCTTCTAACTCGCTTCCTCTACTCGGAACCATCACCTCGGCAGCGTGACTTGGAGTACTGGCTCTTAGATCGGCCACCATCTCGGCCAATAACAAGTCTACCTCGTGACCGATTGCAACCAGTGTTGGCAGTCGGCTGGCCGCAATAGAGCGCGTGACCCTTTCGTCGTTAAAGGCCGATAGGTCGTCTAGACTACCGCCACCCCTAATCATCACAATCAAGTCCGACATACTGGGGCTATTGTTAGCCGCAGTCACGGCCTTTACTATTTGGTTTACCGCATCTTCGCCCTGAACTTGCACATCATACAAATTAATTTGTAAATAAGGCCATCTGTTTTCAACTATTTTTATAAAATCGGCATAGGCGGCCGATTCTTTGCTGGTAATCAAAGATATATTTTTTGGTGGAAAAGGCAGAGACCGCTTTCTGTCTTCGTCGAACAAGCCTTCATTTTTTAGCTTTTCTTTTAGCATCTCAAAGGCTTTCTTTATCGAACCCTCGCCCGAAGGTTGTATTGTTTGAATATTGATACTAAATCCGTATTGCGGGTGTAAATAAGGACGACCGCCTACTTTTACTTTCATACCTTCTTCCAGGGGGCCCGGCAAAATATAAATTGATCCAAAACAACTCACCTTGGCTTGGTCGTCTTTTAAATCGAGATATAGCCATTTGTTTTTACTAACCTTATAATTGGTTAATTCTCCTTCTATAAACACGTGAGGCATTGAAACTTCAAGCACTTGGTTGGTGATAGCTACAAAATCGGTCGGTGTTAGTACCGGTTCAGACGCCACTCTTGAGCCTTGTTCCGTTTTGTTTTAGAGCAATTTGGTAAAGAATAAATCCGACCGGTATAAATACTACTATGGTCAATATTCGATATATCAAAGTGGCCGACAGTGCTAAGGCTTTGGGTACACCGGCACTAGCTAACACGCCCGTCATTAAGGCTTCGTAAACACCAATGCCCCCAGGCAGTATTGCTATTAAACCGGCAAAACTGGCTACCGAATAGGCCAAAATTACTGCTCCCGGATTGACTGGTTGTCCTAGTGCTATATAGGCCGTGTAAACGGTCATTATTTCGCTGATGTTAACTATTAAAGACCATACAAACGGCTTTTTCAGGCGGCGCCAGTCTTTAGTTATAGTCATGTAATCTTTATGAAAATCACTAAACAGCTGCTCTATACGGTTTATATTGATTATTTCTTTTTTGGTTTTAGTAAATGGTTTTGTCACAAAATTAAACAGCTTTGGTAAAAACGCCGTAAAAGCCTTGATTCGTTTTTCGTTGCTAAATATATAGGCCGCCACCACTACCGCAAATAAGGTCATAAAGGCAATTGACAAACCTATAAATAGAGCTACTCCGCCACCACTGGTACCACTGCCAAAACTCAGCAAAAACATCCCAAAGAACAGAATGATTAAAAAGCTGATAAACGTTAGGGCAAAACGGACCACTTGGGCCAATGTCGTTCTAGCTACGCGGATGTCTTTATCCCGAAGCCGAATACCCAAATAAGAAAAGCCGGCAACACCACCACTGGGAAAGACATGATTTACAAAGTTTAACTCTAGGGCTATTTTTAGAGCAAACTTTGTTTTTATTTTGTGATTTCCGTCAAAATAGGTTTGGTACACCTTACCAATGGCTAAAAAATTAACTATTTGCAGCGGAATCATAAGGCTAATGACTAGCCAATTGGCACTTCCCATCTCTTTAAGGCCAGCTACTATCTGTGGCCATGACACCACTATTAACACTATCAACGCGAAGATAGTGATAATGTTAATAATTACTTTAACTTTTTTGGACAACATAGATGGCTGGTCTGATTATACCTTAATTAGCTATACTAATTCATAATTATGAGTAGTTTGTTAGTACTAGGGCGGCAGCCCGACATTGGTTTGGCCGAGCTAGAATCGCTGTACGGTCATGCTAATTTTGAACGCCTTGAACCCGGCATTGCTTTATGCAAGCTAGCCGCAGAAGATATAAAATTTTCTCGCCTGGGAGGAGTCGTTAAGTTAGCTGAAGTTATCTCTGTAACGGATAAATCCGACATAAAGTTTAAAATATCCAACCTACTGACAGATTTGCATCACGCCAAATCTGCCCGCCTTAACTTTGGTATTAGCATTTACGGTGATAGCGGTTTTAGCTTACCTGATATAAAAAAACTGGCATTTTTCGTAAAAAACAAGCTCATAAAAGAGAAAGTAAATATCCGTTATGTTCAAAACAAGGCTTTAGAACTCAGCTCTGCTCAAATTATTCATAATAAATTAACATCTCGTAACAACTTAGAAGTTATTATAGTGAAAAAGAATAAAAGATATATTCTTGCCAAAACAGTTGCCGTTCAAGATATTTATGCTTATAGTCAACGTGATCAAAAACGCCCAAAAAGGGATGCTCGTATCGGCATGTTACCACCCAAATTAGCTCAAATTATTATAAATTTGGCCTCGAGCAATATTGATTTAAATAAAATTGTGCTGGACCCTTTTTGCGGAAGTGGCGTTATATTACAAGAAGCTCTTTTGATGGGTTTTAAGGCTATGGGGTCGGATAACGACTCCCGGATGGTCAGTTATTCCAGTCAAAACTTACACTGGTTAGAAAGTAAAAATAACGCAAAATACAACTATAGCCTGTTTAAGCTGGATGCAACGAAAGAGTCCTGGCCAAGCGAATTCGATTTTGTGGCCAGCGAAACATATCTGGGCCATCCCTACTCCACTCTGCCATCTCTAAAAGAATTAAACGATAACATCGCAAACACCGACTTAATTATTAAGAGTTTCTTAAAAAATCTACACAAACAATGCCCGCCCAAAACCCGTATATGTTTAGCTTTGCCGGCATGGTTTTTGGGTAATCAGGTTAAGCATTTACCCACGCTTGACCACTTGCAGGTTTTAGGATACAATCGGGTAGCTTTTAAGCTGGTAAAACAGCACGATTTAATATACCATCGGCCAAACCAAACTGTTGGTCGAGAGTTAGTAACACTTATAAGGAATTAGCATGAGTCACGTCAAAGCAGGCGGCACATCTAAAAACACCAAAGACAGCCCGGGCCAGCGTTTGGGTGTTAAGCGCCATAGTGGGCAAAGAGTACGTACCGGAGAAGTTTTAGTACGCCAAGTGGGAAGAACCAAAGTGCCCGGAAACGGCACTTTTATGAGTCGGAATTTCACTATTCATGCTGCAAAAGACGGAGAGGTGGCTTTTCAAACACGCAAAATAAGACGCTACAGTGGCAAAACCGAACGCCGCACCGAAGTTGTCGTCGAATAATAAACCTTGCCAACATTAAAAACACTGCACGATTTTGCAGTGTTTTTATTAATTGGAGTTACTGGCTATCTTGTCTGTACAGTGGTCGTTCTTGCTGACCGTATTCTTGGGTTGGACCAACAATCACCTGCTTTTCTGCGGGTTTTTCTTTTAGCTTTAAGCGCATCGCACTGCTTGCCGGTTTGGGGTCATCTGGATCACCATTGAATTTGATTATTGGCTCAGTATCACCGTTGCTCGGTTTTTTATTATCAAATGGCGGAATCATCAAATCTAGGTATTTATCGAACTTTATCGGTAAAATTCTATTTTCGTACTTGTCGCCTTCGTCAGTTGATTTTAGATGATCGTCATTGTTTTTAGGTATATCTGTTATGTTTTCACTCATTTTTCGCCCCCGATTATATTTAGATTGTAGATTTTAAGACTATGAGTCTTGTTTACCGTAATCGCTATCATTGGTATATTTTTGTTTTATCATACTGCAAAAGAATTAAGTAAACAGTTAAAAGTTAAAAGCTTAGAGCTAAACGTTAGAATTTCTACCCTGCTGTTTATTTTTGTCAGCCATAATATAAGCTGTTACTAAATTAACTACTGAAGAGAATTCGTTTATTTTTATTTCCCATTTTTCCATAAGCTTATCAATAGCTTGCTTTGTATACGTATCGTCTCCAATCTCAATAGCAAGCATACCCATATCGCTGATATCTTGTTCGTCATTACAATTGGAAAGATTATTTTTTAGATATTCCCTTGCACTCTCACTGTCGCCTAATTTAACAGCAATCATGCAAGCCGATAATTCGTCTCCGATTTCCTGTAAATCAACCATAGTTTTTTTGGCTGTTTTTTTATCACCAGCCTTTGATGCAAGTAAACCATATTTCCGGCCGTAAAAACCCCACAACTGCTCTTTAGGTATTTGGCATTCTGCAATACAAGCTTTTGCTTCCTCTACGCAACCTGCTTCAACTAAAATTTCAATTTTTTGTAATTTGATATGAATCACTTTTCCCTCAATATAGTGATCGGAAGCCCACCGTTCAGTTGCTTCTCTTTCGAGGGTTGTTTTTAATTGATGGTCAAGTACTCTAATTACCGCATCTACTCCACTAAAACCCATTCTGGCAGCTATCAGACCGACTCGATATTTGTCATATTTGTCATAATCATCATATAAAATTTCATTTTTTTTATGTTTTCTAGAAATAACAGCGTCTATTGCTTTTTGGGCTATATCAAAATATCCAGTGTTTGATGCCAGTTCTGCAGCCTCGCGTAAATGGCCCGATCTTATCATTTGATTTAATTCTGTCTCAGCGTATTCGTCGTGATTAATTGCTCTTGCTACAACTTCGTGCCAAGGTTGACTCAACCATTCAGTATTAAAGGCACAGATATAATCAGTATCTTTCTTATCTAATAGAGCATCTAATACAGCAGCACTAGCCCGACCATTTTCACCTTTTTCCCTTAAACCTTCCGTAATACTTAACACGTATTCTCTTTTTTCTATAGCATCTATTTCTCTCTCTACCAATTGACTCGCAGCACCTAAAAGACTTGCTCGTGATTCTGGTGATAAGTTCTTATTAGTTAAATCATCTTGATATGGTTTTTCAATTAAGGCTAATCTGTGTGCATCTGTAGGATTAGATATTCTTTCAGGCCATAAATACCTTTTCTGCAGCCTCTTTAGCCTCTTCAATCATCCCTTCTGCTTTTCTCAATTCATATTCACCAACCTGTCTTGCGACTGATTCTCTATGAGAGGTATCAGTTGTTTTGCTTTTTTTAGTTTTAAACATTATTGTAACCTTTTGTTTTTTATTTATATTTTTAAACTATGTGATGATATTAGCATAGTTTTTATAAATTGTCAATGTTATGATTTAGTATTTCTGGTTTTATTGAATAAAAATGGTTAAACTTATATGCAGGGCATAAGATTTAAAGTGCAAAAAGTAAGAGAGTTTTTACTAAGTCGCTGGTTTTGGTTACTAGTTGTTTTAGTATTGGTAATTTCCAGATTCAGTACCTGGTTATTTCCGTTTGATAGTGACCATTGGATTTTCTATTACATTGGCAAAAAGTGGGCTCAGGGTTCGATTTTATATGTCGATATGTGGGACCATAAATCACCGTTAATTTACGGATATAACGCTATAATTCACAATCTACTGGGCTCAAATATATTTTTACACCGAATCTTGTTTACCGTAATCGCCATCATTGGTATATTTTTGTTTTATCATACCGCAAAAGAATTAAGTAAACAGCTAAAGGTTAAAAGCTTAGAGCTGAGCGTTAGAATTTCTACCCTGCTGTTTATTTTTGTCAGCAATTTAGCCCAATTTACTAATAGTGGCAACAATAACGAAAATTTGGCAATACCGTTTTTGCTTGGCATGACGTGGTGTTATTTAATTTACAGGCGCAACATCACAAAATATCAAAATGCGTTGATTGCCAGCGGTATTCTTGCTGGATTCGTGTTCTTTTTTAAGGCCAATTTTGCAATTTTAATCCTGCCGATTGTGGCAGAAATCATTTACATCAACAGAAAGCGTTTTTTGAAAATTATATCTAGCCTTTGTCTGTTTGGTTTTGGCACAGTATTACAGCTTTTAATTTGGTTCGTCTACTTTGAAAAATTACATACTTTTAAACAATTTTTTGTAGCTTCTTATGAATTTAACAGCAAGTATATCAAAGCTCTAGGCTGGGATTTAAATACTCCCGGAATACTAATTTTTATAGGGATTCTATTATTATTACTGGCGTCTTTTGCGCCCTTTATTATTAGAGGACTTATTGGATTTGCAAAACCAGACAAACATATTAAATATTTTTTGGCGCTAATTTCTACCAGCTCTTTGATGTTTATCATACTGGCCGGAACGTTTTACTCTCACTATTTCTTGGTAGTTATTCCCTATATGTGCCTTTTATTTGTTGCCTACTGGCAAACATTTTTTGCTAATAGACGTTATATAAAACTTTTTAGCTTATTAATCATTTTATTAATTATGTTCACCTTAAATCTAAAACTCGGAATCTATAATTTTTACAAAGGTAGCGCAGCCAGCGACCTAAAAAGCCAAAAATTGGCAGCAGAATATGTTAAACAAAAAACAAGTAAAAATGACAAGATATTTGCAAATATTTACGGCGCAACTTTTTATAATCTAGCTAAAAGAGATTCTGGAAGTCGATTTATTAGTGCTTCCCATCCGCTAATAGACTATAAATACAGGCTTGGTTATAATTTTAATACCAGGTTTATTGTTGACATGGAACAAGCACAAACCAAGTATGTAGTTATGTCGGCGGATAAAAATGACCTATACCGCACTCAAAATCCGGTTTTAATGCGTTATTTTCTTCATAATTATCACTTAGAAACTAGAGTTCAAGGATACGAAATTTATAGGAGAAACGAATGATTGTAACAAATATTTGGCATCGGTTTAGTGGTGTTAGGTTTGTGTTTATAGGTTTATTTAATACGTTGGTCGACTTTAGTATTTTAAATGTTTTGATATTTGCTTTTGGCTTAAACAAAATTGTCGCCAACACCATTTCTGTTTCGATAGCTATGATAATTAGTTTTTTGTTAAACAAATTTATTGTTTTTAGACACAACGAGAAAAACAACACCATCCGATTTGTTAAGTTTATTGTCATAACTGCTTTTGGTTTATACGTACTCCAAAATGTAATAGTTTTTTTGTTCACACACCACATTGTATGGCCCGGGTTATTGGCTACTAACTTAATTCACTGGATAGGATTAAAAAGTTTTAGCGAACAATTTGTTACTATTAACTTCGCTAAAGCTCTAGCCACTGGCGTAACAATGATTTGGAACTACTTTTTGTACAAAAAATTTGTTTTTAATCAGGAGTAATTAGGTCGAGGAAGTAAGACTCAAGTGGTGCTTGATTCGGTCGACCACGTCTGCTATGACAACCTGCGATTTTACCAGATATTCGTCCACCCCTAAACTTTGAGCTCGTTGTTTGTCGGTTTCTTGGCTTAATGCTGTTAGCATGATTATTTTAATAGAGGCTGTTTCTGGCGTGTTGCGTAAAATATCTAACACGTCGAAGCCACTGACTTTGGGCATCATAGCATCTAGCAAAATCAGATCCGGTTTGAATTCGATAGCTGCTGCCAAAGCATCCTCACCATTAGGAACTCGGCGAATTGCAAACCCTTCCGCCTCCAATCTGGTTTGGTAGACACTGGCTAACCCGTCGTCGTCTTCAACTAATAATATCTTTTGTTGGTCCATAAAAGCATATTAAACCATAGGCGTTTTATATACAAGCGACTTTATTTTAGTTTTTAACAACTGAACGGCGGCATTTAGCTGGGTGTCTTTGCCGTTTTTTATGTCATTTTCGCTTATTTCGACTTTTTTGTTAGGCGAAACACCTTCTTTGTCGATATTTTTACCGGCAGGCGTAAACCAACGTGCTACAGTTACTTTAAGTACATCGCCGTCAGAAAAGTTGCTAAATTCTTGTACGCTGCCTTTGCCAAAAGATTGTGTACCGACAATAGTGGCGGCGCCGTTATCCTTCAAAGCTCCTGCCATAATCTCGCTGGCGCTAGCACTACCTTCGTTAAGTAGCACCACGGTTGGTTTGCCTACCAAGCGACCATTGCCCTCGTTGGAATAGGTTTGGATGGTTTTACCACCTCGCTTCTCTTTTAATACTATCTGCTTATCTTTTAGCCACTTACCGGATACCTCAACCGCAGCATTTAAATACCCGCCGGGGTTATTTCTTAAATCTACCACTATTCCTTTAGTATTCTTTGAAGAAAAACTATTAATGGCACTATTCACCAAACCTACCGTATCTTCCGCAAAACGACTAATTCGTAAATAACCAATATTATCCTCTATAATTTTGTATTCGACGCTGGGAATAGTAATGGTGTCTCTAGTTATAGATAACTCCAAACGTTCTTGATTGTTCCGGACGATTATTAGTTTTACTTTGGTGCCCTTTTCTCCACGGATACGCTTAACGGCTTCGTCAACACTTAAACCGGTGGCATCTTTACTATCTATACCAACAATAATGTCCTTAGCCTTAAGACCGGCTTTTTCAGCGGGAAATCCGGATATCGGCGCGATAACCACTATGTTGTTACCTTGTTTGCCTAGTTCTGCTCCTATGCCAACGAAAGTCCCGTTTAGTTGTTCGTTAAAACTTTTAGCATCGCTAGCTTCCATATACACCGTATAAGGATCTTCTGCTGCTTCTACCAACCCCTTTTTTAACCCTAATACCAGCTTTTCTTTATTTAGCTTTCCGTCATATTTTCGCTTTAGAGCTTGGTAAACATCATTAACAGTGTTGTAATTTAACTTTTCTGGTAGGGCCTGGTTTTCTTTAACGGTCGAAAATCTTAGGTTGCTAATAGACCATTTTCCACTACCTACTTGGTATCCAGCGGCAAAAACAGCGAAAAAAATGAACGTCGTAAAGAAGCCTAGAAAAAAACCTCTCAAGAAACGTTTCTTTGTTTTTATTTTTTGCTCACGAAAGACCATACCGGTTTAGTTTATCACAATAACAATGGCTTGTTTTAATCGGTCTCTAGAAATATAAGTACATACTAGGATTAGAGGCGCTCAACACGCGTTGAGAGTATCTCCCCTGTAAAGCCGGCACCGCGTTGTACTCGCTAATACGTATTTCGCCATTAGAATAGACCTCTTCCACGTAAGCAACATGTCCCCAATAGCCACCCCAAACAGCTACGGCACCCACCCTTGGAGTATAGCCTCTTTGACCCATCGGGGTTCGCCACATCCAATCTGCGGCATTACCATAGTACTTTGGCGGATTATGACCGGTGGCATACAATTTCCAAGCAACGTAAGAGACACACTGTCGATAACAATACCCCCACGGATCACCATCGTCGCTGTAATTGCAAGAGTCGTCGTGGTTCCAAGAACCCTCGCGATAATTGGCCCACGGATAGCTACCCGTACCCACGTTAGTGATGACCCGGCTTTGGGCTACTATCTTGGCTAGTAGAGCTCGCTGTTTCTCGGCTAAGTCTTTCGAAGCATTTCTATAGTTTGCTTCTTGCCCTTCCGTACTATCGAGCAAGGCTTGCCTTTCGCTTCTAGCGTCCGTAGCAGTTTTTTTAGCGTCTTGTTGTTGCCGGAGTAACACTTTCTGTTGCTCTTGCTGACTCTGAATCTGTTGCTTTAGTTTGATTACCTTTTGAGCAGAGGCTTGGATACCACTTTTAAGCGTTTCTAAATAAGTTTGGTCGTTTATAAAATCGCTAAAGCTATCACTGCTTACGAGTAGCTCCACCGTTGACACACCACCCTTTTTATACAAAGCTTTAATGCTGGCTTTGAGCATTCCCTTTTGACGATCCAGCTCCTTCTGAGTTTTTTGCAGTTCCAAATCAAGCTGTTGTAACTTGGTATTTATTAATGCAATTTGGGTGTCTATCTGATTTATTTGTAAGTCATACTCTGCAATCTTCGTCTTTAAGCTGTCTGCTTGCCTGGCCAATTTGTCTGCCTCGGCATTGTTGGCATCTATTTGAGATTGTAGTTGATTAGCCTGGGCTCTCAACTCCTCAATAGTCTCAGCTTTCGTACCTCTAGAAACGGTAGTAGCTAACACTAACATTGCTGCCAGTGCGATATACATAAATACTTTAGCTAGTGTTTCTTTAAGTGTTTGTTTTTTCATGGCCGGTTTGAAGTGCCATATATTAACACTAATGCATTCTAGCAAAAAAAACGCTTATGGTCAACCTCACCAGCGCTTCAATTTTAGATGTTTACTCATTGCTAATATACTTGAAAAAACGCCAACCAGAATCCCTGCCGTCATAGCGCCTACAAACAGCATCACTGCGGTACTAAGTTTGGTGAAATAGTTATATGTCGCCGAGAATTCAACTTGCGAGGCTACTTTTCCACCTAATGAGTAAATTAACGACAGAGTAACTCCGGCTGCTAAGATACCGGCTAAAATACCGTAAATACACGATTCAATTAAAAATGGTCCTCTTATATAACCCGGGGTAGCCCCAATTAATTTCATAATTTTTATTTCTTCACCTCTAGTGAATATCGCCATTCTGATTGTGTTAAATATTATGAGCATACTAACTACGCCGAACACGATGGCCGTAATTAGACTAGCTGTCGTTATGTAACGTTGGGCAGCAGCAGCACGGTCGATAGTTTTTTTGGCGTCAGTTTTGCCTAGCGATACACTGTCGATTATTTTTTGGTATTTTTTTTGTTTGGCGATATCACCAACTTCCCTTATTTTTGACAAATCTTTAACACTTACTTCCAGCGAAGCCGGTAGAGCACTACCGCCAATTAAAGCCAAACCCTCTAAAAGCTTTTGATCATTTTGGTAGCTGTCGGAGAACTTTTTTTGGGCTTCCTCTTTTATAACGTGACTAACATCTGCCACGTAACGATTACCTAAAAATTCTTGTCGCATCGCTGATACGTCGGATTCCTTAGCATTGTCCTTTAAGTAAACTGATACTTTTAGATTTTTTGACAGCTCCAAAATAGCGTTTTTGGCCGTTACATTTAAAATTATGGTCGTTAATAACATTACTAAAGCTACTACCATCACTGCTGTCGCTGCCATGCTTAACCATGAATTGCGAACAAAGTCTTTAGCCCCGGCAATTATCATTCGTCTTAATGTAATTATTTTTCTTTTCACTGCCTGTAGCTCCCGCTAGCTTTATCGCTTATAACTTGACCGTCTTTAATAGTTATGACTCGCCTTTTTAGTTTATTTACAATTTCCTGATTGTGCGTCGTTAGTATGACTGTGGTGCCGTATTTGTTTATCTTTTCCAGTACCGCAATAACGTCCCAAGCGTGCTTGGGGTCCAGATTCCCGGTTGGCTCGTCGGCAATTAATATTCGCGGTTGCCTGGCTACGGCTCGAGCTATCGCCAAACGTTGACGTTCTCCACCCGACAGCTCCGCCGGATAATTATTCTCTTTTCCGGTGAGTCCTACTATGGCTAAAACTTTAGGAATAGTATGCCTAATCTCTCGGTTACCCATCCCAACAATCTCTAGAGCAAAAGATACATTCTCAAAAACTGTTTTATTAGGCAACAACTTAAAATCTTGAAAAACGACACCAATTTTTCGACGTAAATAAGGTATATTACGATTTTTTAAAGTTTCGTAGTCAATACCATTGACGATAATTTTCCCCGAGGTTGGTTTTTCTTCACGCGTTAACAGTTTTAAAATGGTCGACTTTCCCGCCCCGCTTGGCCCGACAATAATGACAAACTCCTTAGGGTGAATAAATAATGAGACGTTTTTTAAGGCCGTTCCTCTCCTGTTGTAATTTTTTGTTACGCGATCTAGTAAAATCATACGCTTATGATTATAACAAACTTAATTATGGGCGCTTGACCATTCTAAAAAACTCATCATAAAGTTATCTAAATCGCCATCCAGTACGGCTTGAGTATCGCTGGTTTCGTACTTGGTTCTTAAGTCTTTAACCATATTATAAGGATGTAAAACGTAGCTCCGTATTTGGTTGCCCCAGGCTGCTTGCTCGTTGGGACCTTTCAGCTCCTCAATTTTTTCTTTATGTTGTTCGAGCTGCATCTGTGCCAGTCGTGACCTAATAATTGTTAACGCCGTTTCTTTGTTTTGTAACTGCGACCGCTCATTTTGGATAACCACGCTAATTCCGGTCGGTAAGTGGGTTACTCTTACGGCAGAGTCAGTCGTATTAACACTTTGACCTCCCTTACCACCGGATCTGAACACATCAATTTTAATATCTTTGTCATCAAGAACGAGTTCTTGAGGTTTTTCTATCTTAGGGAGTACCTCAACTTTGGCGAAGCTGGTTTGCCTCAGATTATCGGCGTTAAACGGGCTAAGTCTAACTAGCCTATGCACGCCATGCTCACCTTTTAACCAGCCATAACTTAATGGTCCGGATATATCTAAATGCACACTTTTAATACCCGCCTCTTCCCCGGGAGTCGTATCCAGTAATTTAATCGAAAAACCTTTTTTTTCTTCCGACCAACGACTGTACATCCTTAACAACATTTCTGCCCAATCTTGGGCATCGGTACCACCGGCTCCGGCATAAATACTCAACATACTGTCGTATCCGTCGTATGCACCAGAAAATAAAAGTTCATGTTGTAAATATTGGTATTCACTCTTTATGTCTTCATATTGTTTTTTCAACTCCTCGAGTAAAGAAACGTCCTCCAGCTTGGCTAATTCTAATAATTCTGTTATCCGATTTTTTAGTTTTTGCCATGGTTCTAAACGGTTTTTTAATTTGTTGATTTGCTGGTTTACCTGGCTGGCTTCAGCTCGATTGCTCCAAAAATCTTGAGCTAGAGTGCTAGCTTCCATTTTTGCTAGCTCAGTTTTTAGTTGGTCAAATTTAAGTTTGCTTAGTGATTTGTCTATGCTTTCAGACAACGATTTAGTTAGTTTAAAAAATTCTTGCATTGTTATTCTTAAAAAATTAGGTATTCAAACCGATCACCGGCAAAAAGCCGGATGCTCTTTCTAAATTCTACCTGATTTAGAGATTAATTAATAAGAATTCCAACTATACCAATGTTTCTTTTACCGTATCGTATAGGTTGTTTGCATTTATTTTACTTATTGCGCCGTAAAAACCTAGAGCCCACGGGTTTTTCGCTTCTAGAATATTGACAGCAGCATCTACTATATCGCGTCGTCTTAAAACATTAATTCTGGCAGGTATTTTCAAATAATCTTCAACCTCGTCATCGTATACATATTTTTCGTAATAACCGTCAACGATCTGGCCAACCGTTTGGTAGCCTTTCTGAAAATTCCCTAAAGCAAATTGTTTGGTTTGTTTTAATTCGGCCTCACTAAATCTACCGCTGGCAATTGCTTTAAATTCGTTGGTAATTAGCTTAAATAATTTTTCGATATTGGCTGGCAATACTTGGCCTCCCAGCCACCACAAGTGTTCTCCTCTTGTTCGATATTTGCCATAACGAATACTGTAAACCAGACCTTTCTCTCGCGCTTTACCGTAAATTCTAGAATGCAAGGTTCCCAGAGTAGTAGCTAAAAGTGCAGAAGATGCGTCGTCTTGTTTTTGGCTCAACAAATTACCAAAAGAACGATCTAAACGATAATAGATGTTTTTTACGCTTTTATTTGATCTTTTTATCGGATAGTCAACAATTCTTAATTTTTCATCCGGCAATTCTATTCGGTTTTTGCTTTTGATCAAAGCGATTTTTTCGAGCCTATTAATTATGTAATCTTCTCTTGAAGCGATTTTACCGGCTATTATAAAACGCATGTTCCCCGTAGTATGTGTTCGGTGATACAAATCTTTTATGTCTTTGAGGGTTATATTTTCTAGCTGCTCAGCCCGCTTGGTGTAACTGACGTCCAGCTGCCCCATGGCCTCACCGACTGCCATGCTAATTCGATTGAAGTGGCTATTACTTAAACCTCTGAGTTCCTCTTTGATGTTAGACTTTTCAGCTCTGAACTCGCCAGGCAAAAATAGTGGCGCTTCAACAGACAAACACAATAAGTCTAAAATCCTTTCAGCCTCAAAATCGGCGCATTCTGCCACATAACTCATGTGGTAGGTACTGGTGCTAGCATTGTTATATGCCCCGTTTTGACAAAAATTCTTACTAAATTCTGTGGATTTTTTAAACCGCTCGTTTGCCCCCAACACCATGTGCTCCATTAAATGAGAAGTGTCGATTTTATCCGGTGGAGACAGATAATCACCGGCCCTAAAATTAATATCAAAATTCATGACACTGGCATAAGGTACATCTATCAGCAGCCCCCTGGCTCCGTTTTTCAGTTGTATTTCGCGAACGCTGTGTTTCATCGTCTCTTTCGGCTTTTTCTTCGATTCTGACGCTCAGCTTTACGCAAAGCTCTCTTTTTCTTGGGAGACTTTTGCCGTTGTTTCTTTTTGATTTCAAAATCTTGCTCTCTAAAACTATCGCCTTGGGTAATAGTGTCGGCATTGTCTACAGAGGAACGTGCAGCTCGAGTCAGTTCCGTTTCTCTCATTTGACTTGCGAGCGATTCTTGATTTATCGGTACGGCATGCATAATATTACGCAACACCTCTCGCCGCAAAAGATATTGCATAGATTCAAACATAGCCTGACCACGCCGTCTGTATTCTACCAGCGGATCACGCTGCCCGATACTAGTCCAGTGTATGCCCTCGCGCAAGTGCTCCATATCTTCCAGATGCTGCATCCATAAGCTGTCTAAAACTTGGAAGTAAATATCTCGTTCCACCAGTCTCATAATTTCAGGCGTAAAAGCCGTCTCACGCGCATCATATAATTCGTTAGCCTCCTGGCTTAGAACAGTTGCGAACTTATCAGCTGGCGCATCAAACAGCCTATCGAGAGTTTCTTCGTCAAACGGAAAGACTTCCGTAATTAACTTTTCGTAATTATCGTCTTGTCCAGGTAAAGACGCCAGGTGTTCGGATTCTTCTTTTACAAAATCTCTTATTCTATTTGTGATGATGGCATTTTCTAATAGTGCTCTTCTAGTTTCATAGGTCACTTTTCGGTGGCGGTTCATAACATCGTCGTACTTAACAACGTTTTTACGAGCATCAAAGTTAAATCCTTCAACCTTTTTCTGTGCATTTTCTAAGGCTTTACTAACGACTCTGTTTTCTAAAGGCATGTCGTCGCTGACTTTTAGCCTGTTCATTAGCCCCGCAATTTTTTCTCCTCCAAAAACTCTCATCAAATCGTCTTCAGCACTAACGTAAAACTGGGTACTGCCCGGGTCTCCTTGGCGCCCGGAACGACCACGCAACTGATTATCTATTCTTCGCGAATCATGCCGCTCGCTACCCAGTACAAACAAACCTCCCGCTTTGCGAGATGCTTCATCTAAGACTATGTCGGTTCCCCTACCGGCGATATTGGTTGCTAAAGTTACCGCGCCCTTCTGGCCGGCCTTGGCAATGATAGCTGCTTCTTTTTCGTTATTCTTAGCATTTAGAATTTCGTGAGGAATGCCAGCTTTTTTAAGGGCACTGCCAATTTCCTCGTTACTTTCGATAGATACCGTACCTAAAAGAACCGGCTGACCTTTTTGATGTAACTCTTTAACGGCCTGGACAATGGCATTTATTTTTGCCTGTCGGGTTTTATAAATCCGATCCGGCATATCTTTACGTATCAGAGGCTTGTTGGTAGGGATATCAACTACCTCCAGTTTATAAATTTGATGAAATTCTTCACTTTCGGTAAGCGCAGTACCGGTCATACCGGATAACTTTTCATACAATCTAAAATAATTTTGAAAAGAGATGGTAGCTAGAGTCATAGACTCTTCCTGCACAGTAACACCTTCTTTCGCTTCAATTGCTTGATGTAAACCTTCGTTGTAGCGTCGGCCCTTTAATAGACGTCCGGTAAATTCATCTACAATTACCACCTCGCCTTCGTTAGTAACTACGTAGTCTTTATCTCGTTCAAAAAGGGTTTGAGCTCTTAGAGCCTGCTCCAGATGATAAATCGTTCTTACATTAGTCTCTTCGTACATACTTTTTATTCCTAGTAGTTTCTCGACTTTTTCGACACCTTCATCGGTCAACGACACCCGTTTTTCTTTCTCATCAACCGTATAGTGTTTCGAATCGAGTTGTGAAACGACTCTAGAGAATTGCTGATACGCCTGGGCGCTCGAAGTACTAGGTGCCGAAATTATTAGTGGTGTTCGAGCTTCATCAATCAATATCGAGTCAACCTCATCAACTATGGCAAAGTGTAGCTCCCTTTGACGGAGTTGTTCGACCTCTCTAACCATATTATCCCGAAGATAATCAAACCCGAATTCGTTGTTGGTACCGTGGGTAATGTCGGCCCGATAAGCTTCCTGCCTGGTACAAGGCTTTAAGTGTCGAAAACGTTCGTCGGAGTGTCCTTCGTTAGTGTAAGAAGGATCATAAATATATGACTCATCCGGGATAATAACTCCCACGCTCAAACCTAAAAAGTGATATATTTGCCCCATCCAGCCGGTATCACGTTGCGCTAAATAATCGTTAACGGTAACTACATGCACACCTTTGCCTGTTAAAGCGTTTAGATAAACCGCTAAAGTTGCAACCAAGGTTTTGCCTTCACCCGTTTTCATCTCGGCTATTTTGCCTTCATGAAGCACTATGCCGCCAATTAACTGAACGTCAAAATGTCTTTGGCCAAGTTTTCTCTTCGCCACTTCGCGTACTACGGCAAAGGCATCAGGCAATATTTTGTCTAAGCTTTCTTTTTTTAGGCGTTCTTTTAGTATCTCTGTCTGTTTAGAAAGCTCAGTATCTTTCATTTTGGAATATTTCGCTTCCAGTCGATTAATTTCACCGACCCGCTTTTTAAGGCGTCTTAATGTTGCCCTTTGGTTATCCCCCAATAGTCTCTTGATAAAATTAGCCACTTAAAAAAACCTCATTATAAATTTATTCTCCGTCCGTTAACAGATTTACCTGATATATTGTACCCTATTATTATTTCCTTTTGGGTACAATTTTACCAAGCAGACGCCTAACTATCGCCTCACGACTTCCTCTTTTCATAGAAAATGTCGATTTGTATCTCCGCAATTGTGATTTTAGCTTCTCTTCTACAATATCAATGGCAGCATACATATTAACCGTTGTTTCCTTGGCACTGATAGTTTCCCCTGGCATTGTTAGTACAACTTCGACCGTATACAAAGCTCTAGCCTTAATCTTCTCTTCTCTTAAAACAACTTCCGCTTTAACGCTTTTTCGAGCATGCCGGGACATATACAAATCCAGTCGGCCGATTTTTCGGCGAGCGTACTTCCTAATATCTTCGTCCTTCTCGGTACGAACGGCAGAAATTTCTAGGTTGCTAATCATATTATTTCTTTACCTCCCATATATTTTTGTAACACTTTTGGAACCTTGATTTTGCCATCACTCATCTGATTGTTTTCAACGATAGCCACTAGGGTTCTACCCATTGCAAATGCAGTGGCATCGTTAGTATGCACTAACTCAATGTTACCATCTTGTTTTCTGACACGAGTTTGTAACCTGCGTGCTTGATAGTCAGTCATGTAGTCTGCAGTATGAGTCTCACGGTATTTGCCCTGACCAGGCATCCACATTTCTAAATCTACACCTCTAGCGTTTGGTTTACCTATATCAGCTGTGCATTTATTTATAATATGATAAGGAATCTCAAGCTTTTGTGTCATATATTCTTGCATAGCTATCATCAAATAATGCTCCTGTAGCCCAGTTTTGGCTGTAGAAAAAGTCTCAAATTCTAACTTATCGAATTGATGCATTCGAATAATACCCTCTGTATCTTTGCCATAAGTACCAGCCTCTCGACGAAAACTAGTTGAATAACCTACATATCTCAAAGGTAAATCTTTTTCATCCAGAATTTCGTCCTTATACATGCTCCCAAGCGTATGTTCGGCGCTACCCGTTAACCATAAATTATCATCATCGCCATCTATATGATAACGATCTTCGCGAGGCTCTAAACGATCCATTTGATCATATACATCTTCTTTTATCAACACCGGTGGCAATATAGGTTCAAAAGGACTGTCTTTTATCTCTAATTTGTTATCCGCAATTACTTTTTTAATAACTTCTCTGTCTGTAACCTGATTCAATACAAATTGAATTAGAGCAAATTGTAACTCTACCAGAGGGCCTTTTATATAAGCAAAACGACTGCCGCTGACTTTGGCCGCTCTAATTTTATCTATTAGATCTCGTTCTTCAGCAATTTTCCAATGGCTTTTAGGATGAAAATCAAACTCGGGTTTTTCACCCCAAATTTTTGTTTTTACATTTTCTTCTTCACTGCTACCAATAGGTACATCATCTAAAGGCAAATTCGGTACTTTTTTAAGTAGGTCAAGCCAGCTACTTTCGGTTTCTTTTAACGTACCCTCAATTAGGGCAAGTTCATCTTTTATTTTTTTGCTTTTAGAAATGAATTTTTCATCTTTACCATTTTTTAATTTACTGGTAATCTCATTTCTTTGGCATCTTAGGTTCTCTACTTCAGCCAATAAGCTGCGCCTGCTTTCATCGCGACGTAAAAGCTCATCGATATCGACCTCGTAACCCTTTTGTTTCGCTGCTAATTTATATTTTTCTGGGTTTTTTCTTAATAACTGTATATCTATCATATTATTTCTATTATAGATTATTTTTTATTAGCTTTTACTCTTTTGTTCAAATGATCAATAGTCAATTGGGTGCGGGCTTTGGCGTAAGCGCAATGTTCGCAAGGACCGCCCATGACCGCCTTACCAACCCTAGGCATGTCGCTTTCGAGACATTTTTTGATTTTTACTAACGTTGGTTCAATCCAACTATCGTCACCTTTGTAAGCGATTATTTTGGTTTTAAATTCAACCTTATTAAAAAAACCGGCAGCATCGCTGATGCCGTTGGTATATATAAAATAGGCTGTGTCGTTAACCCCAAAACCATTTTTTCTAAATAGCCACTGGTAAATTTCCATTTGGCGCTTATAGATAACCTGCCAGTCAGAGTCTAAATTAACCTCGCTTTTCTTAGAGGTGGCCTTATAGTCAACAATTATTAATTCACCCTTGGAATTAATCCACACATCATCTATTGCACCGAACACTAAAAGGTTTGTCGGCTTATGTAAATATTGGATGCCCACAAAGTTTTCCCGCCATTTATTTAACTCGCTATGTTTATATGGGATTGCATCAATTTTGTGTTCAACTATCCACGGATGCGGTTTCTGTTGTTTGCGAAAACTGTCGAATTCTCGTTTTAGCAGTTCGTCTATAGCTTTATTAATTTGGAACGGAGCCGTGCTGGGTCTTTTAATGCCCTTAACTCTATCCAGCCAGAAACACCGCGGACATTCTACAAATAAGTCTATTTTTGAACGACTTATTTTAAAAGGTGCGGATTGTCCTTTTTTATAAGTCGTGTCGTGCTTTTTGAACCCCATGTTGTTCATTGTAGCAGCTTAGCCGCTGCCGCTATACAGGCAGTCTCAGCTCTTAATGTAAACCAGCCCAGTCTTAAAAAGCTAACCTGTTGTGTGTTAAATAATTCTCGCTCAGAATCACTCCAGCCGCCTTCGGGTCCAATAAACACGGCCGTTTTATCCACCTTTTCGTCTTTGTAATCACCAGGCTCTTTCGTATCACAAACATAGACTTTAATGTCGCTATAGTCGGCCAAAGCCCTTTTTAAAAAGACTGGTTCGGTAATAGTTGGAATATCAAACCTCCCACACTGCTCACTAGCTTCTATAGCAATGGTCCTGGCTCTTTCAATGTCAAAGACTGTTTTTTCGCATCTTTCGGTTAGTATCGGTACAAATTTTTTTATCCCAATTTCGGTTGCTTTTTGGATTACCAATTTATTTTTGTCATTTTTGAGTAAAGACCAGCATAGGATTACGTTTTTTTTGGGAATATTTTTTTCAAGTTCGGTTACGGCCAGTAACTTCACGGAACTAGGCGGTTCAATCTTTATAATTTGGTATATTTTTTCGTGGCTATCGTTGAACAGTATTAATTCATCACCTACTTTGTATCTTAATACTCTAAGCCACTGATTCAACAGTTTAGTATTGTTAACCCACAGTTCATGATTTAGCGTTAGTTTGCCATTTTTATCACGTATATTGTTTACGTAAAACCTGTGTAGCTTCATCACACTTCTATCTTTGTATTATTAAACGAATTCGACATGGTTTTGTAAGATAGTCCTTGTTCAACGTTTCTTGCCTATAACATGATGAATCAGTGCTATTATTGTTGCCCCAGTAGTTTGGATATGTCCGGGTAAATGGCTTTTGTAACGTTATCAATTTCTGATCGTAATTGTGGAAATGGTACTCCCTCACGAGCAGATACGCCTTCAAAAACCCAAAATACCCTCTCGCTATTCCCCCAGCCACAAGCCGGTGGCATCCCATACTCAAGCATCTCTACAAAGTCAATATCCAGCATCATAGCCTCTTCATCACCAGCTTCACGCATTTTTTGTTGCTCAACGAACCTGTTTAATTGCTCTATTGGATCGTTTAATTCGCTGAAGCCGTTACCCAACTCGCTACCGGCAATTATAGGTTGAAATCTTTGAACAGTCTTAGGATTTTCGGGATTAGTTTTAGACAGAGGGCTGATAAAAAGCGGCGTATTTACTAACCACACCGGCCCCGCTACGTCTTTGCGGATATTTTTCCATAACTTATCAATAGATCTGGCTTTATTGTCTGTTTTAGCGACTTCTAAACCATTATCGGCCAAAACTCTTTTAACTTGGTCTAGAGAGGATTCAAATACATCAATGCCGTAATGTTTCTTTATAACTTCGTTATAATCCCATTCTTCCCATTCTTTATCGAGATCGACTTCGAACTTGTCAATTTTAAAACGGAGTTTGCCATAGACTTCTTTTAGAACGTATTTAAACAGCCCCGTTGACAATTCCATTCCGTCACGCCAATTAGCGTAGGCCCAATACCACTCCATGGCAACATGCTCCGGCAGATGTTCCTCGGAGTAATTCTCATTTCTAAAACGAGGACCTATATCAAACACCTTTTCATAACCACCACCCAGTAATCTTTTTAGTGGTAGTTCGTGGCTTATTCGCAAATAAAAATCCTGATCTAGAGCGTCCATATGAGTTGTGAACGGACGGGCATCAGCGCCTCCAGTGGTATGTTCTAAAACTGGTATGTTTATTTCAAAAAAGCCCTTTTTTAGCAAATACTCTCTAGTCGCCTGCCAAAATAGACTGCGCCTAATATATCGCTCGTAAACGTCTTTATTAATGTTGGTATCTATATAGCGTCGGCGTAAACGTTCTTCTTTATTTTTAAATCCATCATAAGAGGTCGGCATTGGTCTTAGCGCCTTGGCTAACAAACGCAAATTAGTTACTTCTACCGATATTTCGTCCGTTTGTGTTTTTATTACTTTGCCCTTAGCCTCCACAAAATCACCCGTATCTAACAAATTTAGTTGCTTTATACCCAGCTGACTGGTTTTAGCATGCAAATCTTCTATAATACCCTCTTTCACAAACAACTGTAGCTGACCACTATCATCTTTAATAACCAAGAAGGCTATTTTGCCAAATTTTCGTATACTCACGACACGGCCAACGACACCAACGGTTTGATTTTGTAGCGCTTCAAAGTCGTTTGTTATCTCTGACAACTTGTGTGTGCGGTTGGTTTTGGATGGATAGGCGTCCACGCCTAAGCTTTTTAACTCCTCAAGCTTACGCAAACGCTCATCGCGTAGTTCTTTTAGTGTAGCCATTCAAAAATTAGTATAACAGATTAACAGTTTTGCTTATTCTATTTTTGTTACTTTGTAGGTCATAGTTTCGTTCGGCAAGATAATTTCTACATCATCTCCAACCTTTTTGCCTATAAGAGCTTTACCAATGGGCGATTCGTCGCTTATTTTACCTTCTAGTGGATCGGCCTCTACGGTGCCCACCACTTGATATTCTTTTGTGTCTCCGACCAGCGATTTCAACTTAACAGTTGAGCCTAGCCGCACTTTGTTATTAGTTTTAGGCGTTGTTATTTTCTCTACGTTTTTTAATATATGTTCGATTTCCGCAATTCTGGCCTCGGATCTTTCTTGTTCGTTCTTGGCGGAAGCATATTCAGCGTTTTCGCTCAAATCCCCCAATTCTCGTGCACTTTTAATTCGTTCGGTAATCTCTGTTCTTTGACTAATTAAATCGTCGCGTTCTGCGACTAGCTCGTCTATACCCTCCTGGGTCAATTTGTACTGTTTTTTCATTTGTTACTCTCCTAAAAGACAATTCTAATTCTATCTCTACCTCTATAAATACAATTCAGATGCGCCTAGTATATAGTAAAAAACATTAAAGGGCCAGGCTTTTTATTGCATTGTTTCGACTAACCAGTTTCACCTCTGGTAAAGTACGCTTTTTTATTTCGCAATTGTCGTTTGTAACCGTGTTTTTGCTTACTACCAGTCTGTTAGGAATACCTAGTAAATCGGCATCAGCAAACTTCACCCCCGGGCGCTCGTTTCGATCATCCCATAAAACCTCTATACCCTTAGATGTTAAAGTGGTGTAAAGTGATTGGCATTCTTTTTTAACTTCTGCCTCTGTACCTATTTGAACTAGACATACATCAAATGGCGCCACGCCTTCCGGCCACACTAACCCTTTGTCGTCAGCAAAGTACTCTGCCAGCAAACCTACTATACGGCTGACGCCAATACCGTAGCACCCCATAATTATTGACTGTTTTTGACCCCGTTCGTCCGCATAGTGTACGCCTAAGGCGTCGGTATATTTTGACTCTATGTGGAAAGTATTACCCGCCTCAACGCCTTTTTTTTGCACTAAATTCTCTTTTCTAAAGCCCAGTTTGTCTAAATTCTCGGTATTGTATATTTCAGCGTTTATGGCTAGTTTTCTCGCCTCGTCAATATATACGGTATTTTCACCGGCTTCACAAACGGTTGTCCATTCGTCGCTAAATCGCTCAGTAAAGATACCCCCGTCGGCAAATGTTCGATACGTTTGATTACCAATTTGCAACCTGTCAAATACCCTCTTATAGGCTTCGATAGCTTGTTCGTAAAGCTGTTCGTGCTCTTGTTGAGTTCGAGCAAAAGAGTACATGTCTTTCATTACGAATTCTCTACCCCTTAACAATCCACCTTTGGCTCGCAACTCGTTACGAAATTTGGTTTGAATCTGGTATACAAATAGTGGAAGATCTTTATACGAATGAATATACTCACCCAACATATCCACTACCGGTTCCTCGTGAGTTAACCCCACCCCCAACTCCGTGCCGTTAAACAATTTGGTTTTAAACCAATTGTCAACTTTGGTGTCATCCCACCGATCGGTCTTTTCCCATATATCTCGCGGTTGCAAAATGGTCATTTGTACTTCTTGCCCGCCAATCGCATTCATTTCTTCACGAATAATATTTTTAACGTTCTCCAACACTCTAAGCCCTAACGGTAAAAAGGCGTACACCCCCGACATTTCTTTATGAATAAAGCCGGCTTTTATCAGCAACTGGGCGTTTTTAGCCTGCTCATCAGCCGGATAGGCTCTACCGGTTTTAGTAAATATTTGACTGTATCTCATCTTGTTTAGATTCTACCAGTTAGTGTGCACTAAAAACAAAGATTACCAAAAAAGCCAGGAAGTTCTTGAGCGTATGCAGACCTACACACATCCACAAATTTTTGGTTTTCTCGTATAAGAAAACTAATACCAAAGACAATACAAAAACGTCAACACCGACGTTCCACTGAAAATGAACCAGTGCGAACAGCAAACTGGAAACCAAGGCCGCCACAATTTTTGGCCATTTGCTTTTTAACCCACGATACAGATAACCTCTAAAAAGCATTTCTTCTACGAGCGGGGGCACAATTACCAAACCCATAAATGCCAGACTCAGTTGCCAGCCAGTTGCATTTTTATAACCTATGCTCTGAGCTTGGTCTCCGTTAAATCCCGGTATCAGAGTAGCTAACATTAAGGCAACTACTAAAAATACA
>JAGOOV010000038.1 GCA_017992295.1 Candidatus Saccharimonadota bacterium
GGTCAACTGAATCATTTTTATCACTATCTACGATCTCAGAAACATGTACCAAAGCCTCTATAGAAGGGGTTAACTGCACAAAGGCCCCAAACGGGGTAATCCTAGTAACAACTCCCTCTACAATCTGGCCTTTTTTAAATTTCTTAACGTCTTTCATCCACGGGTCTTCCGTCATCTGTTTCAGACTCAAGGAAAGCCGTTCTTTATCGATAGCAATTATCTTTGCCTTTATCGTATCTCCAGTTTTTACATATTTTGTCGGATCTTCCACACGTTCCCAAGATATTTCAGAGATATGTATTAGTCCTTCTATGCCGCCCACGTTAACAAAAGCGCCAAAGTCTATGACACCGGTAATAGTGCCTTCCACCTCGTCACCAACGCTCAATTCGGAAAAACGCGCTTGCATATCGTCTTTTACAGCTTCTTTTTCGCTAAAAATCAATTTGTTATCTTTCCTGCTGGCATCCAGAATTCTAACTTTTAAAGTCTTCCCAACCAGTGAGTTTAGTTTTTGCAAAATTTCATCTTTGTCTGCACCGGACACCCTGGGGTAGTTATGAGCACTCAGTTGGCTAACTGGCATAAAGCCTCTTATTCCCTCTAATTCTATTAGCAGTCCACCCCTGTTAGCATCATACGGCGTAACTTCGATTACTTCCTGGCTATCAGCTATTCTCTGAAGCTCCTCCCAGCCTTTGTCTTTAGCTGCTTTGCGCATAGACAATAAAGCATAACCATCTTCTATTTCAGGGTCTACAATGCTAACGCTTAGCACCTGCCCCAGTTCTAAAGCCTGTCCGTAGCCTATTTCTTTTCTCAGAACCACGCCTACTCCGTATGGGCCCATATCCATCCATGCCTCGTGCTTCTTTACGGATAACACTGTGGCGTCCATAACATCACCCACCTTTAAGGGCTTGACGTCGTACTTGGCGAGCAAATCGTCCATTGTTAGTTTTGACATTACTTATACAACTCCTTAAAAATATTTTCTGTAAGCCATTTGCGATCAAACCCCTCGTGTTTTTAAAACGAAAGGCTCGGACCCGGCTTCAGATTAATTATATTTAATAGTAAAATCAATCTGTTGTAAAGAGTTAGTTTTAAGTTGTGATATACTGCTAGCTAAGTATGATAGTTGCAGTGGATATTGGTGCTACCAAAACATTAGTGGTCACGGCTCAAAAAAACGGCAAAATACTCACCGAAATCAAGTTTTACACACCCAAAGAGTTTGCTAAGTTTATTGAAGCATTAGTTCAAACCATAAACGATTCCGCTAAAGAAAGTATTTCTATTATTTCAGTGGGCACGGCTGGTCAAATCAATCGCAAAAGCGGAACAATATTATATTCACCTAACCTGGGCTGGTTCAACGCACCTCTAAAGCAAAAACTGGCAGAATTTTTTCCAAAAGTGCCAATTATTGTCGAAAACGATGCCAATTTAGCCGGTTTAGCCGAAGCCAATAATTTAAAAAACATCGAACAAAAGGTAATGTATATTACTTTCAGTACCGGTATTGGTACCGGTTTTGTAACAAATGGTCAATTAGATGCTAGCTTATTGGATAGCGAGGGCGGGCATATGGTTTTTGAGTACAAAGGCAAGATAACCAACTGGGAATCTTACGCAGCTGGACGTTTAATACCAAAAAAGTACGGGAAAATGGCTTCCGAAATTGACGATAAAAGAATATGGAAAGAAATAACCAAAAATATGGCAATAGGTATAATTAATTGTTGTGCAATTTATCCGGCGAGTACCGTGATAATCGGGGGTAGCGTAGGAACTTATTTTAAAAAATATAGCCAGTTTTTAAACGACGAACTGACTAGATTATCCAAAAAATCCATCATGATACGAAAACCTACTATCGTCGGAGCGAAAAACGCAGAAAAAGCTGTTATTTTGGGCTGTATATTCATCGCGACACGACATGAACAGCATAGATAATCTGCTTCCTCTACTAAAAAAAGATTATTCCTGTTTTAGCTTCGTCTCTGGCAAAGACTTCTATTGGTCTCCCTCGAGTAATACAATCTATTACTCAACGCACCACAAAACAGCTGAATATGGTGTATGGGCTCTGTTCCACGAGCTGGCCCACGCTCTGCTGGGTCATCAGAAATACGATAACGATTTTGAATTACTCCAGCTGGAAAGCAAAACCTGGTATAAAGCCTCTAAAATTGCCTCAAAATACGGCATTGCAATCAGCAAGGATCATATACAAGATTGTCTGGACACTTACAGAGATTGGCTACACACCCGGTCCAAGTGCCCAATCTGTAAGGTGGTATCACTTCAACGAGATGATGGTTTTTATCAGTGCTTTAACTGTAAATCGGTTTGGGAAGTACCACAATCTCCACAAAGCACAGTTGTTCAAAAAATAATCAACAAAAAATAGCGACCCTATTACTGAGCCGCTATTTGTAATTTTTTTATTTACACGGTCTTTTTTGTCCTACGGCTAATCCTGCCGCCTTTTGCACCTGCCTTTCTAGCCAACTCTTTATTGGCCGCAAAGCCGCCTGTGTGACCCATTTTTCCGCCTTTAGCACCGATTCTAGCGTAAAAATCTGCACCATATCTAGCTTTATTAGTCACAGCAGCTGCTTTTCCTCCTGCAACGGTTCCAGCCATCACCTCTCCTTACTTTAATCATTTTTCTAAAAACTAAAGGGTTATTTTCTTACCCGTGGTAAGCCTAATAACCCTCAATGTCTAGATAATAACACGCTTTAGCTAATTAGTCAATATTATTAAATAAAACGGTAAATTTTTTTATTAGTTCGCCTCACCTTAGTTTCTCTTTAAGCATAAACAAAAACTGCGCTTCCAGGGAAACGCAGTTCATCTTGTGCTCAAACCACACACAAGACATTGTTTTAAGCGTTTGGTTGTTTGTCTAGAATCTTTTTGTGTGTCGTTTTACTGATTTAGTCTTTTGTTTTGCACTTCATATTCTGTATCCAATAAGACAAAGAATCAAGCGCCTAAATGCAAAAAAGTTATTCACTTTTTTACCGATTGCTATCAATGAATATGACAAATATTTTTACAACGATAAATTCGTATTACACTTTAATCATAAAAAACATTCATTGAATATAGATATAAATAAAAATTATAATTGTTGTATTATTAACAAAATATAATTTATCAAAATCAATTTATCCACATGAGTAAAAAACAATACCCCTCCTTTTTAGGAGGGGTATTTGTATAATCCGGCACCGTGCTATTTTCCCAGGGCTTGAGGACCCAAGTATTTTAACCGCTACTAGGCTTAACTGCTGTGTTCGGCATGGTAACAGGTGTTTCCCTAGCGCCATGGGCACCGATTGTATTGGTCAACTCTATAGATCATCGGCATAACAAAAACCAATATAATCGAGGTCCATTTTTTTATTGGCAAACACTAACTACTAGTCTGTTACTACTTACCTCTTTTTCAGAGATAAAAATGATATAAAAAGTCACTGGACCTATTAGTACGCTTCAGCTTAACACATTGCTATGCTTGCACCTTGCGCCTATCAACCTGATAGTCTTTCAGGGGTCTCATAGGGAAATGTAATCTTAGAATCAGCTTCGCGCTTAATATGCTTTCAGCGCTTATCTAGACCGCACTTAGCTACCCAGCAATGCTGCATGGCACAACAACTGGCACACCAGAGGTGCGTTCACTCCGGTCCTCTCGTACTAGGAGCAATTTTCTTCACATTTCCTACCGTCCACATCGGATATAAACCGAACTGTCTCACGACGTTCTAAACCCAGCTCACGTACCTCTTTAACCGGCGAACAGCCGGACCCTTGGGACCTGCTCCAGCCCCAGGATGAGATGAGCCGACATCGAGGTGCCAAACAGCGCCGTCTATGTGAACTATTGGGCGCTATTAGCCTGTTATCCCCGGGGTAACTTTTATCCGATTGCGTTGTCGATCCCACGTTCATATACATAATTGTATGGACAACGGATCACTTACTCCCACTTTCGTGCCTGCTTGGCTTGTAAGCCTCACAGTCAAGCTGGCTTATGCGTATACACTACCACTACGATTTCCATCCGTAGCTAGCCAACCTTTGAACGCCTCCGTTACTCTTTAGGAGGCAACCGCCCCAGTTAAACTACCCATCAGACACTGTCCCCAAACCGGATAACGGCCTGGGTAAGAACAAGACTACTATAAGGGTGGTATTTCACCGATGGCTCCACTCTGGCTAGCGCCAGAGCTTCACAGCCTCCCACCTATGCTACACATATAGCAGCCCGGTCCAATGTCAAACTGCAGTAAAGCTCCACGGGGTCTTTTCGTCCTGATGCGGACAGACGGCATCTTTACCGTCAATGCACTTTCACCGAGTCCCTTCTCGAGACAGTACCCATATCATTACGCCATTCGTGCGGGTCAGAACTTACCTGACAAGGAATTTCGCTACCTTAGGACCCTTATAGTTAGGGCCGCCGTTCACTGGGGCTTCAGTTCAAGCCGTGAAGCTCTCTCCTTAACCTTCCAGCACCGGGCAGGCGTCAGCCCCTATACATCCACTTTCGTGTTAGCAGAGACCTATGTTTTTAGTAAACAGTTGCATGGGCTCTTTAGCTGCGGCCTCGCCACAATAGCATCATTAATTTGGTATCCGGTTTGCTTTTCTGTCTATTCAGCTGATAGCTAAAAGCAGATTATCCAAATAATAATGGCATTGTGGCGAGGCAGACCTTATCCCTAAGTTACGGTCGCTGTATTGCCGAGTTCCTTAAGAAGGGTTCTCTCGTACACCTTGGTCTACTCGACCTGAGCACCTGTGTCGGTTTACGGTACGGTCGGTTATTTTTTACACTAAATGGCTTTTCTAGTCAGCTTGGCTCACCAGAATCGTACCGATAAATCGGTACTTTCATTCGCGCTTCACTCGGCATAAGCCGAACTAGACGCTTAGACAGTTATACCATCAAACTGCTCTGGCTACCATTCTGCGCACCAATTAGCAACAAAAAACCGGTACGGGAATATTAACCCGTTGTCCATCGCCTACGCTATCCGCCTCGGCTTAGGCCCGACTAACCCTGGGATGATTAACATGGCCCAGGAAACCTCGCTCTTTCGGTGGGTAGGATTCTCACCTACCTTATGGTTACTCATTCCAGCATTCTCACTTGTTACCGCTCCACTAAACCTCACAGTTTAGCTTCAGCGCTAATAACAACGCTCCTCTACCATCCGACGATTGTCGGATTCACATCTTCGGTACTACGTTTAGCCCCGTTACATTTTCCGCGCAAAATCTCTTGATGAGTGAGCTGTTACGCACTCTTTAAATGAATGGCTGCTTCTAAGCCAACATCCTCATTGTTTAAGAAATCTCACCTCGTTTCCCACTTAACGTAGATTTAGGGACCTTAGATGGTGATCTGGGCTGTTTCCCTTTCGAGCGCCGAGCTTAGCCCCGACGTTCTAACTGCTGTGATTACACAAGCGGTATTCGTAGTTTGTCAAGGGTGGGTACCCTCACGGGCCCCAGTCCAAAACAGAGCTCTACCCCCACTCGCTACTATACACAACGCTAGCCCCAAAGCTATTTCGAGGAGAACCAGCTATCTCCAGGTTCGATTGGCATTTCACCGCTAACCACAGGTCATCCAAGAGTTTTGCAATTCTCCCTGGTGCGGTCCTCCACGTAGTTTTACCTACGGTTCAACCTGCCCATGGTTAGGTCACCTGGTTTCGGGTCTACCAATAAACACTTAATTAGCCCTGATTCAGGCTCGCTTTCACTACGCCTCCGGTGTAACACCTTAAGCTTGCGCTTATTAGTAACTCGCTGGATCGTTCTACAAAAAGCACGCCGTCACCCCGAAGGGCTCCGACTCCTTGTACGCACACAATTTCAGGTTCTATTTCACTCCCCTTCCGGGGTACTTTTTACCTTTCCCTCACGGTACTTGTTCGCTATCGATCACAAGACATATTTAGCCTTAGGACGTGGTCGTCCTAGCTTCAGTCAGGATTTCTCGTGTCCCGACCTACTTGAGAAATCAAATGATAAGACTAGCGACGCTTCACATACCGGACTTTCACCGTCTATGGTGTAGCTTTCCAGCTACTTCTGCTCGCTTCGCTATAAATCTTATGTACGCTTGGAAGACAGATCGTACAGCCTAACCAGACTATTTAATATTAAATACTCTGGCCTGGTTATTTAATTCTCGCAACCCCCGTTAGATATTCGTCTGTCTACTTATCCGCCAACAGGCGGAAACCTAAAAGGTTTAGGCTCTTCTGGATTCGCTCGCCACTACTACCAGAATCGTTGTTTACTTTCTTTTCCTCTCCCTACTAAGATGTTTCAGTTCGAGAGCTTACCTCTACATATCCTATATATTCAGATATGAGTGAACTAGCATTACCCAGTCCGGGTTTCCCCATTCGGAAATCTACGGTTCAAAGTCCATTTGGCGACTCCCCGCAGCTTATCGCAGCCTTTCGCGTCCTTCTTCGGTGTCTTATGTCAAGGCATTCGTTATGTGCGCTTTAACAACTTTTTATGCATTGAAGTAACAAACTAGCTGTTAGCATCTGCCAACAGCATATTTTTGCCTTACCTGATTGTTAAGCTGCAAACGTGAGCGGTCAGTCGTAGACACGTGTCCACGCCCTTTCTCAAGTTCACGTCTTAATTCATTTTTAAAGCACACCAAACTAAGACGCAGACTCGACTTTCGTTAATCTTAGCAAATTACACATCTCCTGTAAAGCCCATAATACATTATGGTGGAGATACGGGGACTCGAACCCCGGACCTCCTGCTTGCAAAGCAGGCGCTCTAGCCAACTGAGCTATATCCCCTCGTTATAACCAGTCCTGCTGGTTTTTTATGATTTTTGTTTAAATGTATCGCGTAAACTACTGTTACGAGCTTTATGTGTTTTATATACTTTAATGTTTTTGTTAAGCGCGTATGTCTCAATATTTTCTGAATGGTGGGGTTATCTGGATTTGTACCAGAGGCCTCGTCATTATTAGTGACGCGCTCTAACCAACTGAGCTATAACCTCTTACAGTCAAAGTGTTATACCCTAC
>JAGOOV010000039.1 GCA_017992295.1 Candidatus Saccharimonadota bacterium
CATGTTAACACAGCTAACAAATAAAAACAACATATACCTGCAATTAATATATAAATTATGATATAATATTAGCCGTAGGCGTTGATCCGTCACATTAAGCTGGTCGCTTTAAGAAGTGGCGAGTAGCCAGTAGCGAAACCGGACAACTGTAAAAATAGTATAATAATTAAATATTCCGTGTTTCGCACGGATTTTTTTATTTTTAACGCCCAATATGGATAGATTTCAACGAGAAGAATTATTACACGAAGCGATTATAAATCTGGCGAACAACGATCCTAGGAAGCGCCAGTTAGGGACGTTAGTATTGGGTAAACTAATCCAGCAGGCTGTTGAAGACCAAAATATCGGGCATGAAATACACGATTTGCTGCACCCCGCTTTTGAAGAGACTAAGACCGGCTTAATTAGTTTTGAGCGTTTTAAATCGCAGGTAGAGTACTACATAGCTCATCCCGAAGCCGGAGGGGCTGTAGTTATTTCTTACGATCTAATTGATTTTAAAAAATTAAATGATCAAAAAGGTCACGAAGTTGGTGATATGTTTATTGCAGAGAGCGGTAAAGCCTTAAGCCACCTGACTCGCAACCGCCAAGACAAACGAAAGCCCGACTTCACTACCAACTTGCAAGACCCCGACCGACAAATCTACCCCTCAAGAATCGGTGGTGACGAGTTTGCAACATTACTAACCAACGTGGAAAATGCCAACGAAATAAACTTGAATAGGCTCTGCTTAACTAAGATTCACGATTTTCTGAGATATAAAGGACTTCGCCACTTGGTTGAGAAGTATGGAGTAGAAGAATTTGGTATTAGAGCCGGAGCGACGGTATTAGATAAATACCTGTCTTACAGCCAAAATATGAGTTTGGCTCATCCTAAAAATTTAGATGAAGAAAATAAAAACTTACGTGCTAAAGCCTGGCTAGTAAAACAGGTCGAAAAGTACATTATTGTTGACGGCTAACGAGATTTTTTTGAAGACGATTTTTGATTTAAGACTTTAAGTTTATATTGAGTATAGCGTTCGGCCGCTAAACGCGTAAGCTCTGGGTCTTCGGCTTGGTTAACGAATCGCATGGCTTCACCGGTCAACGGGTGAACGCTCAACAGTTCTTCATGCATTTTATTTACCAGCTTTCGATAGCCGGGATGACCTTGAGGGACAGTTCGAAGTTCATGCAGATGAAAAGCTTCACGTGCGTTGTAACTAACCTTCCAACGCATTTTATGACCAAGTAGAGTAGCGTATTGAGCTTCGGTTTGGTAACCTTTTTTTTGCATTTCGCTATAGAGCTCGAAGCTTAAGTCAAAGCAGTTTAAATATTCTTCAGCCAGCCCGGCCTTTTCAATCAATTCCGGAATATCGTAACCGAAACGGGGAGTCAACTGTTGCCACTCTAGATCTTCGACCATTCGATGTCTTTGCAAATCTCTGAATATACCATAATCACAGATGATATCCCAGCTGTAGTTTATCTTCTCAAAGGCGCGTCCCGGTTTTTGCCGGCGATTTAACCTTTCGCCAACGTAAGCCTGAAAAACCTCAACTTTCTTTTTATACGACCATTTATCGACTTCGTCTCGAATGCTACTGAGAGGCCAAGAGCTATGTTCGTAGAGCATGTCGGCCACAATGTCCAGCTCGTTTTTAGGGTAAAAATCTATTAAATTGACTTCCTCCGTTATCGGTGAGTTGCCACTTGGCAAGTACTTATTTGATATCTTTTTAACAGCCTGGCGGCGATTAGCGTGATAAGCAATTGTGGCGCCTCCTCTTCCGGGCTTGTCGGCCCTTTCCAGGAACGCTGGAATTACCTTTCGACACTCCTTTAATATTGTCTTACCGGCTTCTCTGGCTTCGAGCAACTCGTCGGCTAAAAGTCTCATTGCCAGCTGTTCTATGGCTTGTCCAGAAGCGAATATACCGACGGTAGATTTAGTGGCTACCGGCAGAACTAAGCGAACCGCATCACAAGCTTGAGCCCGGGTTGCGCCTTGCCAAGCGGTGTCCCTTTCTTTTATAGCAACCGAAGAATTGCTTCGAACATAGTCAGTTGTTTTATGTACCATATAGGAGTATTTTTCAAATATCTGGTCCATTGTTTTCTGATAATATTTGGTAGTTTTTTTGTCCATATTAGACGGAGTGTAGTATTTATAATTCCCGTCTTTGTCTTTTTGGTCGTAGTAAATATAACGTGTCGATTGTTCTAGATACGCTGCTAAACGGCCCCACTCCAGCTTTTTGGTCAATAAGTTGCTAGCTCCTTCAACGACTAAATGCTGACCCACTAATTGTTGCACAGAGTCGTCGCCAAAAGCCGTTATAACCCTTTTGAGCAGAATGTCGTTTTGCCCGGCTTTGTCGGCGAATTCATCCAGTATGGTTATTCTCATATCGTCAAAACGGCGGCTCAGCCGAGCCATAGCGGCGGCGATAGTTAAGGGGCTTAATTGGTGAGTAAAGGCGTATATATTTCCCTTGACATCAGTAACGACATTTTTTAGGTAATTTTCACCAGCAGGTGTTATCTTGATGCCTTTTTTGGTCTTTTTTATCAGAGGTGCGTTTGTTTTATATTCTGACTGAGGTTGGCCTATTTGCCCGCTTGGTATACTAACTGACAGATATTTATCTGGTACATTGACTACTTTAACGGCTTGTCCGTGGGTTAATTTCCAGATTTGTTCATGAATTTCTTCAGGAGTTCCGATTGCCGGCAACACCGGATAGCCACGTTTTTTGGCTTCAATCAAATATCCTCTTCGGATTCTTTCTATTGTGTCCAGCTCCAGATTATCGAATCTTTCGCCTTGGTTTCGATTGTTGATTCGATCGTACAAAATCTTAGCCGGTGCATCCAAAATAATTGTTAGGTCTGGCTCTACACCACCAACTGCAAATTTAATTATTTCATCTACCATCTCATAATCGATTAGGTCGCCCCTACCATAGTATTGGATAGCTAAAGTAGTTAGATAGTTTCTATCACATAAGCAGATTATGCCTTTGTCTCGTGCTTGCTTAATGGCCTCAAGAGACTGCGAACGGGCAGCGTTGTATAGCAATACTTCGGTCCTGGTTTTCATTGGATATCTAGGGTCCTGAGTTAAGCTCCTAATTGCCCGAGCCGTCGGATCTGACTGAATATCCGGTTCTCTAAATAATCTAACGCCATAGCCGAGTTTTTTTAACCTGTTGGCCAAAAGTTGAACTTGTGTAGTTTTTCCGCTACCGCCAGCTCCTTCAAAGACTATATATCTGCCCGGTTGTTTGATATTTTTAGATGTCTTTTTGCTCATTGGATTCCTTAAAAAAACCTTCGTTAATATACTTATCGGGCGATGGTAACATCTTATCGGGCGACCACTCCTTTTTGGCTTTGCTTAAAAGAGTGTCTAGTAAATCTTTGACTAGCGCAGGTTGTTTGCTTGCGTTACTAGAGCTAAGAACGTCTTTATAAAGCATCAGGTTAGCTATCGCTTCTCCCACCGGAAGTAAAATGGTATTTAGCCTATTGGCGTTAAAGACCGAAAACACAATTCTGACCGCGTCGTTAGATTCTCTCGCAGGGTTTAGACAATCTATTATTAAACCGTTTGATGTCCAAAAGGATTGAGGAATTATTTCTACACGGTAATTCTCGTCTATCGCTAAAAATTCGTGGCTATGAAGTAACACTCTCTCGTGGGGGGCAATAGAAATCACCAGCAAATCGGGGCTGAGATAACTTAACAGTTTAACCTTATTTAACTTTGCCCATCGCTCGTGACTTATGGCTTTATATGGACCGTCAAAGTAACTTTCTACTTCCTCCGAATCTAGGGGGTTGTATACAAAGCTATCGATTTTTTTTTCGGTTTTAAAGTAGTATTGGCCTAGAGTAATGTTATATGCCATATTGTTAATCGCATTTGCATCATAGGGATAAATAGCTATTGCTTTCTCTTGAATCGCTTGATTTATATCAATAGCACCACGCAAAAACATATAACCTTATAGCCTTGATTATTTAACTTTTTATTTGCCCACCACTTAACAAATATGATAGCAAATTAAAATAAGAGTTGCTTAACAAATTTTTCAGTTTGAGACTAACTTTCAGCTAGTGCCAGCTTTATGGCTGGGCCCATAGTGGTAGATAAATAAACCGACTTTATATAGTTGCCTTTTAAGCTGGCCGGCTTGGCGTTTTTTATACTATTCATTACGGCATCTATGTTACTTAAAATTTTGTCGCTACCAAAGCTCACCTTACCAATCGCTAGATGAACGATACCGTGCTGATCTACGCGGTATTCAACCTTGCCTGATTTAGCTTCTTTTACGGCTTTGGTTATATCGTTAGTTACCGTTCCGCTCTTTGGGTTGGGCATCAATCCTTTTGGCCCCAGCAATTTGGCGAATTTTCCCAGTTTGGGCATTAAATTTGGCGAGGTTATGAGTATATCAAAATCGGTTTTTGACTTGCTTAAGACATCGAGAAATTCGTCGCTCAAAGCCAGGTCGGCTCCAGCTTTTTTGGCTTCGCTTAGTTTATCGGCTTCGGCAAATACCGCAACCCGAACTTGCCTGCCTGTGCCGGCCGGCAACACCAAACTGGCTCGTATATTTTGTTCGGCCTGCTTGGGATCTACGCCTAGTCGTACGTGTATCTCTATAGTCGCATCAAATTTAACCGGACTCAATTTAGTGATTAATTCGGCAGCATCTTTAAAAGTATATTCTTTGTTTAAATCATAGTCTTTGGCAATATTGCGATACTTTTTACCGCGACGTTCTAAGCGTGAACGAATTTTTGGTTTTGGTTTTCTAATTGTTGCGCTACTGTCTTCCTTGAGTGCTTTTCGGGCTTCCTTATCGGCTTTAATTTTCGCTTCTTTGAGCGACTTGGCACTCCTTTTTCCTGCTTTCGCCATAGGTGTATCACTAGACTCTTTAACAACCTCTTTGTCATTGTCATAACCGCCTGCTTCTTTTTCGCTAGGTTGACTCAGCTGTTGCTCCTCTTTAGAGGTTTGCTCGTTGCTTGGAAGAACTTTTTTTGATGGCTGTGTCGCCTTTTTTTCTTTGGTTTTTTCTAGCTTTTCTTTTGAATCTTTTTGTTGTTTGGGTTCTTTGGCTTTGGCCATATTGTTCTCCTTTGTGGTTCTAGCGTCGCTTACTTTTAATTCAAGCCTAACTCCCACAATTAATTTAATTTATTTCTATCTCGCCCGGGAAAGCTCCTAATATTCGCTCGTTATTCTTTATAGCTCTTATAACTGATATTTGTTGCGGGACATCTGAGTTTTGCTCTATTACCTGGTTGTTAGCCTTATATTCAAGCTTGGCTTTTCGTAGTGAACTGTCATGAAATTTTGGGTATAAAGCTTTTAAGTGATCTAGCCTTGCTTGAGCTTTTAATATTTCAATATGCACCTCAGCGTCCGAAAATTCTTCGTTCTTAATTCTCGATTGACAATCTTCGTAAATAAATCCGCGTATTTTAGTATATTCTTCGTCGGAATATATTTCTCTTGCCTCGCAATGTGCATCAAAATATCTACTACCGCGATGTTTGTTTGTAGTTAGCTTCTCTGCCATAACTGCACCCTGCTCCTAGTCTATTGATTCATCAGCCAATGACTGGCTGTTGATGTTGTCTTCTGATGTATTGCTGATTTTATCGAAGAGCGTTGCTACTGATTGTTCATAACGCTTACCAATACAGTCGTTAGCTTGATACACGGAATCTTCGATTTCATTCAACACTTCAATTAATTTTCTTTTCGCTTCTTTATCTTTAGGACGTATATGTCCTAATTTCCATATTGCAATATATGCATCTCTGCCAATGGCTTGTATTGTTTTAACATCTAGCTCCCTTTGCGGTACACCCTGTTCAGATTTCTTTTCAACTGACTGTAAGCTACCGTAACCTTTTCCGTACATCGCTATTGCTCCACTTCTACACCCATGCTGCGCGCAGTGCCAGCCACCATTTTTCTAACCGCTTCAATATCGTCGGTGTTCATATCGATAGCCTTGGCTTCGGCAATTTCGCCTAAAGCAGATTGACTAAGTTTTTTAGCAATTTTTTCGGTATTAGGCTTACCGGATGCCTTTTGGATTCCTAATTTTTCCATTATCAACTCGTCGGTTGGAGTATTCACGATGCGCCAGGACATGGTTCTATCTTCGTAAATGGTTATATGAACTGTAAGATTTTTACCCATGCGGTCTTTGGTTTGTTCATTAAAAGGATTTATAAAATCCATCATATTGACACCATATTGTCCTAGAGTACTACCTACTGGTGGTGCTGCACTCGCTTGACCACCTCTAATTTTCATCTTTAAATTAGCCTTTATTGGCTTTGACATTTTTTCTCCTATGCTTAAATTGTTGCTTACGGCTTTTAAAAACAGCCTAAACAGTGCGTAACTAGGACAGATTGTACAATAAATACTTATCTGTGTCCAGACTTATGCCTTCCACCGGCTGTGCTTGACGTCTACATAAAATATGTTGTTTGGCTTAACGTTATACCCTTTTAACTTGCAGAGAATCAAGCTCTACCGGCGTCTCTCGACCAAACATGTTAACCAACACTTTAAGCTTGCCTTTTTGGGTGTCGATTTCATTGATAGAGCCGTCGAAGCCTTTAAAGGGGCCATCAATAATGCTGACTACTTCACCCACTCTAAAGTCAATTTTATGCTTAGGCTGCTCCACCCCCATTCTTTTATTGATTTTATCCATTTCTTCGGTGCTAACTGGGGTAGGCTCCGTGCCACTACCAACGAATCCGGTAACGCTCGGGGTATTACGTACAATGTACCAGGCGTCTTCGCTTAACCTCATCTGTACCAAAACGTAGCCTTGAAATATTTTTTTCTCAACCACTTTCCGTTTACCATTTTTAATTTCAATTTGTTTCTCTTTAGGAACTAATACATCGAATATTTTATCGGCCATGTCTAGACTTTCGGCTCTTTGTCTAATACTTTCAGCCACTTTCTCTTCATAGCCACTATAGGTGTGTATGGCGTACCATTGTTTCGA
>JAGOOV010000040.1 GCA_017992295.1 Candidatus Saccharimonadota bacterium
CTCTTACCGGTTCGACCGGTAATAACTCAGAGGGGGAGGCCGAGGTTGACGATTCTTTGGAAACAAAAGAGTTGGCTGACGACAAAATAAAAGTTAGAGTTGAGCCGGCTGAAAAAGAAGAATCGCCATCATCTGACGAGCAAGTAACTGAAAAGCCAACCACAGAAGATGCTGGAGAGCCCAACGAAGAGGAAGCTCCGCTAACGGATTCTTTGCCGGATTCTAGAGAGGAAGATCAAGAAGAGGTTGCCAATTTAGATGACGACCGTGGCATCGAACCGGAAGCAGAAGCCGATCAAAAAGATGCCGGCAGTGAGTCTGAAGAGCAACCTGCTACGCCGTCGGTAGACGAAAACAAAGACGATGATAATGAAAACAATGACGACAACGATGACGATAAGGAAGAATCGCTACAAGAGTTAACCGACGACGAAGTTCAGGCCAATACCGAGGAGAAAGATCAAGAAGCCAACGAAACGCCTCAAGAGCAGAACGTAGAAAGCGAAACGGAACCGGAACGCACAGAGCCAATCGAAGAAGAGCAGGAGACATTAGAGAATCTGACACCGGTAGCCAGCAGGCACTCGGGTGTAGATACATCAACGGCCCTGGCTAGCGGAAGAAATTCGGAGATGGCTGGCGATAGTCAAGCGCCCAAAATTTATGATACCAAGGAATATCACGTTCCTATCGGTAAGGCGCATCACAAACATGGTGGTGCCAAAAGCGCGTTTGTGTTTGGCGTAATTTGTGCTGTAATTGTTGTAGTAGCAATTGTTGCCTATTTGTATTACGTAGGCATTTAGGAGTTAGAGTTACGAAAGCACCCCGAAGAAATAACACTATCTTGTTGATTGCCTTATTGTTTGTTTCTGTGGTCGTTGTTATAGGTGTAATAAGTTGGTTTAAGTGGAGTAAGCTAGAAAGCAATGAGGCGAAAACAATAACCAACAACCTAAACCAGTCCGCTAGACCGGCAAGGAGCTCTAATATTCCAGCTGGCTATACCGAATACAAAAACCAAGAATTTTCTCTAAAATTTATATATCCGTCCGAGTGGGGAGGCGTAACCACAAGCCCGGATTTTGAAATGAAAGAAGGTCATTTGTCGGCAGGCAAAGGAATAGAGCTGAGCTTCTCGCAAAATAAAAACATAGTAGCTGCTGTTCGTAGTAAGGATTGGACTCATAATCCCAACATAGGCCATGGCGGGGCCGATAACGTTTTGTATCTTTCGCCTGATAAACCATATAATCCAGCCAACAATCAACGTCAGAACTATAAAGTGTATTTTAACGACAAAAACGGTTATTTTGCTTTAACACCTGTGTGTGGTGAAGATGCAACGTGTTCTTATATGGGTCTAGTGTTAATTAAAAACCTGCCTAACAATCCAAATACTAATGGGATATCGCTTTTGTACACTGCTCCAACTACTATTAATTTGAACTTAGCGGAAGGCGCTACCTCACAAAAAGACATTGATGCCCTGCCGTGGGCTGAAAATTTCCCAAATTCTTTAGTAGAACAATTTAAAGTTATTAATTCGAGCATTTCTAATTTATAAACCACAACAGAATTACTAAGCCTGGCTTGTTAAAATAAACCAAGTGCAAAGCTTACTCAAAAATTTGAATCCGGAGCAAAAACGAGCAGTTCAAACGGTTGATGGGCCAATGTTAATTTTAGCCGGTGCCGGTAGTGGTAAAACTAAAACGTTAACACACAAAACAGCCTTTTTGTTGCAACAAAAATTAGCCAATCCAGCCAATATTTTGGCGGTAACCTTTACGAATAAGGCGGCTAAAGAAATGCGCATAAGAGTAGCTAAACTGCTAAATCAAAACGCCGACAATAGAAGTTTCATGCCTTTTATGGGGACTTTCCATGGCATCTGCGTCAGGATATTACGTCAGGATGCAGAATATATCGGCATCCCTAAAAATTTTATTATATTTGATGAAGGTGATAGCTTGACACTAATTAAAAAAGTTTGCAAACAGCTACAAGTAAACGAAAAACAATACTCGCCTAAAGTTGTCAAAAGTATTATAAGTAGTGCCAAAAACCAGCTGATTGAGCCGGCAGAGTACTCGGCCTCGGCCACAACGCCCGTACAAAAGATAGTTGCAAAAATATTTCCGGTTTATAACCAAGGTTTGGCTGATCACCAAGCGCTCGATTTTGACGATATAATCCTTAAGACTATAGCACTGTTAGAAGCTGACGCTACCGTCCTTAAAAAATGGTCGAACCAATTTAAATATATACTGATTGACGAGTACCAAGATACTAACTTGGCTCAATACAGGCTCATCAAATTGCTGACCAATAAAAATCACAATATTTGTGTGGTTGGGGACGATTGGCAAAGCATTTATAGTTGGCGGGGAGCTGATTTTACAAACATTTTAAACTTTGAGAGAGATTATCCAAGGGCCAATGTTATCAAGCTGGAACAAAATTACCGCAGCACTAAATATATTTTAGACGCGGCTCATAAAGTGATAAGCAAAAACCGCATGCGTTCGACCAAAAAATTATGGACCAGCCTTGACGGTGGTTTACCGGTGCAGATTATTTCGGTTTTCAACGAGCGGGCTGAAGGTGAAGCCATTATCAGACGTATCCAGACCAGTGTTAATTTAAAAACTAAAGACTACAACGACTTTGCTGTTTTGTATCGTACCAACGCTCAAAGCCGTAGCCTAGAAGAGCAGTTTATACGTTTTGGAGTGCCTTATAAAATTGTGGGAGGAGTCAGATTTTACGATCGAGCAGAAATAAAAGACGTTTTAGCTTATCTAAGGCTAATTTACCAACCCGAAGATTTAATTAGCTTTAGCCGTATAGTCAACATTCCGTCTCGCGGTATTGGCGCTAAGTCTCTGCAAACTTTTTCTGATTGGCGAGCACTAAAAAGTTTATCGTTGCAAGAATCGCTAGAAAAAGTCAATGAGGCGCCTTTGAACCCTAGAATTAAACAACAGTTTTTAGAATTTGGCAGAATATTAGCCGATTTTAGAGCTATGAGCGAGGAGTTAGCCGTAGCCGATTTAACAGAGAAGTTACTTGCTAGACTCGGTTATTTAGAATATTTAAAAGACGGCACCATCCAAGGTGAGTCACGTATAGAAAACGTTAAAGAACTCTTAAGTGTGGCTAAAGCTTATAGCGAAGTAGGTTTGGACAGCTTTTTGGAGGAAGTTGCTCTGATTAGCGATTTAGACCAACTAGACGAACGGCAAAACGCCGTGACTTTAATGACCCTCCATAGTGCCAAAGGGCTGGAATTTCCGGTGGTTTTTATGCCAGGGTTGGAGGAAAGCCTTTTACCTCACGGAAAGGCGGTGTTTGATTTAACAGAATTAGAAGAAGAACGCCGGCTTTGCTATGTGGGAATGACCCGCGCTAAACAGGAGCTGTATCTGCTGTATGCCACTAGCCGAATACTTTATGGCAATTTGCAATATAATCCGCCATCGCGCTTTTTAAACGATATAGATGAGCATTTTGAATCTTCATCTTTGTTAAAATACGACCAAAATACGACTGAAACAAACATTGGTAATGCCACGATTGAAGAACCAAGGTATATTTTAGAGTTAAACGAGGGAGATAAGGTGCGACATCAAATGTTTGGAGTTGGTGTGGTTTTGAAATTAGACGGTGAAGATGCAACCGTACATTTTAAAGGCAAAGGCACTAAAAAACTAAACTTGGCCTACGCCCCACTAGAAAAAATATGAAACCACCTTTGATATTAGGAAAACTACTTTATTATCTTTTATTGCCCTTTATTTACATTGCACTTGCCAGTACGAGACGAGCGTACGTAGTAGTGGTAGCCGATGGCAAGGTGCTTTTGACTAAAAACTGGCTGGGAGACCACAAGCGATGGCGCTTACCGGGCGGTGGTTTGAAGCCGACAGAGACATACTTGCAAGCGGCGATACGAGAATTAAAAGAAGAAACCGGTTTAGATTTCAACCCAACAAAATTCACCAAAATTTATCTAGACGCTTTGTTTAAACCCGAAAGGGTACAATACTACTTATTGCGCCTTGAGCGATTACCTTCAGTACAGATAAACAGTTCGGAACTAACAGCAGCCGAATTTATCAACATTACCGACTTAAAAAGCGAAGAAATAGACACTTCCGTCAGACGAATACTCAACGTTATTCACTGGAGCTAACTATGCTTTTTTGCTATAATCTATCCTCAGTTACGAGCGGTTATTTAAAATTGCAAATTCAGAATATAACCAACCGGTGTTAGCAATTTTTGAACCTGTCAATACTGACAATGAATTCGATTATTAATCACGTCAATAACTTTATACGAGCGCACATCTTTGGTTTTGGGGTGTTATTTGTTTTTGCGATGTTCTTTTTACTGGCTGGAGGTTTTGTGATGGCCAATAGCCAAGTGGTTTTACCCAACGACAGTCACGTTGTCAATCTTTATATGGACGGTAAAACAACCACAATACCCACCAGAGCAGCAACGGTGGGGGAGTTTTTGAGCAGGGCGAATATTAAAACTCATCAGGCAGACTTGATAGAGCCAAGTGAAAAAACCGCTATCGATGCCGATAACTTTACAATTCAGATTTATAAAGCCAGGCCAGTGACAATTGTCGACAAAGATAAAACCAGTCGAGTACTGTCTCCATATAAAGACCCAAAGACAATCATTCAAAAGGCCAAAATTAAAATTGACCCGGAAGATCAACTGGTATTAACCACGGCCACCGATTTTGTTCAAGAAAATATATTTGGCGAAAAACTGATTATTAACCGCGCAACTCCAGTAACCATGAGTTTATATGGCAGCCCGCCACTGGCTTATAAAACGCAAAGCAAAACGGTAAAAGAATTTTTAAAAGAAAAAAAAGTTAAGCTGGAACCTGGGGCTAGTGTTATACCGTCTAAAGAGGCGACAATTAGCGATAATATGGCCATTTTTGTATCCAAAGCCGGAAAAACAGTGGTTATCGCAGAAGAAGCTATTCCTTTTGGCACGGATAACAAACTAGATCCTAACAAACCGGTTGGCTATAAACAGCTGCTACAAAAAGGGACCGAAGGCAAAAAACAAGTTATTTACGAGGTTGACATTAACAATCCTGCCAATAAAAGGGTTATCCAAGAAGTTGTTACACTACAACCGCAAAATCAACAAATGATAGTTGGCAGTAAAACGGCTGCTTTTGGCGGCGATTTTGCTGCCGCACTGGCACGACTGCGAAGTTGCGAAGGAGCATACACCAGCAACACCGGCAACGGTTACTACGGGGCCTATCAATTCAATCTAGGTTCTTGGCGAGCAAACGCTCCTGCTGGTTATGAAAATATGTTGCCCAGTCAAGCTCCGTCAGCAGTTCAAGATCAAGCTGCAGCCACCTATTACAAGAAAAGCGGTTGGCGACCCTGGCCTTCTTGTAGCCGTTCTTTGGGCCTACTAGATATATACCGATAATTTTTTATGAAACCTATTAAAGGATTAGGCCAACATTGGCTAAAAGACAAAGCTACGTTACAAAAAATTGTTGACTGCGCTAATTTAAATACTCAAGATCATGTTTTAGAAGTTGGTCCTGGCTATGGCACACTGACCCAACTATTATTAGATAAAGGCGTTCGGGTAACTGCCGTGCAGATAGACACCAGACTGGCTAAAAATTTAAGAACTGTCGTCAAATATTCCAACAATCTATTAGAGGTGATTAATACCGACATATTAAAATTAGATCTAGGTAATTTACCAAAAAATTATAAAGTGGTAGCCAATATTCCATATTATTTAACATCTAACTTGTTAAGAGTATTTAGCGAAGCTGCCAACCCACCGCTTTTAGCCGTGTTATTGGTACAAAAAGAATTGGCCAAACGGGTTTGTGCTACTCCGGGTGATATGTCAATTTTAAGCGTTGCCACACAAATGTATTTTAAGCCCGATTTGGGTCAAGTTGTTTTAGCCAAACTGTTTGAACCGAAACCAAAAGTTGATTCACAGATTTTAGTGTTGCAAAGACGTCAAACCCCGCTATTCGGACAAATGGACCCAGAAATACTTTTTAAGGTAGTTAAAGCCGGTTTTAGCTCTAAACGTAAAAAACTACGCAGCTCTTTAGCGGGCGGCTTGGGGTTGACAAAAGAGCAAGCGACAAAGTTGCTAGAATCCGCCAATATTTATCCGCAACTGCGAGCTCAAAACTTATCGCTTCAGGACTGGTTGAGTCTGACAAATAGTTGGGCGGCTTATAAGCTTTCCAAGTAAGGTAAACGATTTTAAGAAACTTGAAAATTCATAGTAATTATGCTAATATAAAACACGGTTACCGGATATAAATAAAGGTAACCTGGTTGTTCGTGGGGCTGAATTTTGCTCGACGTTGAACTTTAACAGTTTATGTACGCAAGCCGGTTGCTCACCGTTATAGGGCAAATTCAATAGATGCCAAATCTTTTGAAAAACAGCTAGCTAGCATTTTTGCTAAGCCGGCTTTTGCTGTAGCTTGAGTTTCTATAGCGACTAACTGTCTTTTTCCAGATAAGGTCAGATTAGTTT
>JAGOOV010000041.1 GCA_017992295.1 Candidatus Saccharimonadota bacterium
CTATATAACTGTTCTATCAAGATTAGCCTAACAAGTTGATGGGGCAGGGTAAGCCTGGAAATTGACCATACCAAATCGGCTCTGGTTCTAACTTTGGAGTTTACGCCGTAGGCACCACCGATTACAAAAATAATATTCGTAGAGTAATTAATAAAAGTTTGTAGACTGTCGGCTAACTGGATGGTAGATAATTGCTGGCCAATTTCGTCCAGCAACCAAATAATGCTTTTGTCTTTAGCGTGCAACAGCTTAAGCATCTTTTCGGGTTCTTTATCGCGGGCTTGCTGACCGCTGAGATGGCTTGGAGGCACTATTTGCCATTCAATATTTACCCATTTTTTTAACCTGGTTTCAAAGGTAGCAATGGCGTTTTTAATTGGATCATCGTGTTTTTTGCCGACGCTGATAATAGTAATTTTCACATTTTTTTATTAATGAAACCCAGCACTATAAAAGCCGCTATAAATATCAGTACCCCTACCAAACCGGCGGCAATTAAACTGTTCTGAGTATTGCTTCCAGTTTTACGCATAAAATACAAGTAAACCCAGGTTCCGCCTCCGGCGGCAATTAAAAAGGCAATTGTAAATTCACTCATTTAGCCTCCTTAAAGTAGAGTTTTTTTGACATTTTTTCTAACTCTTCAAAATTTGGTTTAGCTTTCATGTCGGCTAGCGTAACCAGCTCCTTAGTGGTGTCAAAAGGTATCAGGTGAACATGAGCATGCGGCACACCAGAGCCATCGACAATGATACCAATCCGTTCACGGTTTAATATTTTTAGCCGATTAGCAACTTTTTTCACAGTTTCCCAAACCGCGAAGTATAGGTTGTCTGGTAAGTCCTCAAAGTGATCAATTTGCTGCTTTGGTATTACCAAGGTATGACCGGGTTGAACCGGATGGATATCCAGCAGGGCTATGGTATTTTCATTCTCATAGATTTTATAACCGGGAATTTCACCTTTGATAATCTTGGTAAATATCGATTCGTGCATAGTTCTAACAATAGCAGAGCATGTGGTTATAATGAAAGTATGCAAAAAATAAAAAGCATATTAGCCTGGCTCACGAATATGATGTTAGGCGTATTGCTATTTGTCTTGGCCAGCGCAGTAACAATAAACCTGCTCTTTAATGCTGCTTATTTTAAAAACGTGCTTAAAACCAGCGGAGTTTATACTAACTTTGTACCCAGTATCTTAGGTTTAGCCAATTACCAGTCATCTTTAGATTCTAAATATATCGACAAACAAAAAACCCTAAATTCACTAAAACCGGTAATCGAGAGTACGATTACACCTCAAATTGTTCAAGTTTATAGCGAGCATGCGATAGACCAATCCGCTAATTGGCTAGCCACTTCCGGCCAGCCATTAACAATAACGCTAGACGTTACCAACGTAAAAGCTGATCTCAACCGACAAATCTCGGCCTTCGTTCAAAACCGCTTGAATGGCTTGCCGTATTGTAAGGATCCTAGCAATGTTGACGTATTTTCTACTAAATGCCGGCCTTTAGCGAGCATTTCCGATAGCCAGTTAAGTCAAATAGTCAACGAATATACTTCTTCTTTGCCATTTCTAAAAGAAAATACCCTGGTGTTCGGGGAACAGGCAAAACAAGAAATTCTAAACGGCACACCATTAGTTGCGACCGTTCTTAAAACGCTGAATATACTAGGTCGACTTTGGTACATAGTTTTGTTAATAGTCCTACTTGGCGTTTTGTTGATATATCTGCTTCATGCCGAAAAATCAAAAGTCTGGCAAATTATTGCAAAGTCGTTTTTATCAACCGGCATTATGTTAATCGTATTTGGCGTAATTTCGGTGTTGTTTATCAAGGGCGGAGTTAAACCCCTGGAAGCAAAGGCGACTATAGAACAGTTTTCTTTTACAAATCTAATCGTCATACCGCTAGTAAAGCAGATTGTTAACGATATAGGCCGCTGGTGGTTGTGTTTTGGGCTGGCTTACTCACTCATTGGAGCCGTTTGCTACTATATTGGCCGGCGACTTAAACTCAGGCGCGTTGCATCTAGTAGCCCACTGCTATAACGAATATCCGAGACTTTAACTTTTTGTTATAATACCGAACGACAGCTTCGGAGGTTTTTAGTGAAGAAATATATCTACGGCGCGGTTATAGCTTTATTAATAGTCGTCAGCGGAGCGATAGTCTTTACTCACGCCCATAAAAGCTCGACTGTTCCGGTAAGCAGCAATATAGTCTCCCAAAGTAGTGACGGCTTAGTGATAGATGTTAGAACCCCTCAAGAATACGCCACAAGCCATGCCGCCGGTTCACTAAACATCCCCTTAGCTGATATCCAAGCCGGTAACTTTAAAAAATTAGACAGACAAAAAACCGTATATCTTTATTGTCGTAGCGGAAACAGAGCAGGGTTAGCCAAGAGCATTTTAGAAAAAGCCGGCTTTAAGAAAGTAGTCAATATCGGGGGTTTGAGCGACTGGCAAAGCCAGGGCGGTAAGATTTGTTCTTCCGGCGATACGGCCTGTTGATTCAAAAACAGCTCGCAACAAGCCGTTTCGGACATAGGCTGGATATCCTAAAAATTAGCTTAGCTTTTTATGGCAGAGCCACCAATCGAAGCATTTTATTTCACCGGTTTTAGCCTGCTTTAATCTGCTTTGAGCTGTTGACACATCGGTAGCTGGTGGCACAATAACTCGATCTTTAATAATATCGTTGTTTGGCCAGTTAGCCGGCATCGCCACTTTGTTTTTGTCGGATATCTGTATAGCCTTTACGGCTCTTAGAATCTCTTCCATATTACGGCCCAGTTCTTGCGGGTAATAAATGATTACTCTAATTACCCCTTTGTCATCAACTATAAACACCGCTCTAACGGTATTTGTACCCTTGGCGGGGTGGACTAAACCTAATTTTTTGGCCATATTCCCAGTGTCGGCAATTATAGGGAACTCAATGTTAACTTTTAGATTATCTTTTATCCATTCTTCCCACTTAATATGCGAAAATACTTGATCAACACTCAAGCCTATTAATTCGCAATTTAGTTTTTTAAACTCACCGTATAGTTTTTGGAAAGCAACAAACTCAGTGGTGCATACCGGTGTAAAATCGGCCGGGTGCGAAAACAACACAAACCATTTGCCCTTATAATCACCCGGAAGTTTTTTTACACCCCTGGTGGTCACAACTTGAACGGCGGGGAATTTGTCTCCTAGCAGTGGTAAACCTATATTTCCATTGTCCATAATTTTTCTCCTCAGCGCTTAAATAATAACTTCTTTCAGTATAGTAATTTTTTGACTTGCAATCAAATAATTATGGGTATATACTCATAACGGATATAATAAAAAGGTCGATATATCCAGCAAATGTAATCTAAAAAGGAGCTTGTTATGCCAAGGTTTGACGGTACCGGCCCGACTGGTCAAGGCCCAATGACCGGTAGAGGTATGGGTCCTTGCGCTGGCGGTTATGGCTGCCCTTACGCCGGTTTTTGTCCCGCACGCAGAGGCGGTCGATTTTTTGGCTTTGGAAGGCGCTTTTTCGCCTCACCAGTAAACAATCTCAAAGCCCTGCAAGATGAAGACAGTGCCTTGCAGGAAGAGATTGAAGCCTTAAAAGCCGAAAGGGAAGCCCTTAAAAAAGAAATTGAAGCTGTTAAAAAAGAGGCTCAAAAACAATAAAAGAAGGCCTGGTGCTCGGCCCATTTTTTAAGTGGGCCGGGGTGCCTTCTTTTACATCAGCTATTATTATTTATATCAAGGAATTTATCAAGCCATGCCACGACCACGCCTCAATCGTTATGTTAGCTTTAATCCGCAAGTAACATTTTATAAACCGCAAGGAATACCTATGCGGTATCTGGATATTGTTGAGTTAAGTCTAGAAGAAGCCGAGGCTTTACGGTTAAAAAATATCGAGAAGTTAGATCAAACAACCTGCGCCAAAAATATGTGCACTTGCCAAAGTACTTTTCAAAGAATTTTAGCTAGAGCATATAATAAAATAAGCGATGCCATTATTAACGGTAAAGCCATAAAAATTAACAAGGAGGTGTAGTTTTATGAAAGTGTTAAAGTTTGGCGCTGTCTGGTGCCCCGGGTGCTTGATAATGAAGCCTCGTTGGGCCGAGATAGAAAAAGAAAATCCCTGGCTAAAAACCGAATATTTTGATTTTGATGAAGACAAAAAAGCCGTAAGCGATTACAATATTACCGATAAATTGCCGACTTTTGTCTTTCTCGACAACCAAGACAACGAGTTGTTTAGGTTAAGCGGAGAAATAAGCAAAGACAGACTACTGCAATTAATCGAACAAAACAAGGATAAATAACGATTTTAAAATATTTCAAAACACTACTGTTGGCTCTGCCACTTATACTACTGCTGTCTTTTAGTGGTGGGGCTCAAGCCGTCGCCAGCCCTCTTAATGTTTACCTGTTCTGGGGCGAAGGCTGCCCTCATTGTGCTAAAGAAGAAGCTTTTTTATCGAAAATTTTGCCCAAATACCCGAAGGCTAAACTGCATAAGTTTGAAATATATTTCAATCAAGACAACGTTAAATTGATGCAACAAGTGGCCGACGCCCTTAAAGTCAATGCCAGCGGTGTGCCCTTTTTGATTATTGGTGACAAAGAGTTTATTGGTTTTTCCGAAGGAGTAACCGATAAGAATATCGAAGACAGGATAAAAGAGTGTTCCAGTAATACCTGCCCGGACACGGTCTCTCAAGTGGTTAATGGCTCGTCGTCCACCCAGCCTAAGCCAAAGCCGACTACCCAACCAAAAAAACCCCAAGCTAAACCAACTCAAAAAATTATTAAATTGCCTGTGATTGGCGAAATTGACGCCTTAAATTATTCTCTCCCGGCCCTGACTATTGTGATTGGCATTATGGACGGTTTTAACCCTTGTGCTATGTGGACGTTGTTGTTTCTTATCAGCTTGCTACTAGGCTTTAAAGACCGTAAAAAAATGTGGCTTCTTGGCGGTACTTTTATATTTACTTCAGCCTTTGTTTACTTCTTGTTTATGGCTGCTTGGTTAAAACTTATCCTGTTTTTGGGCTTTGTAGTCTGGGTACGAATAGCTATTGGGGTAGTGGCTTTGGCCGGCGGGGGTTACAGCTTTAAAAAGGGGTTAACCAACAAAGACGGTGGTTGCGAAGTTACAAGCAGCACCAAGAGACAACGCACTTTCCAGAGACTACGCGAGTTGGTACAAAGAAAAAACATCTTCTTGGCGTTAGTAGGCATCGCAACCTTGGCTTTCGCCGTAAACCTGGTAGAACTAATTTGCTCTGCCGGCTTACCGGCCGTCTATACTCAAGTGCTAGCTCTTAATCATTTGGCAGCCTGGCAGTACTATGGTTATTTACTGCTTTATATTTTCTTCTTTATGCTCGACGACATAATTATCTTTACTATCGCTATGATAACCCTGCAGCTCACCGGTATATCCACCAAATATTCCCGTTACTCAAACCTCATCGGGGGGGTTCTAATGGTCGTTATCGGCCTATTGTTAATATTTAAGCCTCACTGGCTAATGTTTGGCTAATCACTTAGAGTCGCCGAGACAAATAACTTACTTTTAAGCACGCTTTTTGCGAACGTATGTTTTTAACTAAAAAACTATTGAAAGTTTTGTAAATTTATGTTAAAATACAAATCGCTATGTTACCAAAAACAGAACATTTAGGCTCATCTCGACCAAACGAGATAGTGCCCACCTCTTTTGAAGATATCGGCGAAGAGTCAATCCATAGAGCTATCGAGAGATTCAATTCAATACCTGATTTAAAAGCGTATGCTCGTTTTTTAAGAGAAAATAACGTTGAAATGTCGCCCAACGGCGTATGCTACGCCATTGTTGGCCCCGAGGGTAAGTCGCAAACTGAAGCTATTTTGATACCTGCCCCGTTCGCTAACACTATGACAGACAACATGCTGGAAAGAGCGGATTTCCTTAGTAAAGTAGTCGAA
>JAGOOV010000042.1 GCA_017992295.1 Candidatus Saccharimonadota bacterium
GTTACTTTCGTTTCGGGCCAGCCAATCGCTTCAAAATGATGATGTATCGGACTGATTCTAAAAATCTTTTTTCCGTTCCGGAATTTTTTAGAAATATTTTGGATTATCACAGATCCAGTATCAGCTACAAACACAAAGCCAATAACCGGCAGTAGCAGCAATGTGTCAGTTATCATAGCGACTACGCCAAGTGCCGTCCCCAGCGCAAAACTGCCCACGTCTCCCATAAAGAACCTGGCTGGGTATACGTTAAACCAAACATAGGCGAGTAGAGCCCCAACTATCGTCATGCAAAAGGCAGCTACGCTATAACGTTGTTGTATTAGAGCAATAATTGCATAGGCCCCAAAAGCCGATGTTAAAAGCCCGCCGGCCAAACCATCCAAACCGTCTGAAATATTGACTGCATTAGCCGTAGCAACAACAACCAGCACGAATAAAGGTATTATTAGCCAGCCAACAGTTACCAAACCTACACTCGGAACATGAATGGCCGTAATGTCGTTTTTTGCGAAAAACCACCAGCCCCCCACTAAAGCAACACCGCTAATAAGTGCCAACTTTAATTTAGACCTGAGTCCCGCTACCCCTGTTCCGTTACCTTTTGTATTGATGAAATCATCCAATAGGCCAATTAAACCGGCACCAACCATGGCAGCCAGCGGTAACCAGGTTTGCTCACGTACCAAGTTAAAAATTACGGTGACTAATAAGACACTCGCCAACATTATTAGACCGGCCATAGTCGGTATATTGCGACGATGTTTTTTGGCATGTAATTTTTGGAATTCTACGGCCTTCTCGCCCGATATAGCAGTAGTCCGAGGTTTTTTCCACCACTGCCATTTAAAGGCCATCCAGGTATAGAAAGGAGTAATAATCATACTTAACAAGAATCCCAAAAAACCCAAAAACAACAAGCGTTCAAGCGTAGAGGTTTGAATAATTAGGTTAAGCGTTGACATAATTGAATCTTGATTTTATTGTTTTTTTTATTTACTTCTGTTCATTATAACACAACTGTTTAGTTAGCTTTTTGGTTTTATTGCAAAATTATCTATTAGATTGTTGCTTATTTCATCCCAGGTTTTATAGGCTTCGGCGCTGGCAAAGCCCGGGGTACGTGGACCGTCAATTCTTACCAAAATCAGATACTGAGGAGTGTCTCCGCCTAAATATCCAACGTAAGCACCGTTATAGAGATCTGTTCGATATACGCCTCTCTCGGCAATTTGTGCAGTACCGCTTTTACCGCCAATATTGTAACCTTCACGCACAGCCGCTCTGTTATTTATCTCCAAGGCTTCCTTGATCATTTGTCTAATATCTTGGCTTGCCTGCGGACTCACGACATTACGAGCAACAACCTCTGGCTTGGAAATTGTTTTTTTTGTTCCGTCAATTGTTTCTGCAACCAAATTTGGCTTATAGTAAGTTCCGCCGTTAATAAGGGCGTTATAGGCAGATATCAACTGGATCGGAGTTAGGGTTACTCCCTGGCCAAAGGCAGTGTTAGCGTAAAGCACTTCTAAACCATAGCCTTTGTTTGGTTCCGGAACGTAACCGGACGTTTCGCCACCCTGTTGTACCCCGGTGTTTTTTCCGAAAAAATAGTGCTTTGTCATGTAGTCGTACCAAGTATTTCTAGCTTTATCGTTAATAGAGCCTCCGCCCAAAGTTTTTAGCACAAACACAGCTCCCGTGTTTAAAGATTTGTTTATTATGTCTCTAAAACTCATTGTTTGCGATCCCCAATCTGTTGAATTGGAGATTGTTCTATCTCCTATGGTCATTTGGCCTGAATCATAAAAACTGGTTTCTGGAGTAGCGCTTTTTTCACTGAAAGCTGCGCCAATAATCAACGGCTTCATTACTGACCCCGGTTCCCACGGCATGCTAACTGCCGGATTAATGAAGATTGAAGGATCAGATATTTTTTCGAACTGCCCCGGATTGTAGCTTGGGAAACTGGCCATAGCTTTAATATTTCCGTGAGTGTCTATTATTATTCCGGTGGCATTAATGGCTTTAGTACGCTCTACACCTCTTTTAAGGGCGTCTTCAACTATTTTTTGCATACCGATATCCACTGTAAGAACAATATCCTGACCGGCTTTAGCCTGTTTCAAAATATTGTCGTTGCTTATTGCCAGTGGTGTACCCCGAATATCGGTTACCGCTTTTTCTAAGCCCGATTTACCCGCCAAAGTTGAATCAAGAAATTGTTCGATTCCATATTGACCCTTTCCATCATCGTTTACAAAACCTAATATATGCGAAGCTAGGTTCTCTTGAGGATACGTTCTTACGCTAATTTCTTTTTTTCCAATGCCAACTATGTTCAGTTCGCTGATTTTTTTGGCCTGTTCCTTGGTAAATTTTTTAGCTAGAACTACATACCGACTATCTTTAGTAGATAATTTTTTTGTTAGCTCATTTTTATCACCGCCTATGACTTTTAATAATTTATTAGCAACAGACGGCGGGTCTTTAATATAGGCTGGGTCAGCGTAAATAATATATCTTTTTTCGTTTAGCACCACTGGTACACTGCCTAGTTGCTGATTTTGCAGTCTAATTATTCCTCTGGGGGCTGCTATTTCGAATTTCTTAATATGCTCAGATAAAGCTTTGTTTTGGTAATACTCGTGTCTAATAATTTGTATGTAAAATAAACGAACAAGCAGCAACATACCTGTCAAAACCAATAATACTTTTATGACAAAAAATTTATCTAGTTGAAATTTTTTCTGATTACCTACCATCGACTATTGCTTCTAGTTACCTGTCAATTGCCAACCAAAGCCACTATCTATTTTAATACTAGTTGGTAACCGTCGCTGTCGGTTTGACTTCGGGCATCTTTTGGGCAACTGCGCTATTTTTAACTCTGTCAAGATTTTGTAGTCTCATAGACTCAACTTCAAGAGACGCATACTCCTCTTTTAGTTGTGTTTGTCTGGTTGTTAATTCATTTAATCGATATCCCAAAGCATTCGTTTTCGTGATTTGAGTCAAGTACATTAACCCCAGAAGGCACATTACTAAAATAAGTACAATGGCGCTAGAAACCGGCCCTAGTCCGGCCTTAGTTGCACTTAAAGTTATTACATTTCTATTTCGTTGATAAGCCGCTTGACGGCTAGTGTATGAGTTTTTTCCGTATGTCATATTTTTGTTTTTGTTTTTACCTTGTGCCTCGAACTCTACGTTGTTTTTATAGAGTCCGAGGCTTTTTTATATCGGTTACGCCAAGTAGCCAAGTGCAGACTTGGTTATAAGACTGTCACTCGTACTTTATGCGCTACCGAACGACCAGTGACTTTAATTCGCATCGCTGGTCCTTTCTGTTGTTTTTATTTTCACTGCGACTCGAAGTTTGGCACTTCGAGATCGTGGATTGTAAACAACTTCATGCCTACCCGGAGTAACAGGATGTTTAAATAGCAAATTAAGGTCTTTTTCGAAGCTGTTTGCAGAATGTTCCGCAAAAAATCGCTTTACTATTCTGTCTTCTAAGCTGTGGAACGTAATAATCCCAATTCGTCCTCCCGGCTGGGTTAAGGCTAACCATACCGGTAAGGCTTTTTTGAGTAGTTCCAGTTCGCTGTTGACAGCCAACCTTATTGCCTGAAAGGTGCGAGTGGCAGGATGTTTACGCTGCCACTTGGTTGTTACTCTGGTAACGGCTTCGGCTAGTTCTACTGTGGTTTTTAATGGTCTTGAAGCAACTATACTCGCTGCAATTTTTCGAGCTTCGGGCTCTTCGCCATATTCTCGTAAAATCCGTTCGAGCTCGTCTGCTTCCCATTCGTTAACGATTTTGTTAGCCGTTAACTGTTGTCGCTGATCCATTCGCATATCCAGTGGACCCGAATGTAAAAAGCTAAAACCACGACTCGCCGTGTTAAGGTGCAGTGACGACAGACCTAAATCGGCAAATAACATGTCAAACTTGACACCTTTGTTTGCTAGCAGTTCCGCAGCTTCATAAAAATCATGGTACATGATTTTTACGCCCCTGTTAGCAAACTTTTGTCTCAGTTTACCAACTGCCGTTCGGTCACGATCAACCAGTACGCTACTTTGATAGCTTTTTGTATACTCTAAAATCGCTGCAGCGTGACCGCCGCCACCGGCAGTCATGTCAACGTACGACTCACCTTTTTTAGGTGATAAGTACTTTAAAACTTCTGAAAGTAATACTGGTTCATGCATTTTTATTTTTGTTTTTATTTTTGCAAGGTCACCGAGTCAGCAGCCAACTTTTTGTTTTTGTAATAGTTTTTGTTTTTGTTAATTGGTAGTGTCCGAACATTGACTTCATTCTTGCGAATTTAAAAAATTTGCCTATAACGCCAACTGACCGCTACCAATAGTTTGAGAGACTTATGTGTGAGGTGGAGTTTTGGGAGGTGTTTTACCAAGAAAGGTGCAAGGAGTTTTAACGTAGGCTCCTCTCTACGTGTTGACTGCCGAATCGCTAACCTCGAGTCGACGGTTTATCCAATCTGTTAATGAACAGCATTTATCACTTTTTGGCCTGTAGTCGCCAGTAAGCACCAGCCCTGATTGCTACAACTTCGGATTTTATTCCGGCATACTGGAGATGGTGCAGCTCTAGGGTAAACCTACCCTGTTTGTCATCCAGTTTGCTGGCAATCTTACCCGCACGAAATTGCACGTTCAAATCAGCCACTCGTTCATCGAGTATATGACCGTTAAGTTCGGGTTCTACTTTCTTGTCCCAAACTTCTTGAGAGTACATGTGCAGATACTTGCCAAAGCCGCGGGTTACGACTACACCGCTTTTGAACTCGCTTCGAATCTCGGCTGGAATAGTTAGCCGATGCTTGCTATCTAGCTTTCTTTCGAAGTAGTCTACGGTGGCCATTAGTTATTCTGCTTAGTGGTTTTTGTTTTTTGGTGGTGTGACCCACTTTTACCCACTAAGTAGAGGATACTACCCACCGTTACCCACTGCAAGTACTTTTTTAGTTAATATGAGCTAGTCTGTCCCCCGCTTATCCACAGTTTGTTCGTTTATCGTTCGTTTACAAGAAGTGTTTTATGTTAATCCCTTAAATATTAAAACAAACCCAATACCTCCCAGATTTCAACATTTACTGGAGCTAGACAATCTAAAACAAACAATTTAAACCCCTTTTGCTCTCCATTTACGGGCTAACCCAGGTATTAATTAAACCAAAAACAAGGCAACCTGGTGGGTTTTGATCAGCATTAATTTAGTTAAAAGTAGTGATTCTAAGAAAAATAAATTCGCATTAACTGGCGAGCCACTTTATCGGGATCATGTCTAATAAGTGTTCTAACCTTTGCCAGTGGAT
>JAGOOV010000043.1 GCA_017992295.1 Candidatus Saccharimonadota bacterium
ATTCAATGGCAATCCCGATTGTTATGGGACAGAATATAGGCACTTGCGTAACCGCACTTATTTCCTGTATCGGTGCAAAGAAAAACGCAAAGCGTGCCGCATTTGTACATCTTTACTTCAATATTAACTCTATATTAATAAAATTATAAAAGTTATTATTGTTGTAAAATAAATTACGAGCACAAAATCAGTTTTTAAATTATCCACAAGCATTTTATATACAAATTATTAAGTGTTTGTCAAACTAAAACTAATTCGTAATACGTTAAGAATAATTTAGGTGTTTTTGCGAAGCCTTGAGCTTTACTTATACAACCTAATCGCTGTCCGTTTTGCATGGCCTAGTCTCGGCCGCCGCTAGGCCGATTTGATACTTTTTTCATATATTCGTAGGTTATTTGCGAGATGTTACCAATATGCCGGCTAGCTGTTTTGTCTTCGCCTTCAACCATGACGCACAGAATATAATTATTGTTCGGTAAATAAAATATTCCACAATCGCTTTGAACCTTATCCAAAAAAACACCCCACTTATTGGCCAGTGTTACATTATCGTTTATATAAAGTAGCAATCTTCTATTAAAATTAGATTCGGTCAAAAATTTTAGTAACTCTTGTGAATGATCTTTGTTGATATAACAAGCAAAGTAGAGACACTTTAGTATTGAACTATAAGAGAGCGCGCCTAATTGCAATGTACTGTCTTTATTTATTTTGTAATTCAAATCAATAAAATCAAAAAACGTTTCCAGCGATAAACGGTTTTTCATGGTCTCAAATACCGCCAATTCGGCCGTATTATCACTGTCTTTAAGCATTATTGCGGTTAAATCTCTTAAACTTATTTGATAACCCGCCCCTTTTTTGTATAGGTTACCCGAAAAATCATTTAGCCACTCCGGTTTAATTGTTATCTTTTCGTCGAGGTTTACCTTTTTTTCTTCGGCCAGCTTGTATAAGTTCATGGCTACTGGCAGCTTAAGCAAAGAGGCGCCTATCATTTCTTGATTCTCGTTAAAACCAATAGAGGTCCCTGTCGGTAAATATTCAAAATACAAGCTGGTTTTTAGATTACGCAAGTGACTATGGTGATAACCCCCTATTTTAGCTTTTAGTTCGTTAAAGCTTATAATCGGTTGGTTCAAACGGGCATTGGCAACTCTCGAAGACAACAAATTGTACTTAGTTTGCATTTTGTGGCGCCGATAGTCTGTGTAGCCTCTGTTCGCAAGCGCACCTAAAGTCAAACCGATCAATAAAAACAAGACACAAATAGCTAATTTTTTATTTATCCACCTCATAATTCGCTTAGTAAATATTAACATATACTCCTAGGTATTTTGTTTTTTTTACAAAAGCAAAGACAAATTTTATTAAGCGTTTTTAGAACCCGGTTGATATCTTAATTTACTACATAGTTATAAAATACTTCAGCAGGCAACTTTCTAGGCGAGCTATCCCTCAAGGCTCGCGTCCCTAAAGCACTTCTGCCCGAGGCATAAGAAACAACCAGTCCTTTTTTAGCCTTCCTCGACAACTCAATAAATACTTGGTTTTTGTTTTTTACATTGGTAGATACAATATTAATCTTCCCCGCCTCATCTCGAGCGGTAAATCCTCTAATATTGCTAGAAGGTATCAAAGGCAGCGATTTAGACTTAAACGTCAAAATAATCGTTTTCTTACTTTTGCCCAGTGTCGCCTGTTGTAATACCGGCCCTCTACCCTTTTGATAGCCACTATTAGCATGCAACAAGGCCATCCACCACCTGTTAGCTAATACGGTTAATTCTTGATTGGTCATATAGTGCAACCCGTCGCCTTTTTCATCTCTTAGGTTCACGTCGTACAGCACGGGGCCAATTTTTACATTGCCGTTTTGCTCCCACAAACGTTGCGCCGACTCTCTCAATCTGTTAACCGAACCGGTACCCCAATTTTTTGAATAATCGCCAATTTCCGCCAATGCAGTGTTAGCGCCCATATCTTTTTTTACATCGCTGGCGAATTTATTAGTCGAGTTTTCAAAATCGTTGGCTGATATATTTTTAGCCGCCCCGTTGGCTCCTTGCAGAATAACCGTTTTAACACCTCCGATATTAGCAACAGATACTCTTTTTACCATAGTGTTATATAGTCCATTAGGGTTGGCGTCTTTCTGCCATTGCGTAATGATGGTACCCCCTTTTGCAACCGGTATAAAGGCCACCGGCACCTTATGGCTAGCCATCAGCCTGGTAGCCAACAATGGCCAAGCCGAACCGCCGGCATTTTTATCACAACTAACCATATCTTTTTGGTTTTTACAGCTGTCTATTGGGTCTTTCATATCTTTCCACTTATAGTCGTTAGCAAAAATAGCCGCCTTAAAATTCTTGCTTACGTAACGTTGGTTGTTTAAGCCTCTACCGCTGGCGTTACTGCCCCCGGCCAATACATATACATCGCCTATACCTATAAACCGGGCTTCTGTTTTAACACTCGTATTAGACGTAAACCGCACTTCCAGTGTGCCTTGACCGGCTTTTTGGTTGGTTAAAATACCAAAAAAATGACCTCCGTGAGGCGAATTATCAATAACAACCCACTCACCGCCACGCCAACGAGCTTGTATAGCTCCCGGATCTCCCGTATAGGTGCCCCTTACAGCAATATCTGCAGTATTGTTATCCTTCCTCTGTAAAATTTGATAAGGCTTAGGGTTTGCTAGTACTATACTGCTAGTAGCAGATTTAACCGGCGCTGCCAAGAACAATATGCTGCCAATTAGAGTGGTAATCAATAGCAAACTAAAATATTTATACTTATTTATTTTTTTCACAATATGATTACTTTAACACAATATCGTTATAAAATCAAGATTAAAGGTTCAGTTCCCCACTGTCAGTCTAGCTAGTTTATTGCAAGGGAATTAATATCCAAATAAGGTTATTGGCGTCTTTAGCGCTAGTCTCATTTTACCCGATACCGAACTAATTAAACGTAATTATTTGTTTTTGGTTTAGTAATGAGAGTTGCTAATTTCTTCTCTTAGAGTTAGAATATAAAATATCAGTAAGAAAGCTCAAAAAAGAAAAAAAGATGAAGAAAAATCAAAAAGGTTTTGCAATATGGGTAACGCTGTTTATGGCCGTATTGGTTATTGTTGGTATTGTGGGCACGTGGACCATAAAATCATCAATCGCGTCTAGTAGCTCACCAGCAAAAAATAGATTGTTTTTAATAGGTGGTTCACAACTCGCAAGAACATCGAATAATTACAATATTAACAAGATTTTTAATAAGTTGGGGTGGCTCACCTCACACGATGCTAAAGGTGGGAGAGACTTTCAAGAGGCATTGGTCGTGATGAAAACCACTAGAGACTTAGAGGCTAGACGAGCGAGAGTAATCGTAATAGCTTTAGGGTTAAATAATGACCACAATACTAAAAAAGAATTTACGCGGAACTTGGATAATTTATATCAATATATTAAAAGCGTAAATACGAACAACGTTCAGGTGTATATGGTTAACTACGCCGCTTTTCACCGCAATCCTAATGATTGGTATAGAGTAAAAAAGATTGCCAAATTAAATTCGTGGCTTAAAGAATATGCTAAAGCTAATCATATCAGGATTATTAATTGGAACGCTATTGCCGCTAAAAATAATAAAAAATACTACAACAATAAAGACGGCACTCACCCTAATAAAACTGGACAAAAAGCTTTAATTAATCTGATTAAAAAACGCATTGGAAACTATAAAGATTTTAAGTAAAAAGGGTTGTTTTATAATTCATATCTCTTTCCTTTCATAAGGTAGTTAGCCAAAAAATCAGACACTGTTTTCTCATCTCGGCTATAAGGACTAAGAACGAAAAAATCATCAATGTAACTTTTTAGTAAGGTGCAGGTGCCTTAGACTTGGGTTGCGTATAGCCAAATCGTTGGGCTGCTTTTTTGCATATTGTTAATTATCTTGTGAGGAATTAAATTTTGGAACAAGAGACAAGCCATATGCATTGTACAATAAGGGTAATCACTGTTGACTACCACAACGTTGCAAGCCGTTTAGTCTTAGTTTGTATTTCTTTTTCACACTCCCCTTTTTATTTACTTATTACTTAACCTGTATCTCCCAATATTTATTGCAATGTAATTAATATCCAAATAAGGTTATTAGCGTCCTTAGCGCTAGTCGCTTTGCCCAGCACCGAACCAACTATAGGCGTATTGTTTGGCCTAGCCTTACCCAAAGATGTATCAGAGGTTATCATATCGCCACTAGCCACTATTGTTAGTGCATCTACACCTACTTGCACCTGCCCGCCTATGGCAACTTCTATCTCGTCACCTGCATTAACGGCCTCGGTAACAGTTACGCCGATAACTTTGGTGTCGTTAGGGTTATTGGTCATCATCACCTGGCCGTCAAACAGCGGATCCATTACCACCACGCTACCAGCCGGGATTGGCAAACTGGCCTTAAATTTCTTGGTTATGGCTTGCTTAGTGTTGACAGCGCCAGCCAGTTTAATGTCGCCACCAAACTCAGCCGGGCCGGTTACCTTAAGTATACGTATTGTTGCCGTGTTGGTCACCGCAATGTTTTGCGACGTTATGTTTTCGATAACGGTTAGGTTCTGTATAGTCGCTGGGCCAGCAACGTTTAGATTGCCAACAATATTTAGATTGCCGCCAATTGTACCACCCGCAGCGTTAAGTTTGACAGCCTGTAACATTGAGAGATCGGCTTTACTACTCTCAATTTGAGTCTTCTGGTGTTGATAACCTTTTACCAATAATGATGTAACGCCATCATATCTTACACCTTCAATTTCTCCAACATTGTTATAAAATACCAATCTTGGATCGGCCGTATATACTTGTTCCGCAATTAAACCAATCATTAAAGTACCGTCGTCTTTTACTTTAAATGTGGATGGGTTTATATTGTTTAGAATATTAATCGCTTGCTCTGTGTCAAGATCCTCTATATTGTCTTTGTAGCGAGCACTTGAAGAACAGCTTCCTACTATTCCAGTTGAAGAGTTTCTACACAAAGCCACGCCTCCGGATTGTCCAGAAAGTGCAGTCAAAAGAAATAGATGTCCTGAGTCCGCACCCACCTCTACTCTACCCTGGAATGTACCCCTACCCTCTACGCTAAGGTTAGCTACGTAATTGGAGTCGGAGTTAGTCAGCGTATAGGTAGAGTCGCCGCCGGTACTGAGTAGATCAAAGGTAAAGGCTGAATTGGATCGTTGTAAGGTATTACTACCCAGGCTAATGG
>JAGOOV010000044.1 GCA_017992295.1 Candidatus Saccharimonadota bacterium
TTTTTATCAATTCTATCGATACTGGGTTTGCCGATAGCTAACCATTTGAGCCAATATCTCCTAACTCCGTTTTCTACTTTCTCGATTGACTGCTCCAAATAGCTTTTATGTACTTGTTCACAATCGTACTGCGAATCGGAAGCTATTATCCAATAATCTACGTTTTCAGAGCCGTTGGGTTTAATTGTTGTACTAATTCTTAAGACGGAATCTACGCTGCCATGTTCCACTGTACTGCCGGAAAGCTCGCCGTCTTCGGCATCTACATAGGTGCCTTTTTTACCTTCTATGCCATAATTACCCACGGCGTATTGATCCATGCCCACACCTTTGCTGGTCTGACCGTATATAAGCAAAACATAGCGACCTTTATAATTTAAGATGTAGTTTGCTTCCGGGACATACAAAACCGTATCGGCGCGACCACCCCGGGATATTTGGAAGATTTGGTGCATAAACAGCCTAATATCTCTTGAATTTTCTAATAAATTAGTAATCTTTATACGTCTTATAAACGAGTTCTGTCGATTGTCTACAAAATCTCTAAAATTTATTTCTATACCTAGTTTTAGAGACTTCATTTTTATTGAACTAATAAGGGCATCTTTTTCAAAATCGACTTTAATATCCCAAGAACCGTCATCTATCCAGCTAAAAACACCATCAACCCAAAGGCCAACGTTATGATGTACATTATGAGCGGTAGTGAGGTTATCTAGACCAACATAGGGGTAGTAGAAATCGTGGACCAAGCCGTCTTCGTCCAAACCAACCATCAACTGCCCATTACTTAATATAACCGGCCTGCCCATACGCTAAAGCTCGATTCCTTTTTCGATCAGCCTATATTTAAGGTCGCGCCAAGCGTTCATGTAATTGGTAAAAGCATCGTACGGGTTAGAATAAGGGCTAAAGTAAGCATGAACGTCGCCGTCATTAAACCATTTGGTACACATATAGTAAAAATGGTCGCTGGTTTGTAGTCTTCGCCAATCTTCAATGATTTGCCAATCATTACTTCTAATCACAGCATCTTGTAATTCGTATATAGCATTTACGGCTTGTTGTTGCATGCTATTGTCTAGCCAAGCCGATAAATCTCTTTCAGTGTCTGCCCATGTAACAGTATAGGGCATGTCAATAGTGTCTTTGGACTCGTATGTGTCTACCGCTTCACTAAGAGTCATAAAGGTACGGTCTTTTCGGCTGTTCATCCAAAAATCAGGGAAGGCTTTAAGAAATTCAAAAATACCGGTATCTTCCCATTGATGCTCGCCAAAGGTTTCATAGTCCATAAATAAGTTAAATGTTTGGGCGTTGTCCATGGCCGCTCCAAGCCAATGAACAAATTTTTCGGCTGTTAGAGGCCATTCCGACCAGTTACGATTGCTAAATCTAAAGGCTATGTCATCACTTAATCGATAATTTTTAAGCATTAACTTAATATTGTTCGTGTAGGTTGGGCGATACATAAAATTGGGACTACGCCAACCTAATATTGGATCCCAGCCTTCAGCTATAATGGCTTTGTACCCGGCTTTGTCTGCCCAATACGCTAAATCGTTGTTGTAACTAAGTTCGGTGTTTCGAAAAACTTGCGGATTCTGGCCAAAGACGTCGTTTATTTTTTGGCGATGCATGGCAACTTGAGTTTCGAATTCCGCTCTAGAGTAGAAGAAAGCCAAAGAGTGATGATACGTTTCGGCTACAATCTCAACTCGTCCGGTGTCGGTCAATTCTTTGAAGCTTTGTAAAACTTCCGGAGCCCATTTTTCCAGTTGTTCAATAAGTACACCGGTTATCGATATACTAAATTTAAACTCGGGATTGGTGTCAAGTAAGTGCTTTAATGTCTTGTTGGCAGGTATGTAAGATTTGTGAGCAACTTTGTTAATTATAAATTCGTTGTTGGTATTGGCGTTTGGGGTTTGATCGTTAAAATATTCGTGATCTATTCCGCTATTGAAAATCGTATAATGTTTAATGCGTAAAGGTTGGTGTAAATGCAAGTACAGACAGATAGCTTGTTTCATGCGCCCACTCCACACATATGATTATTATATACCCCGACTAACTTTTGGGCAGACTTATTCCAGCTGATGTTCCTAAGTTCTATGCGGCTATTGTTAAACATCGTTTCTGACAAGCCACGGTAATTTAACAGGGAATAGATTTGGTTGGCCATTTCATTTGTGTCCCAAAAGTCCGTCTTGAAACAATTGTGTAATAATTCAGCAATTCCGGATTGTTTAGAGATTATGACAGGAGAACCATACGTTATTGCCTCGATAGGAGTTATACCAAAAGGTTCTGAAACTGACGGCAGTACAAATAAATCAGCACTCCTGAAAGCATCCCGCCACGCTCTGCCGGTACCGTTTAGATGGCCGACCATAATAACATTTTTAGAAATTCCTAAGTCGGCCGACATTTGTATTAATTCGTTATATTGTTCGCCACCGCCTACAAATACAAACAAAACCTTTGGATCCCGTTCAATAACCAGCTTGGCTGTTTGCATAAGGTAAGTCAGCCCCTTTTGTATAGTGAGTCTGCCGGCGCTTAATACAACTCGATATCCCGAAGATTTCATATATTCTAAATATCTGTAAATTGAGCCGCCGGGTTCATTTAATTCATGTTCTTGGAATTCCATGGCGTTATGAACAATTTCTATTTTTGAGGAGTCTATGCCGTATTCTCGTACAATAGTATTTTTAATACGCTGGCTGATAGCGATGATTCTGTCGGCCATACTAAAACCCAAAAATTCGATATCTTTAATTAAAGGATTACCGTTACTACTTCCACCGCACCGATCATACTCTGTGGCATGAACGTGCAAAATCAAAGGTTTTCCGCTTAACATTTTTGCAGCTAGTCCGGCCCTAAAAGTAAGCCAATCGTGAGCGTGTACTATATCGTACTCTCCAAACTTAACTAATTTGGTGACGTACTCAACATAAGCGTTTTGGTGTTCAATCATTTTAACGCCTCTAGTGGTGCCGTCTTTATGGATGTAGGTAAAAAGCTGGTTGTCATAAGTGCTACCACCGGCATTAAATAGAACTTCGTACACGTTATGGGGCAAGGCTGGGTTTATTTTCATAAAATCGATTTCGGGGAAGTCGGCAGTGAAGGGTAGAATGAATTCAATGTCGACGTTTTGCTTAGACAGTGCTTTGCATAATTGCAAACAGACTACGCCCATTCCGCCCGTGTGGTGCGGTGGCAATTCCCACCCTAACATTAAGACCTTCATTATTTGGTTTTTTCTCTTTTTAATTTAATCTCCTACATTATAGGTTTAAAGCGTTTAAAGCACAACCTCTTTAAAGTTAATTTGGACAAAAAAGTAACAGTCTGTAATATTTTGCAATTTAGGCTGTAAATTTTACTACTTTTTAACAAATCTTATCTGTTATAATACTTTAAACGAAAGTCATAAGAGGATAATTTGCCAAAAAAAAGCACCAACTACTTTTTTTCTAGAGCGGATGCCGGACGTTTGCTGGCCAAACGTATGTACAAGCACCGCTACGACGACACTATCGTCTTAGCCTTAAGCGATGGCGCTGTGCTGGTTGGCGCTGAAATAGCTCGTTTTCTACACTCTCTGATAGCCATATTGGTAACCAAAAATATTTACTTGCCGGATGGCAGAACGGTAATTGGGGTGGTTAACGAGGTCGGTGGTTTTGTATACGATAATTCGTTTTCTACCGGCGAAATCGAATATCTGCAAACCGAGTACCGAAACAACATAGAAATTGCAAAAATTCAAGCAATGCACGAAATCCATCAGGCTTTGGGGCAGGGGGGCTTATTGTCGCCTAACTATTTTAGAAACAGGGTAGTAATTGTGGTTAGTGACGGTACGCTAAATGGTATGGCATTCGAGATGGCCTATGAGTTTTTAAAAGGTATAAAATGCCAAAGAGTCATAATGGCAGCTCCCATCGCTGGTGTACCAGCCGTGGATCGAATGCACGTATTGGCTGACGAACTATATTGTCTGAATGTTACCGATTCTAACTTTGATATTAACCACTATTACGAGAACAATGATATTCCCGACGGTAAGCAGATAATACGTATTTTGGACGAAATTATTCTCGACTGGTACAAAGAAGATCAAGTCCAAATTGAAGCTTTGGCTAAATCGTCTAAGGAAGCTAAACCGTTACCGACCCACGCATGAAACGTCGTGTCAAAAAACTATTAAAAAATCGTTGGCTCTGGTTAGTTTTTACTGGGTTTATTCTTATTTCTTTAGCAGTAGCTTCTTGCCTTGTTTACAGGAACGAAAAAGACTCCGAAAAACCATCTTTTACGGTAGTGAACATCAAATATTTTAAGAACAAAAAAAAGATGGAAAAAGATAAAAAAGCAGAAGAAATCCAAACGGCAGCACAAAATAGTCATAAACCAGAGCCGACTCCTAAAGCTTCACAATGGCCGGTGCTACTAACGTCCGAACAGGCCTCGTCAATCACGGTGGTAGTTAATAAAAAACACAGATTGCCGGCAGATTACGTCCCGGCAGGTTTAACTTCGGTTTATGGAGCTTTGTTGAGAGCCGAAGCTGCGTCTGCCGTTTCATCGTTGTTTGAGGAGGCGAAAAGGAACGGTTTTAATTTAAAAATAATTAGTGGATACAGATCTTATCAAAGCCAGGCTTCGATTTATAATTCTTATGTTGCTCAAGATGGGCAAGCTATGGCAGATACTTATAGCGCCAGGCCGGGATTTAGCGAACACCAAACCGGTCTGGTTGCCGATGTCGGCTACGTTAGTGGCGAGTGTGCTTTAGAAACTTGCTTTGGTGATACCCCTGCTGGTAGGTGGCTGGCTAATAATTCACACAACTTTGGGTTTATAATTCGATATCCGTCTGGAAAACAAGCAATAACAGGGTACCAGTACGAGCCGTGGCATCTAAGGTATGTGGGCGTAGATGTTGCCAAAGCCGTATATTCATCCGGCTTAACACTGGATCAATACTATAACGTGCCGTCTGGTGGCTATTAATTATCTTATACAAAAAGGTTTGCATGCAGACATGATATAATTCAATCTGTTACAAACGATTGTAATTGTAAGCTACCTCAATTTGAATTAAAGGGGCATAGTACAACGGCTAGTATAAGGGTCTCCAAAACCCTAGATCGTGGTTCGATTCCACGTGCCCCTGCCAAGTAGAACGTTCAGACAATTTGAGTAC
>JAGOOV010000045.1 GCA_017992295.1 Candidatus Saccharimonadota bacterium
GCTGAGGACTGAGAGCTTAGAGTTCGTTTCATTTAAAATTCCTTTTTTGTTAATCTTGTAAACCCATTGATTAACACTTAGAATCTTTTGCTTTCAGATAAAAGTTTATCAAGCCTTGGCTGATTAAGGTATTTGAAATCTTTACTTAAATGCGCAAAATTTTTAGTTTTTAAAAAACCGTAGGCTACGTAATAAAATCGACGGTTGCCTTTAGTCGTTGTTCCTACAAACCTTCCGGTGATATTTGCTGGGGCTGAAAAAGAGGCGCCTAGGATTTGGTTTGTTAGTCCAAATTGTTTAGATTTGAGAAAATCGTATGAAAATCCATAAATTTTTACGGACAGCTTAATAAACTTTTTCCAAACCCCTAGATCTTTAAAATTTCTAACTACCAACTATTATCTCCTAACTCCTTTGCTAACAAGCTAGCGAGCACCACGGCCTTTTAACACATCTATGACTGTTCGATAAATTATCTTTATGTCAAGCCAAAAACTCCAGTTTTGAACATAGTAAAGATCTAAAGCACGACGCTCTTCAAAACTGATATTTCGCCGCCCGGATATTTGGGCTAAGCCGGTCAGGCCCGACTTAACGCTTAAAAGGAGGTTTTTAAACGGATAGTTTTTTAATTCCTGAGGTACAAGAGCACGTGGGCCAACTAAGCTTATATCGCCCTTAAATATATTAAATAGCTGAGGGAGCTCATCTAAACTCGTTTTACGCAACAATTTGCCGAACTTTGTAAGGCGGGGGTCGTTTTTAAGGCAGTCTCCGTTGGCTCGGTATTTTGTAATTAGATGAGGCTTACCCATTTTTGTAAAAGCTTCTTCTGGTGATAGGCCATTGTAGGTCATTTTGATAGTACGAAACTTGTAGATATAAATCGGCGTGTTAAAACGACTCAAACGCTCTTGCTTAAAAAGAGCCGGCCCCCAGTTAGTCACTCTAACCAAAAGGGCGGTTATAAAATAAACCGGAGACAGTAAAGCAATACCGGCGGCTGATGCAAAAATATCAAAAAGTCTCTTGAAAATTCGTCCCCATCCGGTTAAAGCCGTCTGGTGTACGGTAACCACCGGTAGGTTTTGAAACAATTCAACTTCTATATTGTTACTTAAAATACCTTCGTGGGCTGGTACGAACTTAAAAGCAATATGTTGAGCTTGGGCGGCAGACAAGGCTTTGTCAACACTGCCGGTGTCGGCGGTTATACCGGTGTGCAAGATGGTGTGAACGTTGTATTTTTCTAAGCTGTCAAGTGCTTGGTCGAGATCTTGAAAAACTTTACCTCTAAAACCCGGTGTTTCGCTTGATGAACAAATAGCTACCACCTTATATCCGGTATGAGCTGGGCGGTTGATAGCTTTAGCTAAACCGCTTACCAGTCCGTTTTGCCCGATAATCATGACGTTATTGACGCCCTTACCGTAACGCCACAGCGACGTACGGGCAAAGCGCATAAAAGAACGCTCGATTAGCAAAAAAGCAATACCAATACCAAGTCCGTAAACAGCCACTAAACGGGCGGGGAAAATCGCAGCTTTGGTAACAAAATCGTAAGAAATGACGGCCATAATTCCGATGACGGTGCCCACAATAAGGCCTCCAAATTCTTTATAACGGTATTCGTACGAGTTGCGCTTGTATAGGCCAATAAGTGCAAAAATAATAATCCAAATCGGTATCAGGGTTAGCCAAATTTTTAGGTAACTGACGGCCGATACCTGGTTGATCAAAGGCCTGGAATCTAAACTGACTCGCAAAACATAAGCAACCACAAAGGCTGCTAAAAGGGCAATAAAATCTCCGATTATTAAGAAGAAAGCATAAACGACAGAATTAGTATTTCTCATGACCCTCTAAGATTATATCGCTTTTTTGGTTTTAAAGTGGGCAGAAAGACCCAAAGCAACTCCTAGCCACAACCATATATAGACATTGTTAATAAAAGTGCCGAAGAACCAATATTGAATTAAGAAAGCGATTGTTAGGGCAAAAACAGAACCAAAAACAACTGCGCTACTGCTAGTAGTTTTTTGTTTAACCAATTTTTGTAGAGCACTTAAATAAATTAACAGAAAAGCTGCCAACCCCAAGAGGCCGATTTCGGCTAACAGCAGTATGTAGTAAATATAAACCGTTAAGTCGTAAGGGGCGTTAGTATATACATGTTTGACGGTAAATGGCCCCAAGTTACCACTTCCTGCGCCTAGTAAAATTGTTTTTATGTTTGTGTTCCAGCTATTTAAGGCCAGGGTAGCGGCGGTCGTTCTGTCGGTGTTAGAAGAACTTATCAGGCCAGGTGGCACAAAGCCATCGTCCTTAACATTCTCTGTTTCGGGGAGTTTTTTAGCTGGTAAATCTATCAACCCCAGAGTGGCGTGGTCTAGCATGGTATCCACGGTGTTATAGGTGATATTTGGGGTTAAGTTATGGCGGTAGTGGGCAGACCAGACTAACATCAGCCAACCTACCAAGAAAGCAGTGACGATTATAAAAAGAGCAGTATAAAAAACCTTGATAACTAGTTTTTTGACGCTAATCAAATACATAAAAAATGCAGCAAGCCCAACAAGTAAGGCGAGATACGCTCCTCTAGAAAAGGTCAGGCTAATGGTCAGAGTGCTCAAAGCTAGGCAATAAGTACTTAAATTGGTTTTATGCCTTAAAAGAGATCCCAAAGACACAAATAAAAAGGGCAACATTGCGTTAGCTAAAAATTGCGGTTCGGCGGCAAACAGGTTGATTCGGGGGAAGCCAAAAATGCTAGCGTAACAACCATTGCAGATAATAGACGACTTCACGTCTGTTAAGGTCAGTAGCAAAAACTCCAGCAGGCTTAGAAGCCCAAAAACAATGCCGGCAGTTAAAATAATTCTTATAATTCGGTGATTTTCTTTTTTTGGCAACCCAAAAGAAACAAACCACCAGCCGCTGGCTGCCAGGGCAATAAGCATTACGATAGAAGCACTAAATAAGGCTCCGCGTTTGATGTCAACATCAAATAAAAGATTGATTGGCAAAATGGCCAAAATCACCAAAGCCGATGAAAAAGCAATCTTATTTTGCCAGAATAAACTCTTCAGCTTAGCCAGCAGAGGCGGCAAGCAGAATAAAACAAACGTCAAAGCCAAAAGTTGATAAAATCCAAATCTAAACGAAGTAAAACTAATATTTGGAGTTGGCAAGTAGGGGAACTTCGAAAGCGGAGATAATGCCAGCAGGGCTATAAATAGCCAGAATCGGGTTTTTTTAACAAAAAGCATTAAGTCTATTCTACTACGTGGTAAAAGTTTGACATTGTGTGGTAATCTATAATTAACGAACATTTTAAAAACAAAATGAAAATTAAAAAAAGAACTAAAAAACTAATAGTCCAATTTGTTGAATATATGGTGGCCGGCGGGGCTTATTTCTGGAGTGGCTACTTTTTGATAGTATTTTTAACGCCGGTTATCGGGCTGTGGTGGGCAAATTTGATAGGTAACGGCACAGGCATTACGGTCAATTTTATTTTAGAGCGCTACTGGGTGTTTAACAGTACTAAAAAACGCAATTTAACAGAAGTAACATGGAAGTATGTTGTCTATACAGGAGCCAACTTTATACTCAACTACTTTATATTAAGGAGTTTACAAGCTGTTGGAATACCGGTAGCAATCGGGCAATTTATTGCTGCAGCTTTCTTTACGGTATGGAACTATGTTTGGTATCGCAACTGGGTGTTCAAAAGCAAACCACAAGCTAGGAGGATAAGACATCATGCTTGAAACACAGGCGGTCACAACCAAAATACGCCCAACAAAAAAGCAACGGCTAACACTGGAGTATATTCAAAATTTTATCAACGAGCATGGTTACAGCCCTTGTTACCGTGAGATTATGCGTGGTTGCGGCTATACGTCGGTAGCTACCGTTGCCCTACACGTCAACAGCCTGATTAAAAGAGGACACTTACAAAAGCGTGATCGATCGGCCCGCTCGCTAGAAGTGTTGCACAGTGATGAAATTAAACCATTTGTGCTAGATCAAATTAAAGTAGCTGACGAAAAATGGTTGGTAGATTTAATTGAGGCCAGATTTAATAGGGTTGAGAATAGCACGAATCCGGAAACAAAAGAGGTAGATGCTCTATATGTGTTGGTTGGGTCTTTGAGGGTACTTGGCTTAGAAGGGGCAGCCCAAAGTTTTATGCCCCGTCTTAAAGCTATTAAGCAAAAATGACCGGTAAAAACTGGCAAATAGCACCTCTTTAACAAAATCGTTCATCTTAGTTTTTGACCGCTAACGATATCCAGCAGTTTCGATGGTTGCCCGTTTTTAATCTCTCCTCCGTCTACATAAATATCTACCAGATCGCCAAAATACTTTTTTGCTTCAGCAATATTTTTTGCCGGTGGCAAGCCTCTTGGATTGGCGCTAGGAGCTACTATTGGCCCGGTCTTATTTATTAGGTTGATTAATTCGGGCTTGTTGGGCAACCGAAAGGCCAAGGTGTTTTTACCGTTTGCCAAATAATTATACTCAGTGTTATTAAAGGGCAGAATTAAACTGTAAGGCCCGGGCCAGTAGGCAGATGTTTTAGCTAGCAAAGAAACGGGGACGTTAAATCTTTTAAGTTGGTCTGTGTCAGAGATAAGAATAATAAAAGGCTTGCTTAATAGGCGCTTTTTTATTGAGTAAAGACGCTGAACTGCCTCGTGATTGGTTGCTTTAGCAACAATGCCATACAAGGTATCGGTGGGAATAACGGCAATCCCACCACGGTTGATAATATCGGCGCATGTCAGCCAGTCATTCATATGTAAAAGGGTATCAAATTATATATAAAAACCATCAAAATGGTTTATAGTATTAAGTAATAAACATAGAAGGGATTTATGTTTTTAGCACAAACGTATAACTATAGTTACGATGTTTCTGCACCAACTGTTTCGGCAGGGTTGGCTGCGGGGGCCTTGTTTGTGTTCTTAATATGGATGCTATTTGCGCTTGTTATAGCACTAGTGG
>JAGOOV010000004.1 GCA_017992295.1 Candidatus Saccharimonadota bacterium
CCGGGGCGTCGAGCGATACCGTTTGTTTTAGAGCTTGATTAGACAAAAGAGCTCCGATTTCTTCAACTGAACAGCCAAGCTCGGCAGAAAGCTCTTCGTCAGTCGGTTCTCTTTGCAGTTTGTGTTCCAGATTGTTTTTGAATCGGCTTATTCGATTATATTTCTCTCGCACTAGCCGAGGCGCATAAGTCGAATTATTACTTTCATCGGCAAATCTCTGAATTCTGTTTTTTATCCACTGGGCGGCATAGGTCGAAAATTTAACGTCGTAATCTAACTTAAACCGATTCACGGCCGAATATAAGCCTTCATATCCGGCCTGGGTCAAGTCATATAAATCTAAACCACTCAACCGGGTTTTTTTATGAGCAAATTTTAGCGCTAACCTTAAGTTGCTTAAAAAAAGTGTTTGATGAGCTACCAGTGTATTAATTACTTCTTCCTCACTGGCAGTACCGGCAAACATACTTTTTAATCCTTTGTCTAATTCTTTAAATAAGGTTCGTTCCCGCTCCTTGGACAGTAGTTCGTACGAACCAACGTCTTGGTGGTGTTTTTGTTCCGGCGACTTAACAGGTTTTGATTTTTTTGTTCGCAGTTTTTGCATTTTTGCTACAAATTTGGGATTTTCTTTATAGATTCTTAGAGCGTTGGTAATTAGACTGTCTCTGATTTGACTATCTTCAATATCAATAGCTTCGTGCAAAGTGTCACTTTCTGTAACAGTAACAAGGCTTTCCGATTCAACCAAAGCTGTTTGCCCCAAAAATCGGGTACTATCCAATTGATGGGTTTCGTTGTCAGTTTCGGCCAGTTCGTTTTTTAAATGGTCGCCATTGTCGCCGAAAGAATCAGACAGAATTTCTAAAAGTTCATTGTTATCGTTCAAATCACTAGTTAAAACCTCAACTTGACGGGTTTGAGTGCAATTTGGATTGGTAATATTTAATTTATCCTTTGGTTTCATAAAACAAATGCCTTGCTGCAAAGTTTAAGCAGACGCTAGCAATACAGTCTATCTTTTAGTAAGAAAAATTCCAAACAAAACCTAGAGCGAAAATTCGTTTTGAACTTGCCTGTACCACTCGATGGTTTTAGGGTTAATGACTTGATACAGCTGGTTGGCATCCGATTTTAGGTCTACCTCGGTGCCGGATACGCCCAATTTTTGAGCTAACAGCAGCTGGTTATCGGCAATTTCTAAATCGTACGATTTACAAAAGTCCGACAAATAAGAAAGCGTTTGGGTATCAAAAATTTGCAATAACTTATTGGTATCTTCCTTGACACAGTATAAGTGAAAATCATGAGGCATAAGGCTTAAATCAATTTTTGACAATCTGGTTCTTGCAACCAGGCGGTTGTCTGTATGAGACGGATCTTGATTTACAAAGCAATAAAGATGTGTCATAAACGAGCAAGTCAAAGTTAAAGCCGCAACAGTGGAGTTATCGTCGGCAGTATAAACCAAGTAAGAAGTCCCGGCCACTATGTCTCTGCTGCTTGGCTTCACTCTCGTAGTATGAAAGTATTTCTTAAATAAAATGGTTGGTTTTAAAATTTTGTTCTTGTGAATTACCCCAAAAAAATGTATAGCCAACATTATGGCTAGTAGCGCGAAAGTACCAATTAGAAAGGCGATAGTTAAATAGTGCATATTCTGCTTATGATTTTACTATTTTTAAGAGGAAATTTATACAAATAAGGCTAGTTACCGTTTTGCTTAAGCTTGCATAGTCAATAAATATAAGTAAAATTTTAGATATCTCAAGGTAAAAAGATGGATAACGAAAGCTTTAAATTTAAGTACGAACTTGCTTATAGATCTCACGAACAACTCGAAAACCGGATAAAAAACGCGGTCTTTAAACGTTATGGGCGGGAATTCAAGAAACCACGAGCTATAGTAAACGAAGTAAAAAGCCTATATGACCAATTTTGTCTGGAGGACGCCTCTAGCGATAAAGACGATTTACATACTCCAATAATTAGGGCTAATATTCCAATCGATGACGAATCGGATCTGGAAACGATCTCGCTGTCTATTAACAAAGTACAGTCTGCCGGCGAAGATTACGTTTTTGCTTTAATGAGGGGCACCAATCACGACTCCCCGTTTTTTACCTTACCGGAGTATGTGTTTTATAAACAGCAATCACAAAGCTTGATTACCGGAGAAGATAATAAATTGTTGATTAACAACAGCGATTTACTGCAAGTTAGACGCTACGTAGAACTGTTAAAAGAAACATATAACTTTTTGGCTAAGCAAATGGCCAACAAGGTTGATTTAAGGCGCTACGGTTTTTCGGCTGTTTTTGAAAAAGACCATGATGCGCGGATGGTTTTTGAGTTGGTTGGCCAGTACAATAAAGATTATTATTCACCCATCGAAATAGATTTGTTAGATGCCGGCGAAGATGAAGATGGTCACAGATAGCTTACTTTATAACTCCCAGCGAAGCCGTGTCTAGGGCCATTGACTCTTTTTATGATCAGTACGGAGAAACACCAAGCCCAGACTCGCCCAGCCCATTGTCAATTAAAGATGTTTGGCTGTTTAGCAGGCAAAATACTAAGAAAATAAGTAAGTCAGATTTAAGTTATTTCGATATAATACATCGATCTAAAACAACTTACGATGCCGATATAGGTTTGCTGAACAGAATAATAGAAGAAGAAATAGACAAGATAGGATACAACTAAGGGCGACATAAATATAGGAGTTCTGCCATGGATTATGAAAAACACGATTTAGAAAATCAACCTTGGTGCGAGCAAGAATACTTGGCAATGCGAGCCTTGGCGAAGCAAAGATCCGAGCGACTAAAAAGTCGAGAAACCGATAAACACTCCTTAAATGAATTCTTGCCCGAAATACCAGACCCTTTGATTGTCGATGACACCCCGAGCAAATAACAGGCTTGAAAAACGGTTAACTCAAAAAAATAAGCAAAATATTAGCTTGATAAAAAATTTTTAATCAACTGGCGCATTATTTGGAAGTTGTCGTATCTGTGGTTAGCGCCCGAGGTAGCCTCGAATTGATAGTTTTGTAAGTGGCTTTTATTTAGCAGCGACTTTACCACGCTTGCCGGACCCACGGGATCGGCAATGTTTTGCATAAATAAAATGGGGATAGAAAGCTGTCTTAAATTGTCCACAAAGTATTGCCTGTAGCGGCTTACCGCCACCGGCAATCCCAAAAATATACATTTTTTAGGTGATAATATACCTTGGCAAATGGCTTCGGTAGCTAGTACCGTGCCGGCGGACTTGGCAAAAACGGCATAATTGTCTGATAACCCGGACAAATCGGCCAGTCTTTTTAGTTCTGTTTGATGGTTTAAGGAGCGCTGCCCCTTTAGCCAGTGTTGATAATCGTAAGCAAGCCGTTTGTTAAAGACGTCTTTTAATTCTTCAGCTACGTCTTGTATCCAAGCCTGGTTGCTTTGGCTGTTTCCGCCCAGTATCAGTAAATCCATAAACAAATTTTATAATAAAAATTAACCGGACGTAAAAAAATAACTAAACTTATTTGATATATGGTATGTGGTCGTTTTCTAACAAAAGATTCATTTGAAAAACTATTTTGTTTGCCACGTTCTCGGCTTCTTTATAAGTTATAACCATCGAAGAAATAAATTGTCCGTCAATAAGCTTGTAGCTGGTTTCTCCTTTTTTTGGTCCGACTATTATTGTTTCTTCCCTTTGAGTTACCAGTTCGCCACTGTCTAAAACGTAAAGGCGGTGCTTTACGGCTTTGTCGGCTTCGTGATATTCACCATAATTGTATAGGCACTTACCCCACAGATCTTCAGCTTGTTTGCCTCGTATTTTGTTAATTAATCGCCGACCGACCGGTTCTTTTTGTAAAAGGTCCCACTGCACGTTATTGTCTTTAGCAATTTCGGCAAAGATAAACCCATACTGCACCAGTGTGTCTCGGAGCCAGTTTTTGCTTTCTATAGCTTCACTTTTAGGCGAAACATCAATATACCCAATCTCTTTGGGATAATTCCCCATATAATATATTATATACTATATCTTTATAAATAGCAATAGGTTGTGTTTGTTTTTATGGAGTTTCCTTTATTGGATTAAGCGTCTTTTAGGTTTGGCTGGCCTACTTGGCCTTTTTGGCACAGCTTCTTTATTAGTTACAGTAGTTTGTTGAGTAACAGAAGCTATGTTATCGGGTTTGGGTGGTTCTTTTGGCTTTTCTTTTTTGATAAGTCGTTTTTGTTTTATTAGGTGAGCCTCGGTTTTTATATTGGCTATTTCTTCAGAGATAATAATCACTGCCGGAATAAATACGAAAATTACCAATCCCGGCAAAGTTTTTACAAATGCCATTAAGTAGCCAACTAGCGGTATGCTAAACACCAGCTTGCCAACCACGTTTTGTTTACTTACAAATTCGGGGTCAGCGCTTTTGTTAGCGTCGCCCTTGGTGCGATACATTGGTTGACCATTTTGGTTAACAATCTCCACAATGCGGTGCGTAACCGTGTCTTTACTGCCAACCACCTTAAAGGTTATAACATCATCTTTTTGATAATTATTAGAGTTTTTACTAACGACTATGCTACCGGTGTGAATTTTTGGCTCCATAGAACCCGATTTAACCACGTATGTTTTAGAACCGAACAAATTTAAAGAGCTGACTATCAAAAAACCAAAAGCTACTATCATCATCAGCCAAAAAGTACTTTTAATAATCAACCAAGCCTTTTTCATAACCATACCCGTTTAAACTATGCATCTATTATAAATTAAAAGTCTAAGCGATTGCAGTTCTTAAATAGAACTGCAATCTATAGTGTTTTAATTTATGGTTTTTGTGTGCCGGTGGCTTCCATTACGATGTTGTATAGTTGCTTATTGGCGATATCGTTACCAGCATCGCTCGGGATTTTGACTTCTACGAAGTAGGATTTAACAGCGTTTTTGGCTATTTCACCCAAGTTAACACCAGTGCTGTTTAGGTAGCCCAATGACACAAAGCCGGTGTCTACACCAGAGCCGTCATTTATTCTAACTAGAACATTATCTTTTAGGAAGTCCCAGTCACCTTGTGCCGATGTTAGCTTTAGTTTAACATCAAGCTTTATATTAGACGCACTTATATTCTTTAGTTTAACAGTGTTGCTGATTTCGAAGCCAGGGTAAAGGTTTTGAGTAAGAAATGCCCACTGGCCAGCGTTTACAGACTGCTCTTCATTATTATCAACTAAAAACACCAGGTTGGCATTTCCTGTTGTAAAAGAGGCATTGTATATTTTTGCTGTCGAACTAAAATAGGCGCCAGTGGCGGCTGCCGAGATTGATACTACGGCAAAAATAGTCGCTAAACTTAATGCAATTTTTCTCATTACTTGTTAATCTCCTTTTTAAGTATTAAAAACACAGGTCTGCCTGTAAAACCCACTCTTAGACCCTTTTAATTTTTATTAAAAATATTTATATAGGTTTTATCTAACTTTTTGGTCTAAATGAAAAACCACGTCAAAAGTGGTTTTTTGGCCTTGAGCCGGATTGTCTATGTTTGGGCTATTGTCGTCCCATATCGCATACATGGCTAAGATAGCTGATTGGCCTTTTGGCAAATCGAAAAGGTCTAATCTTTGATTTTGCGATTGCTTTAGGGGTTTTGTGCCGCCAAAATAGGTTTCGTTGCTAAAAAACCTAGCTTTTGCCAGGTTTCCGAGTGCTCCGTTACCAGTAGTTCTGACGTTCTTGATCTCTAACCAGACGCGTCCGTTGATTTTACTGGGGTTCTTTAGAACCACTTGACCGGCAAAATCGTTAGCGCCAGGTTTAAGATCGGTTACCGTAAACGCTTTACTAACACCGCTTCGGTTGTTGATTAACAACTCCAACACGCCTGCAGCAAAAGTGTTATTAGTAGCAACCGACTGCCCCGAGAAGCAGGCCTTGGTAGCCCCTATTGCCAAGAAAGACACCATGGCAATAGTCAAAAAACTTTTTGCCAACTGTATCAATACGCTCGTGCCTCCCTTTTTTGAAAAACTTAAAAAGACCGTTCGACCTAGTGACGCTGCTTTTAACTCCCACCTCGCTTTTTACACACGGTCTATTTTTATCGTAGTCCTTTAGAAAAATAAGTCAAACTACAGTGAATTTTATGTGTATAAAAAAGAAATTGGGGTGCGAATCTTCAGTAAAGAGATTCGCACCCCGTGCGCGCAAGCCCTCCCCGTTAGGCTTGCAGCGATCTTGCGCGTGCTTTCTTGTACTAAGCCCGTCAAATAACTCAACGAGCTGAAAAAATACTAAAAATAAAAAGCACGTTAACCGCGGAGTAAAACCACGGTTTTTATTCGGAATTACTTTTTAGACAAAGTCGCTAAAAAGTAAACATAATTATACAATAAATAATTACTACAGTCAATTTTAAGTTTATAGCACGTAGTTTGTGCTGATAGAAATAGAGAAACAAAGACTAACTTCTGGCTAGCATATCCAGCACTAATCCGCCCCAAGTAAAGTTTTCGGCGCCCATTGGATCGCCCGTCAGCGGATTGTATTGTTCTCGAAAACCATGTTTTTTAATTAGATTGAGACTGTCTTGCAATATTTTTTGGGCCGGTTCTTGCAGGCCATAATTTAGCAAACCGTGATAAATAAACCAGTTGGTAGAAAACCAAACCGGTCCGCGCCAAAAACCCTCGGGGTCAAAAGACGGTTCGTTTAAAGCCACCGTGGGTACACTATAAGGTGTTAAAAACTCCTTTTTGTTTAACAAATGTTCTTCTACGACCTTACGAGCCTCTAGGGGAGTTAGTAAATTGGCAAAAAGGGGGGCAAACATAGCCCAGGTTTTAACTTCGATATGGCGATGGTTGCGTCCAACCACCGACATCATAACGCTGTCTTTAAGCATGTGTTGGCGCATAGAATTAGCAATAAGTTCGGATTTGCGTTTGGCCAAATTAGCTTGGTTGGTTAACCCCAGTTCGCTGGCTAAATAACTTTCTAATGACAGATTATGAGCCAAGATAGCATTAAACGGCACGTCGCTAATCCAGCTAAAATTAGCCATATATTTTTTAATGCGAAACCGTTGAAACCGATACTTGTGAATAAGTTTAAGGCGACGGCTAAAATTGGCTTCGATAGATTGCTTAGGTTTAAGTTTTAAAGCGGTGTCAAATCTTGGAGAATTATCTTCGCCGGATTCGTCGGGATTGACTAGCCCAACTAGATAGCGTTTATAGGGGTCGCGTACCCTTAATAGATAATTATGATATTTGTTGATAATTGGTAATATTTTTCTAATAAATCTTTTGTCTTTGTCTTTTTGGTAAATAGACCAAACGGCGTAAGCCAACATTGGTGGTTGCGTGATACTGCTAGTTCTCTTTTTACCCCATCTGATAATAGGAAAACTAAATTTTCGAGGGTCTTCCCAATAAATCATATGGGGCAACATGCCGTTTTTAAACTGCTTAGAGCTTAAAGCCAGCAGTTCTTTCTTGGCCGTCTTGGTATCAAAGTGGCTCAAAATAATAGCGTGGAAACAACTATCCCAAAGCCACTGAAACGGATAGCTAGTTGGCGAAGGCATGGTGTAAACATATTTACCGCTACTGCGCCTGTTGGCTTGCATTAATTGCTTTATTTGACTTTCGATACTACTTTTCATAACCACTACGTATAAATGTTACATGGTTAATTTAAAATAGCCAGCCGGCTTTGGCGCCTTACCTAAATTGTAAGAGCGTTTTTGATCTGCCGCTTGGCTTCGCGCAGTTTTACTTTGTGTGTAAGAAAATCTGTTTTTCATAAAGTACCAAGAAGTTTTTAAATAGTTAATTCTAACAAATAAGAAATGACTACAATAATATAATCAATAAGGATTCCATAATTTTTTAGGGTTGATTATCGATAGTTTAAAGACGAAAGCAAGCGGTCGCAGTGAGGCGTGTAAACCAATATATAAATAGAAAAAAGGGGCGGGTCATAAAGACCCCGCCCCGTACTTGTGAGCCTACGGCGGTAAGCTCGATCGTCTGGCCCTTGTTTAGGGCCGGACTTATGGCCCGCTTCGGATCAACCAGATCAAGTAGAACTGCTTGTGGTGCTGCTGAAGCTAACCAATGCGCCCGCCGCAACGAAAGCAACGAGAGCAAGGAAAGCCAAAATTGCGATAACCCCACAAACGATTGCTCTTGAGCGTTGGGTCCGTCGCCAGTTGACGAAAAGCCGCCAAGTGAAAAATCCGGCGACACCAATCGAGATCAGAAACGGCCAACTGAAGTTGTACTGGATTACGGCCAGCATGGTTCTGCTGAACATCTCAGATACCTCCTCAGTAGTTGCTCTTCCACTTATACGTACCGTTGCCGTAGAGCCAGTACTGGTGCAATATATCCCATTCGGAGATGACACCAACCTTGGCCACTGAGTGGACAACATGGATCTTGATCGTTTGGTACCAACAGCCGTGATCCTTATTTCTCCAGGTGCGCCAACCATACTGACCGTATGTGACGTTATACGTGATGTTGAACGCGTTTGAGTGCTTCGTGACGACCGGCTCGTCCCAGCTGTGTTTAGTGACCACCCCGTTCTTCCAAGACCAGTTGCTGATTGTCTTGACACTCACTATTTTCAAACCAAACAGTGAGTACATAGTGGTGGTGAGACTCAACTTTCTAGAGCCAGACACAGAAGCTGCACCGCCGACTCCTCCCGAAGTCTTCGCTCGGATGGAGGAGAACCTTGAGAGGTCGGTGGCTTTGGATCGGCTTACGCTGTAACCAAAATCGTACTTTGTTTTCATTGATGCGTAAGCAGGGGCTGTGACAATGGTGGCCACGCAGACCACCGTCATCAAGGCAACCAAAAGCTTGATTTTCATGACTCAACTCCTAGAGACGTGCTTTTGTAGCGTGCCCGTCTAACGCTACGTGGGACGTTCTCCTCTCTCAGAGTTGTGTTGTAGCGTGTCACACCTCCTTATATGCGGGGGCCATAGTTGCGCTATATCTATCCCTATTCAGGCACGGACATAGCACCACTTAAAGAGCGGTTTCTTAAAAACAAAAAACCGGTGCTATTTTTACAGACACCGGTGTTTAATATTTTCTAATGCCGGTTTCACCACTACACCCGCTGAAAACAGCTTCTCTTTTAGACTAAAGGTGACCAATAGCAGGCCTAAAAGAGTCAAAGGTGTTCATCAGACTAATTGTTAAGAAACTAAATAGATAATACTATAAATTATTAATAATGTCAAGCATATTTTATAATTAACTATTTTACATACGCAAACTAGGCAAAAAGAAAAGAATGTAAGTTTTGATATGACAGGCGACCTAGTTGGTGTAATATTTTGAAACTAAAAATATTTTTATATGACGAGCCTAAAAATCCCAAGCTTGTTAAGAAAGGATATTCTATAGAAATAGAAGATTGTATTCTTTGTGCCGGTAGCGTTATCAATTAATACTAAGTTTATGCTAACCAACGAGCAATCATAGCGACTTGAATCATCTAAGACCTATATTTAATATACTTTTAGCTCTGAGTCTTAACTATACGCTCAATATCTCGCTTGGCTTCGCGCAGTTTTACTTTGGCGCGCTTGTCGTATTTTTTCAAACCTCTAGCGGTGGCGATTTCAACTTTGATAAATTTTTTGTTGGTTAATATTTTTAAAGGAACTATAGTTAGGCCCTGCTCTTTTGCGTCTTTAAGCTCTTTTATTTCTTTAGTTTTTAATAGCAACTTACGGGGAGCGGTATATTGTTCTTCGTTTAGGGAATTACGATTGGTATTGGTAGCGGTAATAGTAGCATTAAATAGCCACAGCTCGCCGTCTTTAAAATTAACAAACGCTCCTCTTAAATGGCCATGGCCTTTACGTAAGCTTTTAACTTCTGCCCCAATAAGTACAACGCCCGCCTGGTAAATTCTTTTTATATCAAAATCTCGCTTGGCGGTACGATTAATTATTGAACCGATAGTCTTCTTAGGCTTAGCCATAAATATATTGTACTAGAAGCTAAACACTTTAGTTGCTTTGAAAAGATTACGAAGTAGAGAAGTTATCTGGCGATAGTTACCTCTTCTTTGATGACTTCCCATAAGCTAGGATCGTGGAAATGTGTTTTGCGCCAATACCACCACTCCCCGCCCCACAAGTCGATATCGCGGAAACCGGTATTTTTGCCGTAACGGATGCGCTCACGTAAGCGTTTGGCGTCCATAGATTCGTTTTGTTCTCTGACAGAGGTTTGTTTGATATCTGTAGGTGGCCAAGGTTCGGCTTGGAGCTCGTGGAGCATTGAACTTCGACCGGTAAAAATTTCTGTTAAACCGGATCGCCAACTGTAATACCATGAAGGAAATGGGTATTCTAAATAGCGTTTGGTAACGGTATAGTCAAAAACCCGTTTATATACCGATATGCCAAACTGGTCGGCCCTGGGCTGGCCGGTAGGTATGCCAAAATAATTATTAGCTAGGCTAAGGATAATCGGGTGTTCGTTGTCAATGCTTTTAACAAGGTGAAATTCGTCTATGAGTCTAGATCGTTCAGTACCATATTTTTTACACTCACCAAACACTCTCAGAAAGTATTCGTTTTCTAGTTGATAGCTTTGCAATTCGGGGCGATTTTTATATCGTTCAACAGTCGCTTTCATAAAGTTTTTAAGTTTAGGGTACCAAACGTCATTTGGTAGGTCGGCGTAAAAGCCGGGGATATGGCATTCCGGCCAACGGGGCTGTCTAAGGCCTATAGATAAAGTTACCTGCCCTTGAACTTCACCGACGCGATCAAATTGCCAATCTAACTCACTAAAATCGTAATGCCCTGGCGATTTTTCGATATCTTCCCAGTAACTCACCAGTCTAAAGCGTTTAAAACCAAGCTCGTCTCTCAAGGCTAAAAAGGCTTTTTTTTCGTCTAGCTCCAAATGTCGAGCGTAATCAGCAATAAAAGAAACACCAAAATTTAAAGGTTCGTTTTGGTGCTTCTTTTGATACCAAAAGGCTACGCCATAAGCCTGGGCAACGAATAGCAATAATACCAAGGCAAAAATTAGCAAAAATTTGTGTAGCGTGTGACGATTTTGCCACCAAATGCGTAGTCTTCTCTGTCCAGATTTGCCAAAGGGCTTTTTAACACTTTTTGGCGGTGCTTTTTGCCTGTTGGAGCGCTTGGTTTTTAGTTTTTTAGCTGATGACTTCATATACCTTAAGTGCGATGCTTTAACACTAGTATACATGGTAAAATGTTAATGGTAACAATATGGAACGTAAAGTAGCAGATATATCAGTAATAATCCCTGTATATAACGAAGAAGATAGAATCAAAGGATGTTTAGGTGCTATCACCAATCAGGCGGTACAACCGAGGGAAATTATTGTTGTTGATAATAACTCGACCGATCAAACAGTAGCAATTGCTAACAATTTTAGCGGTATAAAAATAATTAAAGAGCCAAAACAAGGCATAGCGTATGCCCGCGATGCCGGCTTTAAAGTTGCCAAAGGAAGTATCTTGGCACGTATCGACGCGGACGCTTTTGTACCAACCAACTGGGTGCAGCTGGTAGATGATAATTTTAAATCGGATAAAAATATCGGTGCGCTTAGCGGCTATGGGTACAGTCGTACGGGCTTAACAAACAAATACATATCAAGACTTATCAGCTGGGCTATACACTCGCACGGCAAAGCGTTATTTGGAGCAACAATGGTTTGGGGTTCGAATATGGCGATTAAAAAATCTGTTTGGCAAAAAATAAGCAAAGATACCATTGCGGATTCGGCAGTTCATGAAGATATAGATATAGCTTTGGCTTTAGCATCTCACGGCTATAAAGTGAAAGTTGATAAAAACCTTGTGGTAAATGCCGATCTGGAAGAGGTTCAGCGCTTTAGCAAATATATGCGTTATTACAAGATGGTTTTTAATAACCTTAGGTATCACAAGAACCACCCCAGGTCTGAGTACAAATCGATGAAAAGGATAAATTTTTTTATACGTGCCTATCATTGGCTGATAACAGCGCCCTTCGTAGGGCTCTTCGTCATTTTAACGTTTTTAAACTCAATTTATTACAAAATTAGGCAAAATCTTTTTAACCCTTTGGTTGAAATTATTAAAGCGGATTAGTTTTATAACGGCCGTTTTGGTTGGATATGGTACACTCGTTACCCCATAAGCCAACTTCGTTTTCTCTGGCTTGTCTTTGTAAGTTACGGAACTCGTCGGCTTTAGTAAAAGGAAAACTTAAATACGCGAAGCCGTACCCCTGCTTTATCATCTCGGCGTTTACTAAACGTCCATCTGCCAAATACACGTAACGTAACAATCTGCCATAGCGGTCACGATTGGTGTTTATGGGATCTGCCTGAAGACGAACTTTTTGCCCGTCCATCATTTTGTGGGCATAATTGCTTGCGGCAACACCAAAGCACTCTATAGGACTGTTTGGCTTTTTGGTTTCGGGGGTATCTAAACCGATTAACCTGATTTTTTCTATGTGACCATCCATATTTACTTCTATAGTGTCGCCGTCAACCACTTTTGTCACTGGGTAGTATCCGGGTGTAGTAGTAACACTTTGGATAACCTGTTTTGGCAAGTGTATTTTCGGTACAAAATGAATACCTGCAGTCGTCAAAATGATAATAATTGTTAGTAGTGATACCGATAAAATTAATTTCGGTTTCATATAGGTAGTAGTTTAGCGCTAAACTATTACAAAGTGTCAACGATAATTACCAAATATTTCAAGAATATTGATAAGGCTAAGCTTAATAAACTGAATGCCCTTAAAGACATTTACGAGTCGCTTAATGCCAAGGTTAATTTAATTTCCAGAAAAGATATTAATAATCTTTATGAACATCATATTTTACACAGTTTAGCAATAGCTAAAATAATTAGTTTCGAGGCTAATCAGGAAGTTTTGGATGTCGGTAGCGGTGGCGGCTTTCCGGGCATACCTTTGGCCATACTGTTTCCAGACACCAAATTTTTATTAGTGGACTCTAAAGGCAAAAAAACAGCAGCTATTAAGCAAGTCGCCAGCAGTTTAAATCTTAAAAACGTGGCTGTCGAACAAGCAAGAGCTGAAGACTTAAGAGTTAAGGTCGATTGGGCCGTTTGTCGCGCCGTTGGGCGATTAGACGAAGTATGGCCCTGGGTGGTCGATAAAATAAAGCATAAATCTGACTTAAAATTTCCGAACGGTCTCATTTATTTAAAAGGAGACAATTATTCCAGCGAAGTTCCAGCCGGCGTAACAATCAAAGAGTGGCCGTTAAGGCAATTGTTTCCTGGTCTAACCTATTATGAACATAAATCGGTGTTACTCCTCTATCGACGATAGTAAAAGCTTAAGTATAATAGACGATAGAAATGAAAAACACCAACAAGGGCTGGGCTTATAGAAAACAGCTAATTTATGGGCTGGTTTTGGTTGTTTTAGCCGTTGTATTGATTCCTCAACGTAACCAAGTGATCGAAGGCGTTAGGTCTTTGACAGAAGCTAGTTTAAACTGGCTGCTATTGGCTGGCCTTTGCTTTATGTTAACCTATTTGGCCACGGCAATGGCTTATAAAATGTTAGCAAAGAAGCCGATCAGCTTGTTTAAGGTGTTTCTTGTACAGATTGCCGGCTCTTTTACTAATCGCGTTATACCGGCTGGCCTCGGTGGTTTGGGTTTGAATGCCGACTTTTTAACTAAAAATAAACACAGTTTAGTCCAAGCCGGTACGGTGGTTGGTGTCAATAGCGCGGTAGCGATATTAAATCATATTGCCTTGATTATAATTGCTATTTTCATGGGTGCTGTGGGTGTCAAGCAGATACTGGATTTTAAAAAAATACCTATAGTTGGACTGTGGATTATATTTTTTCTATTGTTGACGACTATTGTTTTCGTTTACAAAAGTACGAAGATGCGAAAAAAAATTAAAAAAATATCCCAAAATGTAATAAACAACCTCAAAGCTTATAAAAGCAGTCCTCATAAAATAGTCTTTGTTTATATAATAGCCGGAGTTATTACTTTACTGTTCGTAGCAACGCTTTACTGTTGTGCTCAGGCAGTAAAATTGGAAATTACTTTTATTCAAACCTTTATAACCTACACCGTCGGTGTGATATTAGGTGCGGCGGTATTGACGCCGGGCGGTCTGGGTGGCGTTGAAGCCGGTATGTACGGAGCATTTTTGATTTATAACAATAAACCGAGCACGGTATTTGCCACCATAATAGTTTACCGTCTACTCACGTACTGGTTACCAATTTTACCTGGCCTGTTGAGCTTTATTTTATTAAGAAGGAATAAACAAATTTGAGTTTCGCCGTTTTTCAAATTCTTTAAATTACAGGTTCATAAATTTAAAAAACCGCACTTGATATGCGGTTTCTTAACAGGCGGTTTTTGTTCTAGTTAATATCGTATAGTAGCTTGGTAGTTGGTGTCAAAGCTTCATTGTAAATATTACGCTAAGTCTTTACGTATAAATTATTTATACAATCTGTTAGCCTTACTTTCATTATTTTTTGTTGCAAATATTACAAGCGCTATGTTCGAAAACAGATTAACAAACTAGTAATCAATACCTTCGCTGGCTATATAGCCATCGTCAAAATGATGTTTTATTTTTGTCATATTAGTGACTATGTCTACACTATCTATAAATTTTGTTGGAAAGTGTCGCCCGGTTAGGCAAAGACTAGTGTTCGGGTGCCTTTTGGATATCAGTTCTTTTAACGATTTAGCGGGCAGTAAGCCGTCATGGATGGCGTTGTTAATCTCGTCGCAAACAACTAGACCGTAATTGCCACTGCTGACAGTCTCTAAAGCTATTTCGTAGGTCGTAAGAGCCGCTTGTTTATGCTCTTGATGGCTAACATTTTTGGCACTTAGTCGCTTAGCTTTATAAAAACCTTTTCCACCCTTATAAAAATATACTTTCTGTTTATATAGGCTGCTTATTTGGTTTATAAACTTATGCTCGTTTACTTCCCAGTGTTTTATAAACTGCAAAAATGCTACGGACCAACCGGCACCTAAGGCTCGACACATTAGACCCAAAGCGGCGCTGGTTTTACCTTTTCCTTCGCCCGTAAACACTACCACTAAACCAGGTTTTTGTATAAAGTTATCAAAATCCATCTGGCTACTATTATAACCACTAAAACAAAAGAGGAAGCTTTCTTTGAGAATAAAAAACCTATTAATAGAGGTGCGACCCTAAAAACAGATTTAAACTATTGATTTTTTTATTGATTACTTTTATCGTAAGACCATAAGACTTAATTTAAGGAGGGTCAATAAAAAATATGAAACAGCGTCATATAGCAGCGCTGCTGGCCGAAGCTGTAGGTACATTTATTCTTGTACTGGTAGTATTAAACGTAAGTCGTTATGGCTTGCCCTTTTTTACTGCGATTGCGGCTGGGCTTTCAGTTGCAGCATTTTATAGCGTGTTTTCACTAACATCGGGGGGCAATTTTAATCCGGCCGTAACATTAGGCTTGTTTAGTGTGCGCAAATTAACATTTGTGCGAACTATTGGCTATTTGATAGCCCAAGCGTTGGGCGCGTTGGGTGCTTGGCAACTTTATGAGTACCTGACTCAAAGAACTCTAAAAAACGCTACTACGGCATTTGATTGGCGTATCGCTATAGCAGAGGCTGTCGGTATGCTAGTTTTTGCGTTAGGGTTTGCCGCCGTGGTTATCCAAAAGCGAGAAGGTTGGAGAGCGGCTGCTACAATTGGCACTGCCCTGTTTTTGGGTATGACAGTCGCCGGTTTGGCGTCTAGTGGCTTGGTAAATCCGGCCGTAGCACTAGGGGTAAGAAGCTTTGACGTTAATTACTTCTTAGGCCCGGTGGTTGGCGGCATTGTAGGATTTTTGATATTTGCTTACGTGCTAACACCAATAGGTAGGAAATTGTCATTTGCACAAATCACACCAACCGCTACCAAAAAAGCTCCTGCAAAAAAGAAAGCTACGGCTAAAAAGAGAGCAAAAAAATAGTAAGTTAGTTTGCAGTCAAAAACTCCGGGGCAACCCGGAGTTTTATTTTGTAAAAGTAACAAAATTTGATTCACTTTAAGGAAAGAACAAACATTTTGTAACCCTTTGGTTCGGCAAAGGGTTACGCCTAAATCGACAAGCGACTTGCATTTGTCTCACAAGTTTTATCTTTAAAAAGTACGGTGCTTGCAGAACTCTTCAACAACTGCCGGATTCGGCCCGTTCTAAATTTCAGATTCGAACAGGCTAACTGCAAGGGCATTACTCGTCTTTTATCAATAAAACTCTAAGGTAATTCCAGAACTTGGGAAGCTAACAACTTTTGCGTTTCAAAAGTTGATTAAAAAATGTACGAATCTAATCTATTACTATAAACAATGAAATTCAATTTCGTCTTGCTACACCCTTAATACACCGCGTTTATTTTGCAATATTTATATTTTCAGCCGTGGATGAGTGTGTTGTTTATGCCATTGACGATCGTCGTTCCGGTATTGAAGCCGGCATAGTAAAAGGTCGGGTTGGCCGTGTAGGCCGTTTGGAATGTATTACCGGTAATAGTACAGTTCGTCGCATTGTAGATCCATATCGTACCGGGGTTCGTGTTAGGGTGGGTATCATAATCGCGGTAGTTGTTTCCGGTAATGGAGAAGTTGTTAGCGAGAGCTATGGCCGTGTCGTGGACTGCACTGGGATAGTAGAGGGTCTCGTAGTACCAGCCAAGAGAAAGAAAGAAGTAGCCGGTCGAGGTCTGGCCTGCGTCGGTAATGGTGTTGCCAGAGAACTCACCACTGCCGGTGAGGATAATGGGTGGCTCTGTAGGGTGCCTTGAAGTCATGCCGCCCTTGCTGTAGTCGTCGAGGTGAAAGCGGTTGCCTTTTATGACATTGTCATGTGGGATGGCCGTGGTTGCCACAATGCGTGAGGCGATGAAGCTCATAGTAAAGGTGTAGGCAGGATAGATATCACAGTCGGTGATAGTAACGTGGTTGCCACCCTCAATGGCGATGCCGCCACGACTCACAGCGCCGCCGATGGATTGGAGGCCACCACCGTAAAACTGACAGCCATCAATCGTCAAGTACATATCGGTATGGTCGCCATTGTATATAGATGATGGAGCGTTGAAAGTGGCACCGTCTGCAGCCTCGAATATACTGTTTATAAACCAGACATGGTGCCAGCCATGGCGGACCCCTTCGTAGTTGCTGTTAGGCTGCGGATTCATGTAAAGTTCGACGTTCATGCGCGGGGCCCCTATATTGCGTGCAATGGGAAGGCCGTTGCTAACGCCGAAATGGCAACCGGTAAAATAGATGTACTCCATGTGTGAGCCGGTAAGTGAGCCGGTTCCCTCCATCCACCCGAGATTATTAGCACCAAAGCCAGCGGGGTCGGAGCCCACATAGAGGTTGCGCTCAATATTGCAATCAGTAAGAGTGATATGTTTAGCCGAGTTGGTGCCACCGCCGAAGCGCATGGGGTAGGTCTCAAGCGCCCCACCTCCTCGAAACTGACAGCGGGTAAAGCTGGTGTTGCTAGCGTTGGGTCCGTTAACCATGCCCGTCTTGTTTATATCACCGAACTTTAGATCAGTGAACGACGAATTGGAATTGTAAACGACCGCTCCTTTAAGGTGGGCAGTGAGGTTATTTGGTCCGCTGTTCGTAGGTCCGTAAAAGTTCGTGCCATCTGGGACCACCAGCGTTGTCGCGAGCTGATAGGTTCCAGTCGGAAAGTAGAGACCGTCGTAGCCACCGGCCTTGTAGGAAGTAATGGCCGTATTAATGTCTGCGGTCACACCGGTGCCGCCGGTATTGTCGAGGTGGCCTTGAGTGACAACATTGTAGAGATTAAGATCAACGGTAAAATTAACTTCATTGCTGGTGGTTGTTCCGACGACGACGGTAACGGGAGCTACGGGATCGATGACTTTAGGCACTGTGCAAATAATGGACGCATTAGACCACGAACTATCGTTGCAAGCCGAAACCATTTTGCCAAAGTACACTTTACTTGCGCCTTGGGTATTGCCAAACCCTCTGCCATTAATTGTTATGGTCGACCCTGTCCTTGCATGCCCGGCCGACAAGCTGGTAACAGCCAAACTGCCCGAATTGCTGTTGTCTGTTTGCCCAAACTGAGTAGCCAGTATAGATAAGTCAATAATATCAATACGGCCGTTATAGTCGGCATCGCCATATTTGTTGAAGTCAACTTCGTTGGTACGACTCTTGCCCCAATTGCCGGCCAAAATAGATAAATCACCTATGTCAACCCGTCCATCGGAGTTAAAATCGGCAGCCAACGTAGTTGAAGCTTTAGATGTAAGGATTATGTAACTGCCAATTGCTGCAAAGGTTACCATAGCTATTGCCATAAAAAAGGCTATATTGGATCGACTGTTGAAAAAATTTAGTTTGCGTTTGAGGATGTCGGGCATGAGCTTACAGTTTGCTGTTTTTTTGAGTGCTACTATCTTTTATGTTGTTGCACTCTATATGCTGTTATTATATACCTCTTTGCATAAACCAAAATACTGACTTTAATTATACTTCATAATACAAATTAGGAACATTAAGGCTGCTGACGCCTGTTTATTAAAAGAACCGTACTTGTACAACTAATATGTACCTCTACTCTTTACCTGAACTTTACTAATGAAAGCACAAAAACTTCTCTATATAAATAAAATACGTCTCCACAAGTTCTTCTGCTATATACTAGTATATAAGGGAACAATACATTTTATAATATTTTTGGTATACGTTTATTAAATTCTATTTATAATTATCTACCAGATAATCTTCGAAGGCGCGGATGCCTTTGACGTCTGGAGAATATTCACTAATGTCCGGGAAGTCTAAATTGATAATTCTTTGCCACACAGCCTTAATTAGGGCGGATAAACGTTCCAGCTCTTGTTTATCGTTTAAATCAAGCTCTAAAACACTTATGTGACCATGACTATTTGGTTCGACAAACACTAATTCGGCAGAGTTTAATTTTACGCCTTGATCGCCCCAGGTCCGAGAGCCTTCTACCAGCAATTTATAAAAATATAATTGTTGAGCATACTTATGCATTTTTATTTTTTCGTAAGTCGTTTTATTTTGAGGTTTCCAGTTGTTGATAGCCGATCCGGTTTTGTAGTCTATCACATTGGCCTGTCTTTTATTTATTTCTAAAACATCAATTTTACCGGTTAATTTGGCATCACCAAGCGTAACTCCTTGAGCAAAAAAGTTTTGTTCTGGCGTTTGTCGGGCATTTATGTCTTCGCCTCGTTCTTGTATCAATTTTTCTAAAGCAAGGTGTCCGCGTTCCAAAAAATTGTTTTCATCAACCGGACCTAATCTCTTAAGTTTTAGGCTTGAGTCAAAATATTTGAGTATATCGTCAAGAGTTGGCAATGATTTATGGTTCAAAAAGTAGTTGTGTAGATACTGTAGACTCTCGTGCATGGCGCTACCAAAAGCCGCACCAGGGTTCATAGCGCTAGGAAATTGCAATAGATTTCCTAACAAAAAGTTAATTGGTCCACCTTGGCTGACATCCAAAAAATTGTTTAGATGGGTAACGCTCAACTTGTAGGTATCTAATCGCGCTGATAGTAATTCTTTCATGGTTTTATGAGGGAGTTGTCGATGATTGTCAAACCACTGGCGTTCTGTTCTATTTAATTGGCTCATTGGGTCGCTTGGCATTTTTAAGGGTTTTTTTGGTCGAGGTAAAAGGGCCTGAATCGCGGGAGCTTCTATGGCACCATAACTGGCAACCTCCTTGCCGTCATCTTCCTTTAAATAACCGGTTATTATTAAATTGTTTTTAGCTCGGGTAGTAGCCACATAAAAAACGCGCAGGTTGTCATCCAGGTTGCCGGTATGAGCCACTTGTTGCATGTTTGGAGCTAGTTGTAGCATTTCGTTTCTACCTTTAGAGTCCCAGACTTTTTTGACGGCCGATATTATAAAAACATTGTTAAATTCAAGGCCTTTACTGCGATGAGCCGTCATAAGTTGTACGGAATTTTCCGTATAGTCGTATACGCCTGATGCATTTATTGGTATTTTGGCCTCATTGCATAAATCGACAAAACGTACAAAATCACCAAGATTTAAGTTAGTATCAGCGCGATATTTTCTTAACCTATCCCGGATGGAAGTTAAGCAGTTAAGCAAATTAATATAGTTGGCGGGCTTGTTCTGCAAAATTTCATCATCAAAATAATAACTCTTGAATGGGCTGGTGTATCTAGAAGTCGATTTTTTTGTAACAGCTTCAGTTTCTTCATAGGTTTCTTGAGCCAAGCTCTCAGAGGAATTGCCAACTAGGCGATCTAGTATATTTTCTAATGAGTTAACGCGGGATTGTTTGGCAACTTCTAACAAAAACCTGGCAACTGTTCTTAATTTTTGTCCATGCTTGCCACTCAACATTAGCTTTAGCCAGAAAACTTGCTTGTGCGTAGTCTCGAACTTACGCCTAGCCACCAAACTTAAAAGCCAGATATCGGTAGCTGGTATTTGCCAATAATCGGCGCTTAAAAGCTCAGGCAAAAGACCATTTGCGGTAACTTCGTCTTGGCTGGCCAAGGCTTCGACTACTTTAGCCAAGACAATAAGCTCCTTAATTTGCGGGTTGTTTAAGGAGTTCTGTTGTCTTTCGTAAGATACGGAAATATTTAGGCCGTCTAAATAGGGTAAAATTTTTTCTAAATATTTATGTTCACGGCAAATGACCGCAATCTCGCTCGGCGGATGACCCTTTTTTAGTAATTCGCCAATTTGTTGGGCCACCCATTCGTATTCGTGTGATTGGCGGGTGAATAACTGCCTTTCTATTCTGTAACTTTTAGCATCGGTTTTAGCAGATAGTGTCTTGTCGATTTCCTGGTAATGGGTTTCTAGCCTGTCTGTACCCTGTACTATTAGCTGCCTGGTGGTGCTTAGAAGCTTGGGGGCGCTTCGATAATTGTCGGTGAGAGTTATTAACTTAACATCACGATATGAATCTTTAAAACCCAATATATTGCTAAGTTCGGCTCCTTGGAAAGCGTAAATAGCTTGGTCGTCGTCACCGACCACCATAACGTTTGGCCGTTGTTCGTTAACCGGATGGTTGGCAAGAGCATGCAACAAACGTAATTGACCAGCGTTGGTATCTTGAAATTCATCAACCAAAAAATACTGATATTGTTCTTGAAGTTCGTAAGCTAAATCGCCGCGTGATTCCAAAGCCTGAACCACCCTAACAATCATATCGTCGAAGTCAAATAATTTTCTGTCGTCTAACGCATCGCGATATTTTTGATAAACATTAACTAAATGCGACAATTTTTCTAATATTTCGCGTTGCTTACATTGGCCAACCAGGTTCTTATCTTTGGCAAACCAAACCTTCTTCCAGGCGTTTAACGAGGTTGTTTTGCCGGTCTCTTGGGCTTCATTTAAAGCTAAACTAAAAGTCTCGTTAAAAATTTGACTCAAAGGCTTGAACCCCGAAACCGCTAAAGCGGGTTGTTGGTAATTTAAAACCAGGTCTGTTAGCTGCTCAGAGCGTAAAATATCTTGCTTGCTTCCAAATCGGCCAGTGTCAAAAACGCCGACTAAAGTTTCTTCTATGTAGTCAACAAACTGAAGACCGTCCGCAATAAGCTGGCGCAATTCTTCTGGTGTTAAGGCTGCTTTTTTAATTTGTTCCAAACGGTTTTTAACTGATTTAAGATAAACAAGCTCATTTTGCCTTTGGGCAGATAAAGGGTTGCGGTGGGGTAAATTTTTCAAGATCTCGCTCAGTATTTCATAGATTGTTAGATCATCGGCTGGCGAATAGTGAGACCCTCTATAGAAATACTCAGGATAAGAATTAATAATCTCTGTGCCAAAACTATGAAAGGTATGAACAGCCACATGCGCCCCGGCCTCACCCATTAACTCAATTAGGCGACGTTGCATAGCAACTTGGCCACTTTCAGTAAAAGTCAAACACAATATGTTTGTAGGTAAAAGAGTGCTGTCTTTTCGAAGTATATTGGCAGCTCGCATAGCCAGCAACTGAGTTTTACCGGTACCCGGCCCGGCTACGACCATAACTGGCCCTTCTATAGTGTCTACTGCCTCTTTTTGTTTTGGGTTTAATTGTTTATAAGCCTTTTCAAAGTCCATAACCTACATTGTACCCGTTTTTAAATACATTGTAAAATACTATAAATATTGTATAATATAATTATTATTAATTATTATGAATGAAGTATGTAACGAGAAAAGTTGAGACTGGAAACGCTATGAAAGTGACTACACTACGAAACAATCCCAAGTTGCGCCCAATAAATAAGGATTCAAGAGTGGTTATATGTATAAAATAACTTGCCCCAATTGGTTTGCATTTGGTATTCTAAAAAAAGTGGGTTCGACAGAAACACAAAAATACGAGTTTGAAAGTATTGACACCAGCCGTATGTCGCTGGTGGTTGATTTAGAAGAATTGGATTCTAAAGAGATTAACCCAATAAAAACCACCCGAGATATCGTAGAAATAGGCCTACAAGAAAAAGGTCTAGGTGCAAGTGAAATTAAAGACATAAAACTGGCAGTGTCTGAGCTTGCCAGCAATGCTCTAGAACACGGTGAAAAAGCTCGAGTGGCAATCGAAGAAAATGACTCCGGTATGATAATAGCTATCGAGAGTGATACTGATAGTGTAGAAAAAACGACTTCGTCTGCGAACGTCGAAGAGCGACTGAGTTCTAAAGAAGACATATATGGGTCTTTATCGGAATTAGAGATTGCTACCGATGCTTTAGACTTTGTTATTAAACATCTACCGAAGCGTGGACGCGGTCGTCAGATAGTAAAAGAAATATGCGAAAATAACGAGCGATTAGACCACGATACTCTATTTGATCACAGCAGTGGCCGCAGGCTCGAAGTTCTATCGGTAGCTTACTAGTGTTAATTTAAGGCTTCGCCTGTAAAGAATTAAACCGGTTTTGAATTTGTCTTAAAAATCGGGCATAATAATATAGCTGTATAAGGAGTAAAAGTGAGCGACCAAAATATTACACTCGAATTGATAAACCGTGAACAAGTTCGCAAAGGTCTTAATAAACTGAAAGCGCAAGGGCTGGTCCCAGCGGTTATTCAAAACCACGGCCAAGAATCAATTGTAGTCAGTGGCAAATTGCTTGACGTGGCAAAGGCTTATAAAGAGGCTGGAAAACATCAGCCGGTCGAGGTGTCCTATGAAGGCAAAAAACTCCTAACAATTATCAGAGATGTTGATTTTGATGCCCGAAAGCACCAAATCAGACATGTGGTATTCAGTATTGTCAAGCAAGACGAAAAGATTAAAACCGAAGTATCGGTAGAGTTGGTTGGAGAAGCCCCGGCTCAAAAACTAGGGCTTATTGTGAGTCGCCATTTGGATGAAGTAGAAATTGAAGCTTTACCAAAAGATTTGCCCGACAAACTAGATGCCGATATCAGTAACCTAAACGAATTAAACGACAAGCTTACTG
>JAGOOV010000046.1 GCA_017992295.1 Candidatus Saccharimonadota bacterium
TACCCATCGATTCTAAATTTAGTTTAGAAAACTACAACCGCCTTATCGAAGAGAAAAACAAAGACAAAAAAGAAGAATTAATCAAAGCCTTTAAAAATGACTTAAAAAATCGTATAGATGAAACATAAAAATATATCCGCCCCAACGAAGGTACTATGGATTTTGCTTTTATGTTTATACAAAGCGAAGCAATCTATTACGACCTGTTAATAAACAAGGTCGGTACAGCCAGTACCAGCGCTAGAGATTTGATAGAATACGCCTTTAGAGAAAAAAAAGTAATCATTGTCAGCCCTACCAGCTTTATGGCTTACTTGCAAACAGTGTTACAAGGCCTGCGTAGTTTGCAGATAGAAGAGCAGGCTAAAGAGATTCAACTACGCGTTGGTATGCTTGGCGATCACCTTAAAAAGTATGATGCTTATATGCAAAAACTGGGCACCAGTTTAAGTACAACCGTTAACCATTACAACACAGCCCATAAAGAGTTAAAGAAAGTTGACAAAGATGTGGTTAAGATTGCCGGTAAAAACTCGGCAGTTGAACCGCTGCTTATAGATAGACCACAGTATGACGATTGACGGTAGGTTAACTAACATGGAAGAACTAAAGCGAATAAAAAGTGGGTTAAAAATGTCTGGTGTTGTTTTACTAATAGGTTTAGCCGTGGTGCTGGCTGCCGGCTTTGGCAAAGCCACGATTTTAATTATATGGTTCTTTACACCTGTGTTATTGACCAGTTTTGTTTTTCGTATTTTTATACCGTATGTACAAAATAAAGAAATGAAAATATTTGTTACAGTCAAAACGAATTCTCGAAACAATAACATAATACAAATAAACGATAATCATTTTGAAGTGCGCTTGAAAGAAGTCGCAAGAGAAAACAGGGCAAATGTAGTCCTGGTACGATTATTGGCCGAGTATTTTAAAATGCCAAAATCGAGTTTGAAAATTATAAAAGGCCAAAAAGCTAAAACAAAAACTATAGAGGTTGTTAATCGTTGCTTATAATAAAAATCAATGAAAATTAAAGAAACCGCTATTTATCTGGGTAAACCTTTTGCGTTGATATACCGAGATAGCGACAATTTTGATGAACTACCCAAAGAGAAGTGTCGTCAAGTTTACGGGGTTTGTTTTTACAATGGTTTAGTGGTTTTAGGCTTTAGTCGCCGTATGCAAAAATGGAGCTTAATTGGTGGCACGGTCGAACCAGACGAAACTATTGAAGATGCTTTAATTAGAGAAATCAAAGAAGAATCAAATATGAAGGTATTAAAGTATTGGCCAATTGGCTATCAAGAGGTAGTTGACGAGGGTGTCTACCAGCTGCGTTATGCTTGTATTGTTGAACCGTACGGCTCATTTGAAAAAGACCCGGATGCGGGCGAAGGCTACGGTGTCGATAAAATTTGTACGGTCGACCCTGAAGAATTTACTAAATATGTACAGTGGGGAAAGATTGGTAAACGATTGATAGAACGAGCGCAAGAAATCGTTGCAAAAAATCGATAGCTATTTTTTATTACTCTTCTAATAAGTCTAGGGCTAACGCGGCAGTCCAAGAAAAATACTGAATGCCTAAACCTTTACCGCTACTGGGGTTGTAATACTCCCACACCCCGTTCTTGCGTATCATTTCTAGAGTATTCGATTTTAGAGCTGCGGCTTCGTTGTTAAAGCCGTAGCGTCTTAATCCATCAATCAGCATCCAGTTGGTGTTAACCCAAGTAGGCCCTTGCCAATATCTGTTTGGCTCAAAATATCTAGCGTTTTTTGGAGCAGTAGGCACTGGGAATTTAGTCCAAAAAGTTTGATCGTTGGTCATAACTTGTACCAATTTTTCGGCTCTTTTTTTGCTAATTGTCCCTGCATATAGAGGCATTAAACTGGAAATGGTCGGTAACTTTAGTAAATGGTCGGTAATAAAATCTCGACTAAAATAAATTCCGTAAGTTTCATCCCACAGTTTCTCAATAGAATCTTCGGTGTTTTGCATATTTTGCAACAACTCTTTCGGGAGCTTTACTCTGGCTTCGGCGGCTATCTCGCGTAAAATAGTGTTATTGCGTATAAAGATACTAATAAAAGAGACGTCTTCAATAATAAACAGCGAGCGGTGTAGAATTTTTTCTATGTCATAATGCTTACGCCGTAAGCGCCTTATAACCTCCCAACAAACCATGCCGTCGATATTTCTAGCTCTTTGCTCTTTGGGAATACGCTGAACATCTTGGCGAATGCTGTTAATTAGTCCTTCTAGGTGAAGTTTTTCTATTAAAGTTACCCACCAAGGCCAGCTGTGTTCTCTCAACTGTTCTATCCATGGCGGAGTGTTGTCCATGCCGGTTTCGTGGGGGTGTATTTGTATTACCAAGCCCGTTTTATGCGGATCACGTTCGTTGTATAACCATTCGTGATGTTTGACTAACCGCGGCAAAACCCTTTTATAAAACGCAAGTCGATCATCTCTGTTCATTTGGGCCCCAATTCGACTCACGGCCTCGGCTATAACCGGAGGCTGAGTAAGCCCGCTCGTTGCTATTTTGTCTGGGGATTTGCTGGATATCCAGCTGCGCCACATGTTGCGATGGCGAGAGTATTCGGGTGACATGTCAAAAATCATATGCGGAATCATGCCATTGCTCCATTGGCCACGCAGAAGACTTAGTATCTCTTTTTCGGCTCTTTTTGTGTCTATATGAGACCAGCCGATACTGGCAAAACAACTATCCCACAGCCATTGGTGAGGGTACAGGTTAGTGGCCGGTACGGTGTGAGTTCCACGGTCGTTGGCTTTAAGTATTTGGTAGCAAACTTCAGAAAGTGTTTGATTTTCCATCTAATACAAGTATAACCAATAATACTAATCAAGCATCAAGTTTTAAACGATAAATTCTATTCAGGATATGCTCCAAGAACTAACTCTTTGACATACAGTGAAGATTAGTTATCGGTAGTTGGTAAAGTTTATAGGAAAATCAAACTCTTGGCTTTTAATTAAGCTCATCACTGCTTGCAAATCGTCCTTTTTAGGACTCATCACGCGTAGTTCTTCTCCCTGAATTTGGGTTTTCACTTTAGGAAAATTATCGCGAATCAAACCATTTATTTTTTTAGCCTTTTCTTGATCCAGGCCCCTTTTTAGCGGGACGATTTTTAAAGTTTGCAAATTGGTTGTAGTTGATTCTTTGGAGGTATCCAATACTTTTTGGCTCTGTCCGCGAACTGCCAGTTTTTTTCGAATAATGTCTAATATTGCTTCTATATGAAAGTCGCTATCGCCTGTAATCTTAAAGGCATTTTGGTTTTGATCTAGCCACTCTAGTTTGGCTTTAGTACCTTTAAAATCATAGCGATTGATAATTTCTCTACGAGCCTGTTCGTAAACGTTGTTGAGCTCGCCTTTATCGTAATCACTGACAATATCAAAACTAAAAACTCCTGCCATTACTAAATTTTAGCATTAAAACACCTTATTTTAATGACAAAACCAGCAATAAAACTTATAATCTTAAACTAAGATGGCGTATCAATTTGATGAAGTTGCTCAAGCGGCTGATATTTTAAAACAACAGTTTAACGAAGTTGCAGACAAGAATACGGTTCTAAAACATCCGGTTTTTGGTGTTTTGTTTTCGAAAATCAAACAGATGCCAAACGATCAGAAAAGTGCTTTTGGGGCTGAAGTCAATGCGCTAAAAAAAGAAGTCGAATTGTGGGTAGATAACTTGGCGGTCGACGACGAAAGCCGGCTTCCAATTGATGTCACTGCACCGTTTGGTGTAAACGTAGCTTTGCAGCAAAGACCCCAGTTGTTACCGAGTGAAGATGGCACTATCCACCCCTTGATGAGGGAACTGGACATTATAATAGATATTTTTTATCGTATGGGGTTTGAGGTGGTTGAATCGCGCCAAATTGACGATGATTTTCATATGTTCGAATCTCTGAACTTCCCAAAAGATCATCCAGCCAGAGACGATTATGATACTTTTATGACCACCGAAGGTCTGATTGCCCCGGCTCACACCAGCACAATGCAAAATAGAGTGTTAAAAGATAGAAAACGTAAATTAGATGATGGTGAAGATATAAGGGTGGTTATACCGGGGCGGATTTTTCGGAACGAAGATTTAGACGCTCGGCATGAGCATACTTTTTTCCAAATAGAGGGAGTTTATGTAGGAAAAAACATTAACGTTGGTAATTTGATAGCCACTTTAAAAACATTTATACAAGAGTATTTCCAAAAACAGGTAGAGGTAAAGATTCAACCCTTTTACTTTCCCTTCACCGAGCCAAGCTTTGAGTTTACCTTAAGTTGTCCGTTTTGTGACAAGAAAGGTTGTAATATATGCGGTCATAGTGGCTGGATAGAGCTTTTAGGTTGTGGCATGATAAACCCCAACGTCTTAAAAATGGCCGGCATTGACCCTGTTAAGAATACCGGTTTTGCTTGGGGTTGTGGCATTGATCGCCTGGTGATGATGAAATATGACATAGAAGATATACGACATTTTCATAGTGGCAAGCTAAACTTTTTGAGGCAATTCAAATGAAGCAAGTCAATAGTATATCTATTAAAGAACTGCAGAAAATGGCCGAAAAGATGTATGGCAACCTAGTAAAGGCTGATGTGGATGTAGCCAAAATGTTGCTACTGGTAGATATGGAA
>JAGOOV010000005.1 GCA_017992295.1 Candidatus Saccharimonadota bacterium
ACCTTCGTTGGGCCGGATATATTTTGATGTTTCATCTATACGATTTTTTAAGTCATTTTTAAAGGCTTTGATTAATTCTTCTTTTTTGTCTTTGTTTTTCTCTTCGATAAGGCGGTTGTAGTTTTCTAAACTAAATTTAGAATCGATGGGTAAGATTTTATTTTTATCAAGCGTAATTATGGCATCCACCGTTTCGCCGTCTTTAAAGCGGTATTGCAACTGAAACCTCTCCGGAGGCAACACGTTTTCGAGCACATTTTGCAACAGATATTCACCCAAGACACCACGTTGTTTGGGGTTCTGTAAGATGTTCTGTACAGTCTTCAGCTCGTCGGCTACATCAACTACCCGGCGGTTGGTTTCATCCAGCTTAGCCAAGCGATCTGTAACTTCACTAATAATTTTTGCACTTTGGCTAAATTGCTTGGCAATAGAGTCGCGCATCATGGCTTGGTTTTTATCTAGTCGTTCGTTGACAGACAAGTTAAGACTATCTTTTAGTCTGGCAATATTTTCACTTAAGTTGGTTATATCCTGTTTTATTAACCCCGCGGCCGTATCATTTTTTAGGCTACTGATTTTTTGTGACAAAAAAAATATCGTAAAAGCTAAACCAGCTAAAATCACAGCTAAGACTACTGCAACCATGAACTTCCTCCTTAATATAGGTTTTATAATTGATTAATTGGGGGCGGTTTCTTTAGGACGCGGTTATTCGGCAAAAGCCAAAAGCTCGCTCTTCTTAATCCGAAACGCTTTTTCCAGCTACCCACCGTAAGATAACGGTATCTTTAGTATAGTTTGTTCCTGTGAAAACATAAAGCCGGCGTGTTTCAGCCGGCTTAATGGGAGCTTTAAATCGCTCCCGCTTATATTTTATATTCAGACTAAGCTTATATCAAGTATCTAGCTATTGTCGCTCTTCTCGACTTTCTTAGATAAGGCCGCTAAAAAATTGTTCTTAGCTTCTTCTATAGCCTGTTTTAGTGCTTTGTTTGCGTCCGCTATTTTTTTATCTCTAACTTTTTTAAGCTCATTGTCTTTTCGGTTGAAATCATCTACAGCCTTTTTTCGTGCGGTATTGTATCTTGCTACATCCTTTTTTTTGTTCGCTTGAAAACCGGCTATAGCACTTTTTTTAGCTTCTGAAGTAGTTGCGGTTAAGCAAGCACTTTTCGCCTCGACAATCGTTCGAGCATAGTCGTTAGCTAAAGCGCTCACGGCGTTATCTACGGCAGTCCTTCTGATTGCCATTGCTTTGTCAAGTTCACCAATGTAATCATCCCGCGCACTATCTAGAGCTTCTCGATTGGCTTGAATAGCCGCCTTCATCTCCGATACATAGTTTTCTAGAGCTTTTTTATAGGACTCATCCTTGATGATCAGTCCTAAGCCGTCAAATATTTCTTGTAATTCTCTATCTTTCGCTTCTCTGTTTTTCTGTCTTTTTTCAGCGTCTTCGTTACGCCTTTTTTCATTTTTTTCATCGGCTTCTTTTCTAACCTTATCAAGATTACTCTGACGGTTTTTTATGTCCGAAACCATGGCGTCAAGCGCTTCGTTCAGATTGCTACAAGATATCTTTACTGTTGTTTTCGTTGATGGTGGCGTTTTACTTGTGGACGTTTTCGAACTGTTTGCAGCTGGAGGAGGTGAACTACTTGCTGGCGCCGTTACCGCCCTAGCCGTAACGCTAAACAAAAATATTATGGTAAATATGATGAATATATTTAAACTCTTATTAATTCGCTGCATTTGAACTGTCTCCCATCCTCTCAATTGCCGCATTGTCGCTTTGAGCGTTTGCAGAATCTGCATCTCCGCTTGATTTTATTTCTTTAGCTTCGTCTTCAGCTGCCTTTTGGGCTTTAGAAGTCGCTTTTTGAACTGCCGATTGCTCGGGGTTAACTACTTGAGTCGTCGAAGACTCGTCAGATGAGGCTGTTTTAGATCTTTGTTGATACACCCAATAGCCTATCCCTAAGACTGCCACAATAATAATGACAATCAGTATTAACTCGACCACAGCAAAACCACTGTGTCGGTTTTTGTCACTTATCTTCATTAGTGCTCCTTATTTATTTTTCTATTACATAAGAGTACTTATGCTTGGTTTTATTATACAACAGACAACCAGTTGTCAATACTTATATTACTTGTTTGATGTCGGTATGAAAGTTGGTCTAAAGCATGACTTAATTTGGTTTTTTTGGTGTTTTAACAATATAATTATATTCAGTGTTTTATGTTTGATAAAAATATGGATAAAAAGCAACTAAAAATCTTAAGCTTCTTGACGATAATCGCTGTATTGTTAACAGCTTATTTCTTTAGAGGTTATTTTGGAGTCATAGCTCTAGCTGCCATAGTAGCTTATTTATCGAACCCGATTTATAAATTTTATTTGCGAAAAACCAGGAGCATTCACGTCAGCCTTTGGTTAGTGTTTTTGACTACGCTGGTTGTGGTAATTATCCCCATAGGGCTAGTGGTCATGTTGACCATCAGCCAATCTATCGAGCTTATCAATAACATCATAAACGGTAGTTTAAACTTAACCCCGATTATAAATACGCTAAACTCATGGTTAAACAAGCTACCTTTTGATGTTACAAAACATATCAATTCAGATTTCTTGGTAGATTGGCTAAAAAACAATATCGGCACAATTAGCAAATCGACAGTCAGCATTGTTCTAAATTTGGTTGGCGGAATTTCTACTTTGGTTGTTAAGATTGTAATTTTTATTTATGTTTATTTAGCCTTTTTAAAACACCAAGGCAAAATTGTCAAAACCTTAAAAAATCTGGACCCTTTGGGCAATAAAACTACCGACTTATATTTAACAAAAATGGGGGCTATGACCAGCGCCATGGTCAAAGGGCAACTGGTTATCGCCTTACTGCAGGGTTTAATTGATGCCACTTTACTGTGGCTAGTTGGCATAGACTACTTTATATTTTGGTTTGTTTTAATATCGTTCTTATCTTTTATTCCGTTAGGTGGTGGGGTTTTCGTGTTACCTCTAGGGGTCATTATGATTCTAACTGGCAATGTCTGGCAGGGTATTTTGTTGATAGCCGGTCATATATTAGTTGTTACCAATATAGATAATGTTTTGAGACCGATTTTCGTACCAAAAGAGGCTTATATTGAGCCGGCGTTGACCATGTTGGCGGTATTCTCGGGTATAGCGATGTTCGGTTTTTTGGGAATCGTTATTGGACCGGTGTTCGTAATCATCCTCATGACCACTATTCAGGTTTATTTACAATCGATCAAAAAAAATAAATCTGCCGGCGAAAAAAGTCTAGACAAGCCGGCGAAATAGGTCGCTGCCTAAGCTATCGCTAATTCTTAACAATTCGTTATATTCTGAGGACGAACTGCCCGCTGCTGCGCCCAGTTTAGTCTGTTCACTACCCAACCCAACAGCCAAGTGAGCTAAATAACTGTCTTTGGTTTCTCCGGCTCGGCTGGCAACGAAAGTTTGCCAGCCCGCCTTTTTTGCTTCTTTATAAGTTGAGATTGTCTCGCTCAATGTTCCTATTTGATTAGGCTTAATCAGTATTGCGTTAGCAGCTCTTGCTTTGATTGCTTTTTGTAATAGCTTTTCACTGGTTGCTATTAAATCGTTACCAACAATTTGTACCTTTTTACCTGCTTGCTCGGTTAGTTTTGTCCATGATTGCCACGACTCCTCGTAAAATGGATCCTCTATTAGTTTGATGGGATATTTTTTAAGCAATTGGTCTATCCATTCACTATATGCCCTGGGACCCAGCTGGACTTTGTCGCTACCCAAAGTATAAACCCCTTTTTGATACAAATGACTAGCTGCCATACCTATACCCAACCAAACGTCTTCGCCGATTATATAACCGGCTTGTTTGGTTGCTTCACACACCAACTCTATGGCCTGTTTATTACTTCTGGCTCCTACTGGGGCAAAGCTACCATCAGTAGCCCTAACTAAAGCAAAGTTGCGCTTTAGCAAAACCTCCTTCAGGCAATAGTTGATTTCTATGCCAACTCGTATTGCCGTATGTATGTCGCGCGCTTTAGTCGGTATTATCATGAGAGATTCGAAATCCATAGTTTTCCGGGCATGTAAACCACCTCCCAAAACGGCTATCATAGGGATGGGCAAACGAATATCTTTCTCTTTGATACCGGCCAGTTGGGCTAAATAAGCGTAAAGAGGCAGCTTACCAGCTTGAGCGGCGGCTTTGGCTACAGCCACCGACACCGCCAAACAGACATTTGAACCAATAACTGTTTTATTAGGTGTGCTATCCAAAGCGATTAGTTTTGCATCAATAGCCTCTTGATTATCGGCTTTTATGCCCGTAATTAATGGCGCTACGCTGTGCTCAACAATATTGAGGGCATGGCTTACACCGTAGCCCTTAAACTCCTTTCGTTTATCCCAAAGCTCGCTGGCTTCACTGATACTAGTCGATATGCCGGTAGGTACCGAAGCTCTGCCGTAAGAGCCGTTTTCTAGGTATATATCTACTTCGACAGTCGGTTTACCTAAAGAGTCAAGTATCCACCGAGTTTTTATTGTTTTAATCTTCATTTTGCTATATAGATTGCCTTGAAACAATGTTCGCACATCCGGCTATTGCTAGCAAGATGCTTAAGCTTATATCCATATCTAATTATAAACAGTTTTGGCAATCACCCATGATAATCAGGCCAGAAGGTATCAAAACGGAACCTGTCTGCTGTTGAAGTTCCGTTCTAGTACAACGGCTTATTCGCACGTCTTTAACTTTACCGCAATTTGTACAAACAAAATGATCATGTTTTGTCAAATTTGAGTCTATTAGTTTGACACCATTGATTTTCGGACCGGCCGAAGCCATTTTGGCTTTTATCAGACGGGTTGTTATGCGGTGTATGGTGGTTGCAGATATATTTGGAAAACTTTTTTTTGTCAGTTTAAGAATTTGTGCGTTAGAAGCGTGACCTTGCGAGTTTATAATTTTTACAACAGTTATCGTCTGCGGTGTCATACGTAGCGTTTTATTCATACTTGCATTATATAATAATGGTATATAATATACTATTGTAAATTATTAACATTTTTTTATTAAGTTAATATGAGGATTAAAATGGCTAACAAAGTTACTATTTATACCACCGAAACCTGCGGGTATTGCCGTATGTTAAAAAATTTTTTGGATGACAATAAAATCAAATACAGCGAAAGGCATGTCGATAAGGATGCCCAAGCTGCCCAAGAGATGGTTGGTTTGAGTGGACAAATGGGTGTTCCCTTCACCGTCGTAGAGGACGATAAAGGTCAAAAACGCGGTATTTTAGGTTTTGACGTTGCTAATTTAAAAGACGCTTTGGCTATTTAATTATTTAATCGATTGAAACCGATTACAAACCGGATTGGTATTCCCATTAACCTTTTCTGAGATATTTTTATAGTTGTACTCAAACTTATCGCCTCTGTACATGCCAAAATTGCAATCGGGTAAATACTCTAACCCGTAGTCGAAGTAGCTATTTAAAACGATTCTAAACAAATTAACGCTGGATAAGTACTGAAGGTCTTTTTTGTCAGCTTGGGGCATATGGACAGCTTGTAAAATACTAAATTTCATCTTAAGCCAATCAACCGGCCAGTCGGACATATCCGACACGTTTAGAAAGTTTGGCTTGGCGGCAGCTACGGCCGAAGTAGAATTTAGATCTTGGGGATACGGACCCTCGTCGGAGTTAATAATAATTATTGCTTGACCATTGGTGTTTTGTAACACTTTGTCAATTATGGTTTCCATTTGACCGTTAATGTAGCGAATTTGGTCCAGGTATTTGGTCTTAATCGGTTTACCGTAATTGTCTACTCCTGAATAAGGTGAAATTGAGCCGTTTTTATTAAACACAAAAGGACGATGTGGTACTAAAATATGAGCAAATATAAACCGACCACCGTTTTCTCCATTATCATCAGCGATTTTATTCAAGGCTGTTAATTGCATATCAACAAAAGCCACTTTTTCGAGAGAGGTTGATTTAAATGGCCACCAGCTGTTATTCATCTTAAAAAATTGATTAAAAATGCTTTTGTTAAATTGAATAGCTTCAAAACCACGCAACTGCTTGGTAATACCCGGACCGCTGATTAGCTGGCTATAGCCGATATCTTCGTCGGCCAGAGGTGCTTTGTTGCTGGCTCCGTAATCGGAGCCTATTTGCATGAATTTGTAGCCATGCTTTTTTAAGGCTTTTACCACTGCCGATTGACGAATCAAGTTGTGGTATAAAACTCTAGATTGCACCGGGTTATTTTTGTATTTTTCGACAATTTTATTCGTATAATTAGCTGTTAAAGTCGATGAAATGGAAATTGCCGTAAGCGGATAGTTTGAGTATGCGTCTTCCTTGATATAAAAGTTTTGTTTTTCTAACTTATCTACGAATTGTTGATTATCAAAATTAAATTGTTCTTTCAAGACGGCTTGGCTGGCGTAGCGATCTAAAACAATGTAGTAAATATCTGGCTTGGTATCTCTTTTTAGCGGTTGAGGGCTAGTTATTTCGGGGGCCACAGTTTTAGATTGCCTTACGATTGACGGCATGGTAGACATAAAACGAAATATCTGCCAAAAAGCCATAACGCCTATAAAAACCAACATAAACTCGCCCAAGCGCCTCGCTGCTAAGCTATTTCTGCTTTTTGATATTAACCTTTCGGCAATTATGCCTACCAAAATCGATATGGACAGTAATGTAGCTAGAAACAACAAGCTGATAATTGGGATATCTTCGTTTGGTGGTGGCAACACCGGTAAAAAGCTCCTGTAGAAACTTAAGGCCTGAGTGAGCTTGCCGTCATAGTTCGACAAGCTAAAAGACATAAAAATAACTGTTAGGGCTTTGGCGACAAAAATCCTCGGTTTTGCTATCAAATATACTGCCAAGGCAACCAAAAAAGATGAACAGATATTTATTATCAATGGGAGCAGTAACTCCTTAGGAAACACCTCTAAATAATTTAAAAGGTAAAAAAAGTCGGTTATGGTAATAATCGTTAAAACGACAAAAGAAATAGCCCAAAACTCTAAAATTTTAAACCATTTGCGGTCAACAATTTTTATAGATTTTTTATTCTTCATCGGCTTTTAAATAAAAATAAAGTCCTTTCCGTGTCCTTGATTCTTTGCTCTTTAATTAACGAGTAGTATAATCCGAAAGCTTTTTTGAAATCAGTCTCATTATAGGTGTTAAAAATATCCTTTCGGGTGGCTAACAATTTTTTAACTTGACTGTCGCTTTTGGGTACGAATTCAATTACTAAATATTTACCAAAATCCTTTAAGTATTTTGCTATCTTTTCTAGTGGTAAGTTATTACTTATCGCCAAGTGGTGAATTATAGCCAAAGCTAGTACTCCGTCACACTGGAGTCGATTGGTAATTATTTCTCGTTCTTTGTTGGCCCAACCTAAACCGCCCCCCGGGTTAGTGAAGTCAACCAGTAGTGGCAACATCTTGGATTCTTGGTGTTTCTTTACTAGTAGATAATTAGCTTCTACGGCGTTAGGATCTATATCGGCACAAACCGTAAAAATACCACTTTTGTTGAGATATCTGCTGAAGTAGCCGTTGTTTCCGCCGATATCAATAACCGTTTTTACATTTAACCCTTCAAAAAAGTCATTTACCAGTTCAGCTTTGGTTTTTAACGAGACTTCGGTGTAGTTATTGTTGCGGTCGTAATAATCGCCCCACTCACTGGCTTTTACCGGTTTTTTGAGTTTAGCGGTTACATTTATGAGGTTGTCGATAATTGCCAGCAGATTCTTTTTAGGTAATTTAGCTTCTACTTTTTTAGCGCTACCGGCTTTGGCTTTTTGGGCTTTGGCATGCATAGTTATATGCATCATTACGGCCGGTTTAACTTTTACTCTAGTCGGAAGCAATTTGGTAGCTAACTCTAAGGGTATACCGTCTATAAATATACGGCTCATTTGGTTCATTGATAGGTCAACATTAGCCATTAACAGCAAGGGAGCCAAAAAATGTTGGCAGTATTGCCGGTAAGCATCCCATGGTTTATCGGCTTGGTATCTCTCAAAAGACAAAGTATCAATTAGTATTGGTCGCCCACCAATGAATTGCACATTGTAGGCGCTGGCATCTTTAAGCGCCATATTATAACTTAAAGCCGTTTTTTGAATATTTAAAGTCAGTAAAGCGGCGTCTTTCAACTGCGAAAAAGACCATTCAAAGGGATAGCTAATAAACGGTATTTGTTGCGGTTTAATTATTTTATAGGCTTCTCCTAAAAGCGGATAATCGTTAACATTTTTATGAGCTACCAGTAATTTGTTATCAACCAGGTTCTTGTACAAACCGCTTTTAACCAATAGATCAAAGTCTTTAGCCGCAATTTTATTAACTTGTCGATATATAAACCCATCGACTCCTTTAAATATAAATCCCGAAGGGTCTCTAAAAGAAGACTCTAAGGTAGCACTATTAACCAACTGCTGGCTAGTCTTTTTGTTTACTATCACTTTTCTTATGTACAAAAATCGATTTAACTTTTATAAATATTTTGACAAAAAAACTTCTAAAGAAAACGATTATCCCGAGCATCGCTCCTATTACTGCCTGCAAAATCAAACTGCCGGTACCGGGGTCTAAATAAGCAAAGTTTCTTAACATATCGTTGTACGTTCCTCTTTCCAATTAATCAATTACTCAAAATATTATAGCCCAAAGCTGACTGTGTGTTAAGACTATAGGGGCAGTGCTACTTTAAGTAATACCGCAGACTAAACATTAATCATAAGAATTAAAAATTTCAGACGCCAAGTTAGGCGGGATTTGCTACAAATCCAATATTGCAAGTCTTATTGAATAAAACGGGCCTAAGTTAATTGCGAGCTTGTTTGATTCTACTGATTATTGTTTTGGTCCCGATATTGTCTAACTTTATTGACCATTTCCAGCTCCTCGTTTGTTGTAATAACAAAGATCGGCTTGATACGACTGCGAGGGTTAATTTTGGTTATTTTTTTGGGTTCGAACGTTTTAGAATTTTTGGGCTCCTCTAGCTCTAAGCCTAAATAACTCAGGTTGCGTGTAATCCTCTCTCTTATAACTGACGACCTGATACCGACAGTTCCGGTAAAGACCAGCGCGTCCACCCCGTTTAGCACGGCCGCTGCTTGGCCAATAGACTGCTGAATATGATATACATACATCTTTAGAGCTAAGCCGGCACGATAATCACCGTTAGCCTCGTACTCCAAAAGCTTTCTAATGTCTGCCGAGGAGCCGCTAATTCCTTTTAGCCCACACTGGTTGTTTAAGTAAGCCTCAAAAGAATCATTGCGCAGTTGCAAGGCTCTCTTCAAGGTTAAGGCCGCTACCACGTCAATTGACCCGCTTCTGGTAGCCATCATTAAACCTTCTAGCGGTGAATAACCCATGGAATTGTCTATGCTATTACCCTCCAAAACCGCTGTTATGCTAGAACCGCTTCCTAAGTGACAAACAATCAGCTTAGGCGGCAACTTATTAGCCGCCTTTAACTTATTCACTATCGATGATATCGATATCCCATGATACCCGTAACGCTTAATCTCTAAACGGTCAGCATCTTCGAGCGGAATAGCGTAGTTCCAAGCATAATCCGGCTTTGTTATATGAAAGGCCGAATCGGATACTAATAAAACAGGTATGTTTTTTAGGTGTGTACGTAAGCTTCTTGCCTCTTGCAAAGTAGCTTTAATGTGCAAAGGTGCAATCGGCTCTAGTTGGTCTAACTTATGTAAGTTTTCCTCATCCAGCAAATGATCGCTCAAAAAATAGCCCGATGGTGCGACTACTCTAAGCCCCACACCTCCGATGTCTTTAATGTTTCTAATAACTCTGTGACGTCTTAAAACGGGTATTATTTTAGAGGCTGCTTGGTTTAATTCGCTAATTTCTCCGTTGAGGCTCACTTTTTTTCTTTTAGTGGTTAGCGAGCCGATAATTTGGTTATTTTCATATTCGAAATTAATCGAAGCTACTCGTTTTTGCTTGCGGTATAAAGCGTATTTACGACTGGCGCTGCCCGGATTGGCAGCCAATATCAACGGTTCCATTGCCATGAGTCTATCTCCGGTAAGTCTATTCCATTCTGTTTAATAAAGGCTATGTTTTCGTCAATTTTATTACGGTATTTAACAATCAGGCCATCGGCCTCTTCGCGGGCAATCAGCTCTTGTTGGCTGGCTAGTTCAAAAGCTTCGATAGCTAGGTCGTAGCGGCTGGTCTTGTTGCGAACATGCATATCGAACGGAGTTGTCGTGGAGCCATTCTCGGTATAACCATGAATACTAAACCGCTTGGGATGCTCACTATAGTTATAAATAATCGACTTTAGCGTATCCGGATAGCCGTGGAAGTTACATATTACTTGTTTGTCATTGGTAAATAAGTCGTGAAATTCCGGTACGCTAATAGGATGATTAGCCGAACCAAGTTTATTGCTACTTAAAGACAAAATATTGACAAATCTTAATCTTATATCCGGTTTTTCGGTTTTTAGAATATCCATTGCCGCTAGAGCTTCTTTAACCAAATAATCTCCGGCAGCCGCGAATACCAGTTGCGGGTCGTCGTCGCTGGCAAAATCCCAAATCATCACTCCCGACCGCAAAGCCTGACGAGCCCCTTGAGACGTTAGCCACCTAGGCTCTTGAGTCTTTGCAGCTACAATCACGTTGATCATAGAGTGCTCCGATAGACACTTTTCTAAAACTGCCAAAGTCGTATTTCCGTCCGGTGGAAAATAGACATTTACAAAATCGCCTTTGCGATTAAGAACATCGTCTAGAAAGCCTGGGTTTTGATGGCTAAAGCCGTTGTGATCCTGCCTCCAGGCAGAGGAGGTTAGTATGTAGGTAATAGAGCCAACCGGGCCACGCCACTCAACTTTTCGGGCTTGATGTAAAAATTTAGCATATTGGTCAACCATGCTGGCAACGACCATAATAAAAGCTTCATAAGAAGCGAAAACACAATGTCGACCCGTTAAAGCATAACCTTGCGCCAATCCTTGCAAGCTCTGCTCGCTTAACATTTCCATTGAACGGCCCGTTGACGACATATCTTGATCCCACCCTTTTCGGTGCCATACCCAAGCCCTGGTGGTATTTTGAAAGATATCGTCTAGTTTATTGGAATAGGTTTCATCGGGAGACATAAACCTAAAATTCTGCTCTTGAGCGTTTAGCTTAAACACCTCCCCTAAATACAGCCCGGCACGGCGCATACTACTAGAGCCCATGGTGCCCGGTCTATTGGCGTCTTCGGCAAACAATTCTACGTTTGGCAGATTGAGAGGCTTATAAACCGGCTCTCCCCCTAGAGCATATCTAGAAGCACCCATACGCTTCTCTGGCGACGGCATAATATCTTGTATGAAATCTCCAAACCCGCTATCCCGACTAAACAATTCGTGAAATTTGTATGACCTCAACCAATTTTCTAACATTTTTAATTGATTATGGTCGCTCTTGGCTTCCGTTAATACGACTTGGTGAGACCAGCAGTTGCCTTCAATTTTTTGGTTATTAAACTCTTTAACGCCTGTCCAACCTTTTAAAGTCCGCATGATAATCATCGGTAACCGAGGAGCAACTGATTTCTGACTGCTTTTAATATTAATAATCGTTTGGTAGGCCCAGTCCAGTGCATCTTCCATATTACGATGGATAAACTCCGGATTGGTTCCATCCACGATTCGAGGCTGATAGCCATAACCCGTAAAGAGTGATAGCAATTCCGTGTCGCTCATCCGACCAAACACTGTAGGATTAGAGATTTTATAACCGTTGAGGTGCAAGATTGGCAAAACTATGCCGTTAGTTTTTGGATCGACAATTTTATTCAGGTGCCATGCCCCGGCAGCGGCGCCCGTTTCGGCCTCGCCGTCTCCCACCAAACAGGTAACAATTAGGTCAGGATTGTCAAGTACGGCCCCAAAGGAGGTTGACAACGAATAGCCTAGCTCTCCACCTTCTAATATGACCCCTGGTGTCCCAGGATTGCTGTGGCTAGGGAATCCATAAGGCCAGCTAAAATTCTTACAGATATAGCCTATTCCTTCGTAAGTGTGAGTAGCTTCCTGATAGTAATCCGTTAGAGTACCTTCTAAAAACAAATTTGCCTGCAGCGCAGGAAAGGCGTGGCCCGGACCTAGCACATATAAAACATCGTGGTTATATTTCTGAATCAATTTGGACATATGCATATAAGACAAATTCACCCCTGGTCCGGAACCCCAATGCCCCAGTAATCTTGGCTTTATATCGTCGAACTCAAGAGGTCTTTCCAATAAAAAATTATCTTGTAAAAAAATTTGAGCTACTGTCAAATAATTGGTCGCCCGCATATATTTATCAAACGACTGGCTGTTTGTACTCATAAATCCACCCTATGTTAGTGTTATGTTTAATTAGTCTAATTTATTGTAACGCGTAAAAGAATTAAAAGTAAGCCAAAAATGTACATTTTTAGGCAAGTCTGTGTGTAAAAAGTATGTATTTAAGACAAGTTAACGCCGGCAACGAATCGCGAATAGTTGGGCACCTGATTAATAAACAATTGTTGCACACTGTTTAGTTTCCCAGCAAAATTCCCTTGAGATGATGAGCAGCTGGTCGTCCATAGAATATCTTTTAGACCATCTATATTGCTATTTTGAAATACATATTTATTTCCTAGCGGACACTGACCGATAAATTCTATATTTTCGCTAATTTCGCGTTTATTCATATACCCTAGCGTTTGTAAGCTAGCTAAAAAGTAGGCAAAGGCTTCTTGATTGTTAATAAAGGATTGACTTTTAATAACTTTACCTGCAACTTCCCCCCGGTAACCAGCTAGTATGTCGACACTTACCGCATTACGGCTAACCGTGATTCTGATAGCTCGATGTAAAGATTCGGCGTTAGTAATACCGATTCGAGTATAGCTTATAACGGCATCGGTTTTTGCATAATCGGATAACCTAACAACAGCCATACCGGTTTTATGCGAACGACGATTAAAACTCGGTTGTAGTTTTGCAAACCACATAAAACCCAGTACCATTACGGTTATCACGATAAAAACAGTAACTAAAAATTGGCGACCTCTCATATATGTTAAATATTATATCATAATAAATATATTTTTACAAATAGAATACAAACATTCAGCCAGCACCATCAGATTCAAGAGGCTACCTTAATTTATAAACTACGGTGGATAAACATTTTTAGAGTTTGGATTTAAGCTAGTACCACGTCCTAGCGACTTCTTGACTCATTTTCTTAAGCATCTAGCTGAAAAATAACAGCATACGGAGTCATGACTTAATATGTCGTACAATTTTATTTAATTATCCTCTTAAAGCGCTTTTCAGCAGCACTGTCAACATACCTTGCTAAAGGTCCGTACAGTATTATCTTTTGGTTATCTGGAGCGTGTTCGTCGGCATCCGCTATTGCCTCCACCGTAAATTTCTCGAGCAACCACTCCCTTCCAGGTACGGTTCTGCCCATCAACTCAATGCGCCACATTTTGTCATTTAATTGTTCCACGTCGCTAATAACCAAACCATCGATGACTAGCATCGGGCCTTTTGGCACGATATCTATAACCCCTTCTAGTAGTTTAAGGGCTTTTTCTTTGTCTTTAACAAAAACGTCTATTGCTACCGTTGTAGCCCCCCGATATTTCACGCTAACCCCTTGAATATTTTGGTTATGGACCCAAATAACTTCTCCGTTAAGGTCCCTAAGCTTAGTGGCTCTTAAAGTAAGTTGCTCAACCACGCCCTGGACATTAGAATATGGCATGATTTTTATAAAATCTCCAACCCCGTACCATTTCTCGGCAATCATCATAGAGCCAACGGTATAATCGCGCAACAAAGGTCCGATAGTACCGCCGGCGAGCACCACAAAGAAGGCACTGGCTCCTATAAAAGCTAGGGGCGCGCTAGAAGGACTAATTAATCGCCAGGCGACATAAAAAGCTACCACCACTATAATTATCTTTGCCACCGCCATACCGACATCTATCCACGTTTCTACTCTTTTGAAAGCGACCATTTTGTCACTGAGCTTTGTTTCGTCGGTGACTTTTATTATGGTTTTTGCTATGTAACCGCTAATCCTACTCAGCAAACGTATCAATATATAAACCACTATCAGTGTGCAAACTACAATCAGTGTTGCTCTGAAATTAATCACTTTATGAGTTGTTTCGGTTAGTGCGTCTTTAAACTGATAATACTCAATCATGCCTTAATATTACCCTCAATAGCCATCTTAATCCAAGAATTTTTGATTTAATGTAAAATTTTACCCGTTTGGTTATAAACTATAAGCGTAAACACTATGTCTGCAAATAAACAAAATTACTACCAAATACCTGTAGATGAGGTTATAAAAAGCCTGAACAGCAACCTCGAAGGGCTAACTGCTCAAGAAGCGTTTAGTCGTCAACAACTGTACGGATTTAACAGATTAGAAAAACTAGAACAAGAATCTCATCTTGTAAGATTTCTTAGGCAGTTCAAAGATTTGATGATTGTTCTATTGGTGGTAAGTGCGTTCATCTCGCTGTATTTGAACGATCTCAAGACTAGCCTAATTTTATTAACAATTGTACTCATCAACGCTTCGATTGGCTTTGTTCAAGAATTCAAAGCCGAAAAAGTAATGCAAAGTTTAAGAGCTCTGCAGGTGGCCGAGGCTAAAGTTTTTAGAAGTGGCCTTCAAACAACCGTTGACGCCAAAAACTTAGTAGCCGGCGACATTATTTACATAGAAGAGGGCGACAGCATACCGGCCGACGGCAGGATAATCGAAGAGAACGAGCTGTCAACAAACGATTTCGCTTTAACCGGTGAATCAAACCCCAGCAGAAAGTTCACCCACGCCATAAAAGGCGAGTCACTGATTGGAAACCGTCGAAATCTGGTGTTTATGGGAACGACGGTGGCTACCGGAAACGCAAAGGTTATCGTCACAGAAATTGGTATGGGTACCGAATTGGGCAGAATAGCTTCTTTAAGTCAGGAGGCTAAAACAGGTCTTTCGCCCTTACAACGCGAAATGAATAACTTAGCTTCCAGAATCACTGTTGCTACTTTGATACTGGCTGCTATATTGACTGCTGTATCGCTAGAAGCAAACTTGGGTATAAAAGAGTCATTCTTGTTCGCCATTGGCGTGGCGGCAGCCATGATACCGCAAGGTTTGCCTGCCGAGCTTAACGCCTCTTTAGCTCAGGCTGCTAACAGATTAGCCAAGGCTAAAGCCTTGGTTAAAAAACTAAGCGCGGTCGAAACCTTAGGCGCTACATCTATTATTTGTACTGATAAAACCGGAACTTTAACCAAAAACGAGATGACGGTTGAACAAATTGGCTTATTAAATGCCAGTTACTCTGTTTCTGGCACAGGATACGAATCATCCGGCGGCATACACCACGACAACGGCACGATGTTAACATCCAAGGAAATAGCCGATATGCGTCTCTTTTTCGTTACGGGACATTTCGCCAGTAACGCCAAAATTCGCCCCCCAGACGAGCTCCACCAAACATGGTATTGCTTGGGAGATCCCACCGAAGGGGCTTTAGTGACTTTGGCACAAAAAGCCGGTTTCAACACTGAGTCTCTAGATAGCAACAGCCCTGAATTGAAGGAGTTCCCCTTTGACTCCGCTCGAAAAAGAATGAGCTCGGTAAGGCTTTACGAAGATAAATTGACCGTTTTTGTCAAAGGTAGCGTTGAGTCAGTGCTCGAACGATGTAGCCATATAAGAGTTAACAATAAAGTAAGACCTATCACTAAAGCGGATAAAATTTTAATAAAAAAACAAAATGATTTACACGCCAAAAAAGCATTGCGTAATTTAGCCTACGCTTATCGATATTTACCCAAAAATCTAGATTATAAAATACATAATCCCGATGTAGTAGAAAATAACCTAGTCTATTTAGGCATGGTTTCTATGTTGGATCCAGTACGAGAAGAGGTACCCGAGGCTATGCTGGCAGCCCGTAGGGCTCATATTAGAGTGTCAATTATCACCGGTGATTACGCCACAACTGCCAAAGCGATTGCCACCAAAGCTAGACTCGCCACTTCCGCTGAAAACATAGATGTAATCAGCGGCGAAGAACTGCCCAAGATGAAAGACAGTCTTATCCTGTCATATATCAACAAGGGTGGAGTTGTGTTTTCTCGGGTTTCACCTCAAGATAAACTGAGAATAGTCGACTTAGCCCGTAAAAACGACCAAGTTATTGCCGTCACCGGCGACGGCATTAATGACGCTCCAGCTCTAAAACGAGCCAGTATTGGTGTCGCTATGGGTAAAGTCGGCACCGATGTCGCCAAACAATCATCCGAGATAATATTGCTCGACGACAGCTTTCATACTCTAGTAGGAGCCATCCAGCAAGGTCGAGGAGTGTTTCAAAACATAAAAAAAGCCACCTTGTCTTGTCTTACATCTAACTTCGGTGAATTAGCGACTGTGCTAATTGGTCTAGTGGCCGCTAGTATATTTGGCATTCCACCGGCTATATTGGCAGTACAAATATTGGCAGTCGATTTAATAGCCGAGTTATTACCTATAGCAGCGCTGGGTTGGGATAATCCGGAAAAGTCACTAATGAAAGAAAAACCACGCGATATTAAACAGCATATTTTTAACCGAATTACATTATTAGATTTAATAGCAACCGGAGTATTAATTGGTGTTTTGTCTTACGCTAATTTTTTACTGTTCGCTGGACGCAACGGTATTGAACTCGCGAGCTTTAAGGCACACCCTGGTCTGTACGCCTCCGCCACTACTCTAACGTATGTAACGATTGTCTTTTGCCAACTTATAAATATCTTCATAAGAAGAACCGAAAAAGGGACCGTATCAAAATATCTATTTTCCAATAAAAAGTTATTATTGGCCGTCGGTTTCTCTGTTTTTTGTGTTGTGAATATCGTGTATAACCCCTTGGTTCAGAAAGTGTTTAGTACCAGTGTCTTGGAACCGCTTGACTGGTTATTTGTATTAGCAGCCGGTGCAGTATTTTTTGTAATCAGAGAAACTATAAAAGTGATAAATATCAATAAATAGGGTAGGCTTTCTGGCTTCATTCAGTTATTAACAATAACCGAACCGGTTATTTGTGCACAGGTATTGGTCGTAGTTTCAAAAAAGCTTAATAATAGCTAAAAAGTGACTGCAGGCTGCCGCAACCACAAACAGATGCCAACCAACATGCACAAACGGCCTTTTCGAGGCGTAAAACACTGTACCCAGGGTATATAGCAACCCCCCTATTACAGTCAGCCAAATTACCGTTGCTGATAGGTTGTGTATTTTAGGTATAAAAAACAAAGCCAGCCAGCCAAATCCAATGTATAACAAAGTGCCCGAGATGTTCATTCTTTTAGGTATAAATATTGTTGCTTTTAACACTATGCCTGCAACTGCCAACATCCAAACTGCTATTAGTAACATAATTTGAGGTAGCCCGTTATAAAATACAATTATGTACGGAGTGAAACTGCCGGCAATCAACAAAAATATACTGCCGTGATCAATAACCTTAAAGACCTTTTTAGCTTTAGTAAACTTTAGGGCGTGATACAAACAAGACATCAACATTAACAAAACCAGACTCGAACAATAAACAATAAATCCAATTTTGTATGAAATGTTTGTTGTTAATAGCACAACTCCTAGTATTAATCCAACTGTCGCAGCAATTGCTCCTAGTCCATGGGTAACACTGTTGAATATTTCTTCTACTACCTCTGATTTGGACAACGTCCTTTTCATGATTATATTTTATATGGATTTTTACAAAAAAGCTTTAATACGCTTGATTGTTTTTACATACGCTATTACAATCTGAGATATCATATAGAAGTCAACATGAAACTTCCAAGTAGAATAATAAAAATTTTTGTACTTGTTGCGTTAGTAGCAGCAATATCCTGGGGAATAAACAGTAGCACTACAGCGCAGCAGGCAGCAAGGGCCAGATTTTCCATAGAACCTCATTCTGGTAGTTTTGTTGTGGGTAACACAATCAACTTATCTATATATGAAGAATGTAGCCAGAGCGGCGTAAACACCCTACAAGCTAACGTTATATACGACACCAGTCGACTGCAATTTATCAGCGCTTCTTCTCCGTTAGCTTTGGTACCGCCAGAGAACACAGCAGGAAGGGTGCCTCTAGCTGTCTATCAGATAGGAGGTTTATCAGCTGGAAAACACCACGTAGCCACAGTAGCGTTTAGAGCAGTAGCTGCTGGCACTACTACTATCAGCTTTGGATCGGATTCTGCCATAATAATGCCTGTAGGCGAAAACCTTATCCTTACTCAAGTTTGGGACGGCAATACTACCGGAGCCACATTTACATTAACCTCCCCGACCTCTTCGAGTCCCCCTCCGACTTCCAGTACACCAGTCACCGGCAGCACGCCCGCCAAACCAACCGCTCCAAGTAGCGTTCCCTCTCCGAGTAAGCCAGCTGGCGGTTCCCCCTCGACCGGTGGAAACGCTGGTAGGTCTGCGCCACAACCAAGCCAACAGCCTACAGCTAGCCCGAGTAGCACCACCTCACCCGCAGTGGCTGGTTTAGCCGAAAACGTCTCGTTGGTTGCCGTAAAAATCTTCGGTGAAGGTGGAAAGTTGTTGCCTGGCATAAAAGTCACCATCAATAATCAAACTGTATTAACAGACGCCTCCGGTATTGCTAGTTTCGTAGGACTTAAACCAGGCACCTATAAAGTCAAGGCAATTATCAATGGTAAAGAAATAGAAAAATTTATTAATGTTAAAGGTGTATCTACTGTATCGGGAGTGCAAGAATTCTCTATAGGTCAAAAAACCCCTACACCGTACACAAAAATTGTTGTATTATCGGTCGCCCTTGTAGCAATGTTCATCATAGTAATTTTCATAATAAGAAAAGTACTATCGAAAAATAATGATTATACAGGTGGCATTACTTCCGGTATAATTACGAGTTCCAGCTCCGGACAGGCAGTGACTACTGGAGAAAGCGAAACAACCCTCAATCAACAGCCTACTCCCCCGGATTCTGGCGACACTGTAGGTAAGATAATTGGGCCAACCCAAGTACCCGAAAAAGGTAATACACAGCAAGGGGACAGCCTGTAATGAAAAAGACAAGTAAAATTAACCAAATAAAACACAAAAAGATATTTAAAAAATTGAAGCTTGGAAACAAAAAAGCACAGATACTGCTAGCTGCTGTCTTTGTCGTTTTATTTGCCGGCATTGGTTCTTGGTTTTATTACCATAGTCAAGCTGCTAATGCAGCAAGCATAGCCATGACTGCTTCTAGCAGCTCCGTGCCTGAAAACAGTGAAGTCACAATCACCATCCGAGCAAATATTAGTTCTGGAGCTAACTTTAACGCTGTTCAGGCAAACTTTGCTTACGACACAAATAAATTCACATACGTCAGTACTAGAATATTGGGAGACACTGCAAATGATGTACTGGAAGGCCCAATCTCCACTGATGGCGGCCATATCAAGATTGCTTTGGGATATAGAAATAATAAAACCGGTAGTGTGGATATTGCTGCGGTCACTTTTAGAGCCAGGGCCGAACAAGCGTCCAATTTGGGGACAGGCCTCTTTAGCTTTGATGATGATAGTGCCGTAGTCCGCTACTATGAATCACAAGAGAACGCTAATGTCGAAAATGAGCTAGGCACCGGACCAAACTACAGAACTGGCACTAGTGTCAGTGTGACAGATAACACGCCCCCCTCAACACCAACAAATTTTAGGAGCAGTGGGGTTACACACAATTCCGTAACTTTAAGCTGGAATGCATCTACAGATAACGCTGGCGTAGCCGGATACAGAATTTACAGAGGAAGTACCCGATTAAATACAACTCTCATTACCACGACCAGCTATACAGATAGCAATTTATCCGCAAGTACCTCTTATGGTTATTCTATCGAAGCTGTTGATATCAATAACTTTGTAAGCCCCCGCTTCAGTCCCAGTCTATCGGTCACCACCGACGCCGCACCGGCAGACACTTCCAAACCCTCGACACCAGCAAACCTAAGAGCACAGGTCTCTGCTAATCGATCAGCTACACTAACCTGGAACGCATCTACAGACAATGTAGGAGTAACTGGATATCGAATATACGGCAGAAATCCGGGATCGACACTGGTCCTTCTAGCCACTGTTTCGACTACTAGTTATACCGACAACAATCTCAAACCAGGGGCTACTTATACCTACGCCGTGACGGCGATTGATGCTGCAGGCAATGAGTCTGACCGAGCGTCAGTAAACACCAGCGTCCCGGAGCAAAACGGGGATGTTAACAACGGCGGTTGTGTAGACGTGTACGATTTAGCCACTGTAATTACCAACTGGAACAGAACCGGTAGTAATTTGACGAAACAACAAGGTAATCTTATAGATACCAGTGACGAGATAAGACAAAATATCAAGATTATCAACATATACGACCTAGCAGTGGTAGTAAGCAACTACGGTAAAGGTCTGTGCCCAGAACAACGATAAACTTCTAAATGCTTTATTTAAACTAGAAGTAACCTTGTCCTCTTACAATAAAATAGGTAGCGTTATAAAATAAACATATGGAAGAAGATCTTCAATCAAAGCCTCAAAAAATCGTTATCGTGGAAGACAATGTAGCCTTGGCCGAAATATACAAAACCAGGTTGGAGCTAATAGGTTACGAGTGCCATGTGGCGACCGACGGCCAAATGGCCCTAGAGGTTATCGAAAAAATTCGCCCGGATTTGGTGCTACTTGACTTAATGTTACCCAAGATCGCAGGTGACGAGGTTCTAATAAGAATGCGCCAAAGTGAATGGGGTGAAAATATCCGTGTATACATTATCTCCAATCTAAACGAGCACGATGCGCCTGCCGGGCTTCGTAAATACGGTATCGAAGGCTACACAGTAAAGGCCAATCTGAGCGATGATGACATTGATAATTTGGTAGACAACATTCTCAAACCAAAAGGAC
>JAGOOV010000047.1 GCA_017992295.1 Candidatus Saccharimonadota bacterium
AGGTAGGGGGGCTTATGCTGGTTCTAACGTAGGTGCGAACCCGTACTTATCCAGTAACGGCTTGATCACAAAGTCCATAACTTCAAGTGGTAAGTCTGGGTTGCATAATGCGTCCTTCAGCCCCTGCCAAAGTTTGCTAAAAATCAACAAATAGTTATTAATAAACTATAAACAGTCTGTTAAACTGTATATGATGCAAAAGCCCAAACTTATCACGCCAATTTTAATATACATGTATGGATTGCCTGGCTCCGGCAAGTCGTATGTTTCCAGGCAGCTGGCTGAACTGTTTGGCATGGCCCATGTTAGTAGCGATCGATTGCGCTTTGAGTTGTTTGAAAATCCAAAACACGATAAAACCGAAAATATGGTAGTTGCTCACCTAATGGATTACATGGCCGAAGAATTTATTAAAGCCGGACAAAGTGTGATTTATGATATTTCGGTCAACAGGATAAACGACAGACGGGCTTTAAGAGATTTGGCTCGCCGTTGCAAGGCCAAGGAACTGCTTGTTTGGGTTCAGGTAGATATCGATACTGCTTGGACGCGAAGTCAATCTCGCGATAGACGCAAACCAGACGATAAGTATGCTTCTTCAATAGACCAAGCTACCTTTGAAAAGTATATGAAATCCATGCAAAACCCGACTTCAGCAGAGAACTACTTAGTGTTGAGTGGTAAACATTTGTTTAATAGTCACAAAAATGCCTTTTTGCGACGATTTAATGAAATGGGCATCTTAAGTTTACCTACTTTCACGCCGTCTTCTAAACCGGGTTTGACTAATTTGATAAACCGACCTCAGAGTCAAGCCGGGCGCGTTGATTTTTCAAGGCGTAATTTGACTATCAGGTAAAAAACCATCAATGTCTCAGAAAAAGTTTTTTGTTGAAGGCGTTGGCGAGTTAGTGATTACCAAGAAACGCAAAGTTAAGCGTATAAATTTAAGAGTCGCTCAAAATAGCATAAAAATTACTCAACCATTTTGGTTACCTTACGCCAGTGGGGTTGGTTTTGCCGTTAAAAACCGACAGTGGATAACCAAACAACAGTATTTAGCTCCTAAATGTACGATTAAAGATGGGCAAAAAGTAGGTAAAGAACATATTGTGCGTATCAAAAAGGCCAAGAGATTATTTACCGTTGTGAAAAACAGCGAGATAACTATTTATTTACCGACCGATAAAAAATTGCGTGACAAAGACGTGATAGAAGTCTATAAATCTGCAATCAAGAAAGCTTTAAAAATTGAGGCTACCAAACATCTTCTGCCACGTTTACACAAAATGGCTGAACTTTACGGGTATCATTATTCCATTGTAAAAATCGCTGCCCTGCGAAGTCGCTGGGGGAGTTGTAACAATAAAGGAAGTATAACTTTAAGCAGTTACCTGATGGCTGGTGATTGGGAATTGATTGATTACGTGATAGCGCATGAACTAGCACACACTCATTATATGCACCATAAAAAAGAGTTCTGGTCGGCTGTGGCCGAAATGATACCCGACTTTAAAGAAAGGCAAAAAAAACTAAAAGTACTCCAAAAACAAATCTCGCAACTCTATTGAGGCCGTCTTCAATTTATTCGGTCTGTAGTATAAAAATACTAATATTAAGTTAAAATAAGCATTATGGACTCAGATTTGAAAAAAGCGCCGCGTCCGGATCATATTGCTCAATTAGAGCATGAAAGGTTAACCTCGTTAATTAACAGTATGGCGGACGCAGTGATAGCCATCGACGAAAATCAAGTTGTAGTTGTCTATAACGGAGCCGCCTTAAACATCTTAGATTTAAATATAGAATTACGAGACAAGAAATTAAAAAATATTGTTAAGCTGATAGACCGCAATAAAGATATAGTTAATGTAGAAAAATTAATCCACGAAACTAAAGTACAATACACTACCCGGGATTTAAAGCTTTTATATCCAAATGAAGAAAGCATAAATATTTACTTGAGTATCGCGCCGGTTCACTTAGGGTATGGGGTTAGCGGTCAAAAAGGCCACGTACTTTTATTAAGAGATATTACTCGAGAAAAGAGTTTAGAAGAAGAAAGAGACGAGTTTATATCGGTCGTTAGTCACGAGTTACGTACACCCATAGCGATTGCCGAAGGCAACATCAGCAATGCTCAGTTTATGTTAGAAAAAGCGTCCATCAGAATGCCGGATAACGTCAAAGATACTTTAAAAACTGCCTACGAACAAATTGTTTTTTTAAGCGGTATGATCAACGATTTGGCTACTTTATCTAGAGCCGAAAGGGGCATACTCAATGTTGAAATAGAACCCATTAACGTGGTCGAGCTAGTGGATGAGCTAATACAAACCTATCTTCCTGAAGCTAAAGATAAAAAACTGCAATTTGACGGTGTAAGCGATCCTAAGCTAGAGCTTTTGTATTCAAGCCGTCTGTATGTACGAGAAATTTTACAAAATTTTATAACTAACGCTATCAAATATACCGAAAAAGGCAAAGTAGCTTTGCAGGCTAAACAGAAGAAGGACGGAGTGTTGTTTGAGGTTAGCGATACCGGTATCGGTATATCGAAAAGCGATAAAAAAAGAGTCTTTGACAAATTCTTCAGGAGCGAAGATTTTAAAACCAAACAGAGTAGTGGTACCGGTTTGGGTCTTTATGTAGCTGTTAAATTAGCCGGATTGTTGGGGGCAAAAATAGATTTAGAAAGCGAGCCAAACAAGGGCTCTACTTTTTCAATCTATGTTCCAAACAAAGAAAAGACAGCACCGTAAAGCACTGTTATTAAGAAATAATCCTCTAGATAGCTAAAGTTTGGGTAGGCTTGGGTAAACATGCATCACTGACTCTACTATGCTACGTCCTCGCCAACTCACTTCTTTGAACTCGTATTTATACATAGAGTAATGAAGGGCAATTAAATCCAGTAAAACTACCAATGGAAAATTTATTAATGACGGCCAAAAAGCTGACCTGTTGGTAACGTAACTGATAATAGCGTTTGAGGTAGCAAATAATGCTGAGCAAATTGCCGAAAGGCCTAACAATAGTAAATGTTGTCTAAAAAATAGTATTGAAACAAACGGGCCCACCAAAAAAGCAACATCACACAGGGTTTTAAAAAATACTCTATGGGGGTTCTTTTTCGCCAACGGGTAACCGTTTCTGATGGCGGTTTGCCACTGGCTGCCAAAATCTTTTTGTGTTGACATTTTAATTACCCTGGAATTTCTTATAAGCAAATAGGCACTTTTTTTAGTAGTTTCTTGGGCAAAATAAGTTTCGGGAAAAATTGCTTTGGCGACGGCTTTAAAACCACCCAAACCATTTATTGTTTCTTTTTCTATTAACCAACAAGTACTGATAACTGGTGGTTTTCGATTTAAAAATTTTGGTATTACCAATTCTCGCCAGTAACGCATAGGCTGCACGAGAGTAGCGACAATGCCTCGGTTGATCCGGTTCGGCACTACCGATATCATTCGGCTTTTACTTCGCACAAAAGTATTTACCAAGGCAGAAATAGTGTCAGTCGAAAGCAAAACATCTACACCCATAAACATGATAATTTGACCACTCGCTTGTTCTAGCAGAGTTTGGTAAGCGACATTTCTGGGTAACCAATTTTGATATATTGGGTTTGGTTGCACAAATCTAACACCGTCGTGGGCATACTGTCGAATAATCTCGGGAGTTCGATCGTAAGAATTGTCATCCAGCACCAGTATTTCTAATTTAGGATAATCGCTGGCAATGGCCAGAATCAAGCAATTTTCCAAGTCAGCATCTTCGTTACGGGCAGAGATGGCTAATGTTACGGTTGGCAATTGCTCTGCCTTTAACTTCGCGTATCTTTTCGCTCCACAAGTAGTCAAATTTTTTAAAGAAATGCAAAAAACGATTAAAGCGATTGACAAACAAATCAGCAGGTAGGGTAAATGAACTTCAGACCACTTAAATAAATCGGCATAAACAAACGCATAAAATAGTAGCAATGTCATTATTTGTGCCAGCAACAAAAATACATAACTCTTAATATATGATTTTCTTAAATATTGTTTATGCATACGACTTTGGACTAATCTAAGATCATTAATGACCGTGTAAAAGTGAATTATTAAAAACATGACGGTAAAGAAATTGAATGATAAAGACACTAGCACCCCGCAAGCAAAAGATTTAACAAGTACAGCGTAAATTGCCAGTATATTTTTTTGACTCCACAAAAATGGAACCAGTATAGCC
>JAGOOV010000048.1 GCA_017992295.1 Candidatus Saccharimonadota bacterium
ATTAACCATTTATACACTAACGTCCTCCTGGAGCGATCCTTGTACTCTGTTGTGTTGATTGTTCTGATAATAAACAATAACACCACAACTCTCCCGTATCCTTAAGTTACACTCAAAACTACCGTCTCGAGGTAATCAGAATTATATAATAAAATAATAATAAATCAACCCTATATTAGATTTGAAAAGATTGGGGTATAAAATATAGGCATAAATATCCCGGAATTAATAAAACAACAAAATTTTCCTAAAAACAGCTATATCGTTGTTACTAGCGGCGTTTTAAACGCACTCAATATTAGAGAATCCAACGATATCGACTTAGTAATCAGCCGGCAACTCTATGGTCAACTCAAAAAAACTTGGAGAGAGGTCGATAAAGGTAATTATAAGGTACTTGTTAATGGCCCGTTTAAAGCCGGATTAAGCTGGGACTCCATTGACGAAAAAGCAAATTTAAAGATTTTATTAGCCGATGCGTTATATATTGACGATGTACCCTTTGTAGACTTGTGCAAAGTCGGAACCTCAAAATTGAGCCCAATTTATATATATAGAGCATCAAAAAAGACACCCTAAAGTGCTTTGATAGGTTCAATTGGAGGGCCAGGAGGGATTCGAACCCTCGACACCCTGCTTAAGAGGCAGGTGCTCTAACCGACTGAGCTACTGGCCCGAAAAGTCAGTTGCCAATATAACAGATGAAAGAACTTTTGTAAATGCAGACAGAAGGCTAAAAAATAATGTAATTATTCAGTTTTATAGTTGTCTGTCTTCTAGTTTTAACAAGTTGTTTTTTATTCTCCCGGTTGCCCATTCTGCCACCACGATAACTCTCTCCCCAATCCTTACCAACGGCACAAAGGGAGCATCTTCTATGCCAACTTTGGCACACAGAGCCATAGCTCCTGCGCCCAATTTTTTAGCGAAGGTTATATCGCTAATTCTTCTATCTCCCACTATACCTAAATTTTCGGTTTTGACGTTAAAGTGGTTGGCAACGACTTGCCCCATTATCGGATTTGGTTTTTTGGCGTAGCCCTCGGCTATGCAAGTACTAAAAACATTAACAGATAACCTCTCGGCCACCATATGCGACACGGCTTCAACATGTTTAAGATTTGGGTTGTTGCTGACTATGGCAATATTTGGAAAAATCTTATTAATTGCTTGCTGTTCTAAACCAAGCATCACCTCGTTGTCTAAAACTAAACTTTTATGTTCTGTTAGAGTGCCGTCAATATCAAATATCGGAATTTTTATGCCTTTATTTTCTTGCCAATCGGCATAGTTAACCGTACCGGCATTTTTATGTAGTTCGTATCTACTCATTTAATAAATAAAAACATAATTAAATTATTACAAATTCAATACCTAGAAGAATCTATGGATTAAATTTCTAATAACTTCTATAACCACTGCGCCTAAAAACACGTAACTGGCCAATCCGGCTATACCTATAACTAGCCCGATAACAAAATAACGCATATCCCCCAGGATGACGCCAATTGATATCAGAACGGCCGAAAAAGACGGCAAAGTGTCTAGGCCTGTAAATGGAGGAGTAACAAATGTGTTAATTGCCAAAACTAGCAATAAAACGCCGACAAAACGTAAAAAATAAGGATTCTCTAAATAGCTTCTGCCCCACGGTTTGGAGTGCTTCTCTAGCCAGCTTATCCTGTCGGTAAAAAAAGGAATGGCCTTTTTTAAAGTTACTTGCCCTAAGTTCATTTTGAGTATTCTCTTTGGTAACCACAGTGTCTTTCTGCCAGCAATCATTTCCAGTGCTAATATCATGGCAGCGAATTCTAAAATGTGTGTTATCCCACCGGTAGGTAAAGGCAGGGCAGGAAAAAACAACAAAACCAAAATTACTATGACAATACTTTTTTCACCTAATACGGCTATTAAGCCGGCCAGGTTTTTTGGCCTATCTTCTTTTAACCATTTTCTTAGCTCTAAACTTAAGGGTCTGTTTGTCATAAAAATTATGTTACAAAAAATCTTATTTATTATTTTTGTTATTGCAAACTAAAAAGGTACTATTAAATTTTATTTTTGCTATCTGGCTATTTAAAATACGTAATTGTTACTCAAAATATAGCACCAGTATGCTCTTAGATAATAACAGAAGAACTGTAATCACAGTTACCATTGCTAAATACGACGAGGCAAGGTACGTGATAATAATTATTGACAAATATATGTTTTATGATATAATCACACGCGGTAAAGTTGCTTTCTCCTCTGAAAGGAGGTGAGATGAAGCTTTTGACCAGCGTCCTCTGCCTGGTGGCGGTGTTTGTCGCCGGAATGGTGACCACCGTCTTCCTCATGGCAGTGGGCTGGCTGGAGGTTTGGAGCGACAACGGGGGAAGTTTGAATCCGTTGCTCGCCCTGAACCGCTCAACGTATTTTACGCTAGTCGTGATTACGTTGGGGCTGGCGTGGGTGTTTCACGCCGTCAGCCAGCGGCTGCCCGGTAGGCCGTGATGGTATATGGGGTAGGGATGATAGATCTCATCCACCAAAGAAAGAGCAACCGGGGATCGTTATCAAAAAGAACCCGCGTTTTGCCAGATTCGCCACAGATAAGTGGAGCCTAAAGGTGTGCACTTTAGGACAACAAATCTGACTCCGATAATGTCGGATACCCTCGCTAAGGATGTGCAGATAACTCGTCGAGTTATCCCGCCTTAGTCTTTACCTGGAAATGAGCCTGTTTAAGGGTTCTTTTCGGGTCCCTTCCACAGTTTATTACTGTGCTGATGAGCTCAAGAAGAGAGCGAAAAGGGTTAAAATTAGTTTGCTAGACTAGTAATAGTGAGATATTTAAACGGCATAGAACTGGCCGGTTATATACAAAATCGGCATTTGCATCAAGTTAGGAGTTTGCGCCAGTCAAAAGGTGTGGGACCTCGGTTGGCAATTATCGTCTGTAATAATGACCCCGTCATAAAAACCTATGTTTCGTGCAAACAGCAATACGGCCAAAATATCGAAGCGCTCGTAGATGTCTATGACGTTAATCAGTCTGAAGTACCCAACTTAGTACAAAAACTTAACAAAAACAAAAAAGTACACGGTATAATTATTCAACTTCCGCTTTCTAATAAAGAACAAACGGATGGCATTTTAAGCCTAATTAATCCTAAAAAAGATATTGACGGATTAACCAAAAAATCAATTTGGGATCCGGCTACTCCAACGGCTATTTTATGGCTGTTGGCCGGCCATAATATTGAATTAAAAAACAAAAAGGTAGTCATCGTCGGACAAGGTCGTTTGGTGGGGGCTCCTTTGAGGTTGATGTTACGGGCTTCTGGCGTAGAAATACTGGTTGTTGATGCTAAAACAAAAAACCCTAATCGGATTATTAGTCAGGCTCAAGTTTTAATAACGGCTACCGGTAAACCAGGAATTATTAATGCTAGCATGGTTCCTAAAAATTGCGTGGTTATTGATGCCGGTACTGCTAGCGAAAACGGAGTTATTAAGGGCGATTTAGCCGGCGATGTTTATTTACGGCAAGATTTAACTATTACCCCCAAAACGGGAGGTGTCGGGCCATTAACAATTAGCGCATTATTCGAAAATTTAATAAGGGCTGCCCGCCAGCAAGCTTCATAGTATATAAAAGTGAAGAAGGCGCCACCAAAAAGACGGCCTGTGAAGCGAATTATCTAGTACTAGTTTTTTATGGTGTTTGTTTGAGCCATCGATAATCTCTACGCTACCAATTTTGTCGTGGGCCCGACTTTTGTTAGTAGCTTTTTTAATATTTGTCGCTCCGTTTATTTTATTGCCTTGCCATCTTAATATTTCGATACCATCTTTTGTTATGGCTTTGGCCGAGCTACCCCACGGGGTTTTGTATTCGGCCACCGCCTGGTTAGGGTTAGCAATTTTTACAGTTTCAAAATTTTTAACACTCTCGTTAACTAATAAATCAGACTGTTTTAGGGCCTCTAGCCTGGTTGGCGCTCCGGTAACGGCGCCGATAATTGTAACACTATGTTTGCCGATGGTTTTCTTGGAGGCAAATACAAAACAGCCACCCGCTTCATCGGTATTTCCTGTTTTAACGCCAATGATTCCGTTGCTCCCTAGTAAGTGGTTATAATTTTTTATTTTTCCGGCAACTGGAATGGTAGCCTCGGCTTGGGCAACTATCTGGGCAAATACCGGGTTAGCCATAGCCGCTTGGCTTAACATAACTA
>JAGOOV010000006.1 GCA_017992295.1 Candidatus Saccharimonadota bacterium
ATTCGGTATGGCTATGGTAAGTGTAGCTGGGCCGTTGAGTAATTTGTTGTTGGCGCTGTTTGGAGGACTAGTTTTGAGAATATTTGGCACTCTTAACTCCAGCTTATGGGTCAATTGGTGGGTTTTGTTCGTTTCGATAAATATCGCATTCTTTATATTTAATTTAATACCGTTTCCTCCACTAGATGGATCCAGGGTATTATTTGCCTTCGCTCCGGAAGTTGTTCAAAAGTTTATGCTACAAATTGAGGCATTTGGTATTTTTGCCATTTTTTTGTTTATGTTTATGGTATTTCCTTTGATTTCACCGACGCTACAACAAGTTAATGGCTCAATAATCAGTTGGCTACTGGGGCTATAAAACTAATACTGATGTATACTAAGATTGGCGCCCATCGTCGAGCATTGATTTCTGAGTAATAGATGCGATAGGGAGCTTGATATTTATTAACTCCGTGGAGTTAATGTGAAAGCACCCACCTTGGTTTTCCAGCAGGAATCCAAACGAATGGTGGGCGCCACACAAGTGACGTTGAGCGGGTGATAACAGTGTTTAACATAATAATACGCACTTTTATCGCTACATTATTGTAAAAACGGGGTGTGGCGCAGTTGGCTAGCGCGTACGGCTGGGGGCCGTGAGGTCGCAGGTTCGAATCCTGTCACCCCGACCATCAAGACATAGTTATGAAAACTCTTAAATTCAGCTCCGATCAAGTTGAAAATATAGTAAATAAAAAATATTCATGTACTTGGAGGCTATTTGACGATAAAGATTTAGACGTTGACGATCATTTAGAATTTATTGACAGTGGAACAAAGAAAACTTTTGGATATGCCACAATTACAAAGATAACTATCAAAAAGATTAGAGATATCGATGATTACGATAAACTTAATCACAAATCGTATCCGAGTCAAAAAGCTATGTTGGCGGATTTCAAAAGGTATTATGGTAAAAACGTAACTCTTGGTTCGGTTGTTAAGGTAATCGAGTACGACTATAGCCAAGATAGACCCAAAAAAGAAAAAAAAGATGAAGTTGCAATAAAAGAAGTTAAGATATTTACCGATGGCGGATCTCGTGGTAACCCAGGTCCTTCGGCTGCAGCCTACGTGGTCATGGATATGCAAGAAAACATCATTAAGATAGATGGCCAGTATTTGGGTATTACTACCAATAACCAAGCCGAATATCAAGCGGTAAAGTATGCACTGCAGTGCGCAAAAACATTGAAGAGTGAAATCGTCCATTTTTACATGGACAGCCTCTTAGTAGTTAACCAAATGAACGGTATTTTTAAAATACGTAACAGGGACCTTTGGCCTATACATCAAGATATATTGAGACTTAAGCAACTGTTTAAAGTAGTAGATTTTCTACATGTACCTAGAGAAATGAATAAAATAGCCGACAGTAAGGTAAACGAACTGCTGGACAGCCGTAAGTGATTAGGAGCTATATTGTTATAATAGAAGGGCTAGACAGTCGTCTGGTCGCCTGTTTTTTAATAGGAGGAAAGTCCGGGCAGCATAGAGCGCGATAGTTGCTAACAGCAACCGGGAGTGATCCTAGGGAAAGTGCCACAGAAACAAAACCGCTCCTAATTCTTAATTGGGGGTAAGGGTGAAAAGAGTAGGGTAAGAGCCTACAGTCGATCAAGGTGACTTGATTGGATGGTAAACCCTATCGGCTGCAAGGGGCAGGTTTGCTTGATTCGATTGAGCTGGTTGCTCGCCAACCTGTCAATATCCGCTTGAGTCTATTAGCGATAGTAGATCTAGATAGATGATCAGTACAAAACAGAACCCGGCTTATAGACTGTCTAGCTAACGAGTTTGTATAAGTATTTGGTGATTACTTTTTGACTATTTGTTGTTCTTGTTTTCGACAGCTTGCACTTCTTTAACAATCTGCTTAAAAGCAAGCGGTTCATTAACAGCAATTTCTGACAGTATTTTTCTATTTAACCTTATATCGGCTTTTTTTAACCCACTTACTAGTTGACTGTAACTAATCCCATTAAGGCGGGCTGCAGCATTTATGCGATTATTCCAAATCGCTCTAAAGGAGCGTTTCTTATTCCTTCTATCGCGGAAAGCGTATTGCAAGGCTCTAATAACGCCCTGACGCGCTAATTTGACACTTCTTCTTCTAGAGTGGCTCATGCCCTTAGCCGCTTTGCGAATTTTCTGATGCTTTCTGTGCGACGTAACTCCTCGTTTTACCCTCATGACGCTACCTTTCGTCTAATAATTTTCGTTAGTTTACCGCTTATAGATTTGTAGCCGGAAAAGGTCCTTTTGCGAGCCATGCTCTTCTTTTCTAAAAAATGATTACCATAACTCTTTCTAGCTAGGACTTTCCCGTTTTTGGAAATCTTGACTCTGTCTTTTACACCGCTATGGCTTTTGGCTTTTGGCATTATGACTACTCCTAATTACTAAACTTAGTTGCCTACCGCTAAACAATGGCTGTTGGTCGGCTATCGCTTGGCCTTCTAGCTGCTTCATCAGCTTATCTAACAGCTTATAGCCCAAGTCTTTATGGGCTAATTCTCTACCACGATATACTATCGATACCCGTACTTTATCTCCGTCCGATAAAAAGGAGTTAATCTTTCTTAGTTTGACGGCTATATCATGATCACTAATTTTTAAACTAAAACGCATTTGTCTTAATTCGCTTACTTTTGTGTTGCGCTTGTTTCTTTGTTGCTGTTTGGTCTTTTGGTAATTAAATTTACCCCAATCAACAATTTTTGCAACTGGAGGTTCGGCGTTCGGTGATATTTCCACCAAGTCCAAATCAGCTATCCGCGCAGCCTCGAGAGCTTCTTTCCTAGACATAACACCCAGCTGTGAGCCTTCTTGGCTTATAACTCTTAAAGTATCTGCTTTTATCTGCTCGTTACGCCGAGTGTGCGTGTTAATCTGTAATCTCCTTTTTTCAGGGTGTTAGTATACCAATAATCTGTTTAGGGGTCAATAAACTTAAAGTTCTAAACTCGTTTTAGGTCTATACTGCAACGCTTCGGCAATGTGAGGTCTTTTAATAGTGGTTGAAGACTCTAAATCAGCAATGGTTCTAGCCAGCTTTACACTCCGCATATAACTTCTGGGGGATAACTTAAGTGTGTCCGCTGCGTTGTTTAAAAATTGTTTAGCGTTTGTCTCAATATGTGCAAATTGTTTGAGAGACCTGTTAGTGAGTTCGGAGTTTAGCTTTCCTTGTTGTCGTGATATTTGTATTCGTCGAGCCGCAGCAACTATCCCCTTGATACCTGGGGAATGTCGTTTTTCTGTCTCTTGAAGCAGTTGGCGGTGCTCCACTTTGCCCACAAATACATGAATATCTATTCTATCCAATATAGGGCCTGACATTTTTTTATTGTAATTATTAATTTGGGTGACTGTGCAGGTACAAGGTCGATCAGAATCTAAGTAGCCACAAGGGCAAGGATTACGAGTAGCGATTAAAATAAAATTTGAAGGAAATGTGACGCTATTTTGGGCTCTTGATATTGTAATAACTCGGTCTTCAAGGGGTTGCCTTAAGGATTCGAGTACGGATTTTTTAAATTCTGGTATTTCATCTAAAAATAATACGCCATGATGGGCAAGGCTGACCTCGCCGGGCTTTAAATTGTGACCTCCTCCAATAATGGCTACATCGCTTGCCGTATGGTGGGGGGACCTTAATGGTGGGCTAAAAATAGGTGTCTCAATATCATACTTTATGCTGTGAATATTTGTGGCCTCTAATGATTGTTGAACAGAGAGAGCGGGTAAAATAGAGCAAAAGGCCTTAGCTAGCATTGACTTGCCTGTCCCAGGTGGTCCGGTCATTAGTATGTTATGGCCCCCGCTAGCAGCTATAATAAGGGCTCTTTTAGCGGCGTCTTGCCCATAAATCTCTGCAAAATCAAAATTATGACTGTTAGTAGTCTCTATTAATGGGGTATAGTCCGTTTCACCCAAAGGATGCAATGGTTTTGTTCCGTTTGAGTCTTTAATTATATCAAGCAGGGTATTTACAGGATACACATTAGATAAATTTAGTAACATAACCTGAAATTTATTACCATTTGGAATATATATTTTATCATAATTTTTTATTTCACTCAGCATTAACTTACCAATAATGCCTTTTGCCGGCCTTACAAGACCGTCTAAACCTAGCTCTCCTATGAAGACAGTTTTATTGAAGTTGCCATCTATCTGTTTATCTGAATGCAAAATAGACATAGCTATTGCCAAGTCCAAGCTAGTTGTGTCCTTAGGCAGATCGGCGGGGGCTAAATTAATAACCACGCGTTTTTTAGGTAGCATGAGTCCGGATTTTTGCAGGGCTGCTTTTACCCTTTCTTTAGCTTCGTCAACGGCTTTGCCAGCTAATCCAACAATGGTTAAATTAGGCAGTCCGTTAGAAATACTACATTCTACGTCAACCGGAATGCTCTCAAACCCAACATTAATTAAACTTTTTATAGCCATGTATTATTCGATATTTTACAGACACAACAAATAATCGACAAATAAAAAATCCCATCACCGAGCTGCGAACGATGATGGGACATTTTAGGTTTTTATCTGTGTTTACCTGCGACTGCTTTCCCTGAAACAACGGCTTGCGAGAAGCCGTTGTTTGCAGTCGAGGTTTTTGTTTTTGAGCACTTTTTTTATTCAGTGCTAACCTCATATTAATAATAAGCAGTAGCGGTGTCAATAACAAAATAAAAAGGCTGTGTATAACTATTGTTTGTGCTTAATGTAAATATTTATTTCTATTAAAAAAGACAGCAACAATTATACAAAAAATTTAATACTAAAATTTAACACAAATGAATTTTATAAAAAATAATTTGATTGTTACTTTTTATGCACATAAGTCACTAGGTAACTATTAATGCTTTCCGTGGATCGTAAATAAATGATTAGTCGCTAAAATACAATATACCGAGACCCAATCTACTGCCTACAATATTGCAATACTAAGAAGATATCTATATGCAAGATGATTTTAAAAAGGCTCGCTGTCTGAGACGACAAGAGAGTAAAAAATGATGAAAAGCAAAATCGTTATTAAATTTGTGATTATTAGCGAGTTTTGGTGCTAGCTAGATTGGAATCTAGCTCCAAATAACTTTGTCACTAAATGGAATATATTCGAATTACGCAAGAAATGTACCCGTAACAATTCAATTTATTTATTAACGTATTTAACAATGATTATGTTGAAAATGCTTAATTAAATCAAGGCGGACCTTTATCAAATTCTTATTTGCATTCAACGTTTAGGTGCGAATGTTCCTCACTCGATAAAAACTATGTAGTTGTAATAAATCTTGGAACCTGGAAGCAACAATCTAAGATAGCAAACTAGCTCTAAAATTCGGTATATAATAATTTATAAAATAACTAAAAAATGTCAATAAATTAATTATTGGCAGTGTAGCTTAATTGGGATATTATTTTTAAATCAGCAAAATAAAATTAGTCGTCAAAAATGTGTAATATAATAGTAGTAAATATAACAACATTAATAATTATCATTAATCAGATGAAAGTTGTGAATAATGCATCATAAATATATTGACTATATTGTGATTTTGTGATAGATTAGGAGCGAGTAAGAAACACAAAACTTACTAAAAACGAGCAAAAAAATTGCAACGGTCAACGCTCGAACGCGAAAGCGGGAGAGCGGTCAGTCAAGGTTCCGAAATGACGGTAACTGCCAATAAGTAATTATTTTGGGCGGGTTTGCTGTCTCGGAACGAGTAAAGGCTTTCTGTTGTTGGTGAATACCCGCCTTTTAGGCGGGTATTCAATATTTAAGTAAGTAAAATAGTATAATTATCAAGAATGAAAGTAAAACACCATCTGTTTGTCGTTGGGATAATGTCGGCCACGTTGCTATTACTCACTTGTAGTGTAGGCCCAGAGCGTGCGAGCTTACTGGTGCTACTGTTAGTTTTTATAATTCTTTACGCTATTTTTGTTGCAATTGTTGGCACGGTGCTAGGGGTGAGTGATAGGTTTCTAGCTCCTGGTAGCAGACTACTCCTAGCTTCTATTTTAGCCTTTTCTCCTCTGTCTATCATTGCTATGGCTTCTTATGCCAATTTGACGATTATGAATGTATTGTTAGCCATTTTATTGCCAGGAGTATATGCGTGGTTTTTATATAGAACAAAAATAAAATAGGTGTATATATAAGATATATATTTGTTATACTAACCTCTGATGGAACCAACATCTAAAGAACCGTTACCAACGTTGCCAAGGCCTGAGCGAGGCGGCCCTAGGGTCGATGAATTAGAAATGATATCCGCTCCGGAAGAAACCTTTGAAAAAGGATCTTTACCTTCGGAAAGTTTAAGGCAGGCGAGTGATGCTGTTAGCCAGGCTTATGTTGCTAGTGATAGTAGCGTTTTGGCGTCAGATTTAAACGCTGCCAAAACAAGTACAGATGGCACTAGCCAGACTAACCCAGCAATTGCTGATGACGTTGATGTTATAGAAAAGGAATGGGTGGAGAAAGCAAAACAGATAGTGGCTACAACCCACGATGATCCTCATGCTCAGTCCGGAAAAATTAATATACTTAAACACGATTACCTAAAAAAAAGGTACGGTAAAGAGATAAAGCTACCAAAAGAGCAGGGGTGATAGCAAATGTCTAACTCTGTAGCATCTACGTTGTTAGTAGTGACTACGCTGATTTCTGTGATAGCTATCATTTTATTTTGGCGCACAAGAAAACTGTTGAGAGAGGCGAAGAATTATGAACGTGGCCTCAAGATGATTCCTTTGCTCATTCATTTGCCTCCACCTAGTGACGATATCGAAGCCAAGGGGCGAGACTATAGAGATATAGCTGACGAAAATATATCAAAAGCACAGGTTTTGTATAACATAATTGCCAGTACAGCCGTAAAGGGATTTAAGAGCAAATTTTATGGTCAAAGGCATATTAGCTTAGAGATAGTCGCGACCAAAGGGTCGATATATTATTATGCGTCAGTACCAATAGCCCTGGTGTCGGTAGTTAAGCAAGCAATTCTAAGCGCATACCCAAACAGCGTGGTAGAGGAAGTGGCAGAACACAACATTTTTAGCCCTGTCGGTAAAATTAGCGGTACTGTTGGTGGTGAGTTGGTATTGAAAGAATCTTACGTTTATCCAATCGCAACCTTTCAAGACTTGAAAAGAGACTCAATGCAGACCATATTAAACGCCTTGTCTGGTATAGACAAACAGGATGGGGTGGGTATACAGATATTACTGAGGCCGGCGCATAGCGGATGGTATAAAACCTCCGCTTCAGAAGCTAGTAAGAGGCGCGAAGGTAAAAAATCAAAAGGGGGGGCTGAAACTGCCTTTTGGTGGTTAAAGCAGATCTTTATTGCGCCTGTAAAGCCACCAGAAGCTTTATCTACAGATCAAGAATCCAAGCCCGAGAAGCCGGGTTCTCAACTGGATCAAACGATAGCTGATGCAATAGAAGAAAAGACTCGACACGCTGGTTACGAAGTAATGATAAGAGTAATAGTATCGTCCAACGTACTGCATAAAGCGCAAGTTATCTTGGGTAATGTGGTGGCCAGTTTTGCGCTCTTTGATGCCCCTGGAAAAAATGGTTTTAAATTTGTACCTACAAAGGATGTAGAAAGTTTTGCTACGGCTTACATACTTAGGTTTTTCCCGCCGGAGAGCAATCGTTTAATTCTTAATTCAGTAGAACTGGCAACGCTGTTTCATTTCCCAGACTCATCGAGTATTCCGACCAGCAATGTTGAAAGGCAAGCGTCGAAGCAGGTGGATGGGCCACAAAACATTATGGAAGGTGGTTTGTTGCTTGGGTATAACGTTTTTAGGGGAGTAAAGAAGCCTATCAGGCTGAGCGAGAACGATCGGCGAAGGCATATTTACGTAGTTGGCCAGACCGGTACCGGTAAATCAAAATTCCTGGAAAATTTAGCGGTTCAGGACATGTTAGAAGGAAGAGGATTTGCGTTTGTGGATCCTCACGGAGACTCTGCCGAAGTACTTTTGGGGATGGTCCCTAAGGAGAGGACGGAGGATATTATATATTTTTGCCCCGCAGATATGGACTATCCAATGGGTCTTAATATATTTGAGTATCAAACGGAAGATCAAAAAGACTTTTTGATTCAAGAAGCTATTGCTATGTTATATAAGCTATACGACCCAATGCACCAAGGTATTATGGGGCCCCGATACGAGCATTTGTTTCGAAACGCCGCCTTAGCCGTAATGGCTGACCCTGCCGGGGGTACTTTTATAGATATACCAAAACTATTTAGGGACCCTCAGTATGTTAACCAAAAGTTAAAGTATGTCAAAGACAATACCGTTAGAGAGTTTTGGTTGAAAGAAATACCTCAGTCGCAACGTTCAAGTGAATTTGGCGATATGACTAATTGGTTTAACAGCAAATTTGGTGCCTTTTTATCTAATCAAATGATGCGTAATATTATTGGGCAGACAAAAAGCGCTTTCGATATAAGAGAGATTATGGATAGCGGGAAAATATTATTGGTTAATCTAAGCAAAGGGCGAACCGGCGAGTTAAATTCGCAACTGCTGGGAATGATATTTGTCATGAAGTTTCAGGCCGCGGCTATGAGCCGGGCAAATGTACCGGAAGACCAAAGGCGTGATTTCTGTCTGTATGTAGATGAGTTTCAAAATTTTTCAACTGAGTCGTTTGCAACCATATTAAGCGAAGCTCGTAAATATCGGCTTAGCCTTACCGTTGCTAACCAATTTGTTTCTCAGCTAAGTGATGAGATAAGAGATGCCGTCTTTGGTAACATTGGAACAATCGTGGCCCATAGGGTTGGTATATCCGATGCGGAGTTGTTGGCTAAATATTTCGATCCGGTTTTTGATGTTGATGATTTAGAAAGACTACCCACAGCCAATACGATTGTACATATGCTTATTGGCGGTGTGCCAGCCCAACCGTTCAGTATGGTGAACTTACCAATGCTAGCCCATGGCAATAAACAGCTTGCAGACGCTTTAAAACAGCTTTCAGCAGCAAAATATGGTAAACCAAAGTCAATTGTCGAAGCAGAGATATTTAAGCGTCTTGAGACAGTAAAACCAGTTTTCAATCCGCCAGGTATTGATCATGGGTCGCCGTTTGGTACTAATCGAACAAGCGGATTTCCAAATACATCTCCTGCCCCTAGCACAGCTAAATCATCATTTTTAGACGAATGGTTGGCAAAACGTAAAAAAATGAGCCATTCTAAACCATTAGATTCTGCAGATGTTGAAAAGCCTAAGAAAACCGCTGACAATCATAAAATCGGCGACGGTACTAGTGTGGAGTACAATCAGCAAGCAAAACATGTAAAAAGGGTAGAGCCTGCCGAGGCAGAAAAGATTAGCCAAATGGCAGATAACTTAAAACGTAGGATTAAAAAGGATAATACCGTTAAAAACGACAGACTGGTAAGCGGTTCGGGAGTTTTTAAACATAACGATACTATATTTATCGATAAAGAAGGCAACTTAACCCAAAAAGAAAAGGATTGAGTGCATCAAGCTAAAGGTGTTTATTCAATAACGAGGGCGTTTGTGTTTGAGAGACAAAACGAAATCAACCAGCAAGCCGATAATAAAACCTAATAAATATAAGAAAATGAGCACTGTACTAGGTAATGAAAAGCCTATTTTTTTGGCCATAATATAAATTACTGTTCCCCCGATAATTGCACACAGAGTCCCCGTTAATATTCCCATTGGCCTGGCGATAGTTTTAGCTCCTATTTCGCTGTATTTATCGACTACCCTATTATTAATAACCCTGCTGGCGTAACGCTCTAGAGTGTTTAGTTGTTTTTCGGTTTCTTTTAACGTACTTTTATATCGTAGGTCCTTTAGCGTTTTGCTTATATATTTAGGAGATTCTTGAGTTACTTCTTGAGGTAAGTTACTGACTTTTTCCACTTTAGTAGATATTTGCTCCAACTTATTCCTGATTTCTTCAATGTTGTATTCATGTTTACTATCCTCAAAAACTTCACTCCTATTGGCTTTTAATGAGCTAGACCCATGCTTGGCGGTTTCTACCAAGTCACCTCTACGTTCTACTGATTTGTTTATTTTATTTGATTGTTCGTGCTTCATTATCAGATATTCCCCGAGCTGTATTCTCTATGAATTAGTACCGCTTCTTTACGCAGTAATCGATTTCTATAGTAAAAATAACCCACGATTGCAAATAATCCGGCTACAACTATCATGCTTGCGCCAGGTCCGGTGTTGGGAAGGACGGTTACTCCTTGTTCGACAACTTTGCTGATGGGTTTATCTAGGTAAATTGTGACGGAGTTACCATAAAAGTTTTGCATTTTATAATCAAACGATAGTGGGTCTGAAGATGACGTAGGAGTGATTGGTAGGGGATTTTTGACCTGTACAACAAAGCTTTTAGTGATTTTACTATTGGGGGGTATGTTGACGGCGCTCCAACTTAAAGACTTAGTTTGCTCACTGAATATGGCATCACCTTTGTCTATTAGGTCGGTATATTCCAATACATCGTTTATACTTTCAGAAAATTCTCCGTTTAGCTCCAGGTTAATCACCGGAGCGCTACCATCATTACGTACGTGAATGGTATATTTTAACTTATCGCCGGGTTTTGCGGTTGTACCGTTGGCGTTTGCGATATTTTGGGTAATATTTGCAACTTCTTTATCGGTGTTGATTATAGTTTGTGAGTCAGATGGCTTTCGTACGACTACGTTTAACCGACAACCCTTAGTAACATTTCCCGAATTCGAGATGATGTCCGCTCTTAAATCATAGTTACCCTCCGATAAAAAGTCATAAACAAAAGTTTGACTTGTTAGGCTATTTTTAAAAGGCACCGTTGCCACCAGTCGATCGTTAACATAGTATCTTGCTAAAGAAGGGGTGGCTCTTCCTTTCGCTTCGGTAGTCAATAAAAATTTGCGTTTGCTCCAACTGGGAAGTTCAACAATATCTAAATTGCGGCATATCAGCTCGTTTCCTTCACAAGTTTGGTTGTATGCAACTCGGGAACCATCGGGGCACATACGGGTACAATGGCTCAGACCGCCAGGGGGAATGGGTAAATTACTGTCAGGGCAATAGCTGATAATTTTAATACAATGTTGCTTGTTTGGATTAGAGCTGTTTATTTTTTTCGAGTTTGATGCATCTATAGAAGCATCATTGCAAACTAAATCACCGGTGGGTTTTTTGCTTACTTCTAAGTCCAGCTTGATAGTATGCCAACGGTTGCTAGGTGTTAAGTCATTGTCACCTGGGATAGACCAGCGCAACTCATTCCCTGACTTATTGAATTTTAAGCTGACGTTGCTAGTGTGCGATATATACGATAGCTCAGAGGGAAGTTTATCTATAATAACTACGTTTTTAGCCACTCCGGGCCCCAGGTTTCTAAAATAGATAGCATATTTCACTCTTTGTTTGGGGGTTATTTGGGATTTTGTAAAACTTTTTTTAACAATCTGCAAATTAGGTAATTGGGCATCTTGTTCAAAGACAATGTTTCCACATCCGTTGATAATAATCCAAAATCTCGAACCAAATTTATTTACGCCAGTTAAAGTGTCATACCAGTTTTCTCTACCATTTCTGTCCCAAACCCGCAAAGGTCTTTGATATATTCCACCGTCCACAGCATCTTTTATCGGTATGAATGTATCGGTACCAGGAGAAGTTGCACGGCCCGTACTGATATAGTTTCGTTGCCGGGAGCCAATTTTTGTTCGTGTAGAAGCAAATAGTTGATCTGTTCCTATGCCGTAATAATCAAAAATAAATTTAATATCTTTTCTGCCAAGACTGTCTCTGTTTTGGTTGTAAGCCTTTAGTACAGCATCTTTAGTAGTGGCGCCATAAATTATGTCATTGGTACTGGTAGCTAACGATGGTTTGGGAGGAGAGATAAAACCAAAAACCTGCATAACAAGTAATAAAGACATAAAGAAAAATCCAAGTCGTCTGAGCTTTTCTTCTTTAAGCAGTCTACGTGAATAAAAAGTTAATTCACCCAATACGGATGGGTGAAAAGGCAAGTTAGAAACTAGTTTGTAGAAAGTGGACATTCACCAGTCCTTATTTTTATTTGTAAAAAATCAACGCTCCATCTGACAATATATAAGCACATTTTTGAGTATCCATTCAAGTGTTTTATAGTTGTAATATCCTTGTATAACACCTATAATGTATCTAAGATTGTAAAAATTTAAGATTAGTAAAGTGAGTATGGATAAACAAAAAGCTTCTTCGTCTGCCTATGATTCGGAGCAAATTCAAGTACTGGAGGGCTTAGAACCGGTTAGAAAACGGCCAGGAATGTACATTGGCGGGACTGGTAACGAAGGGTTGCATCATTTAATAAAGGAGATTGCTGATAATTCCATAGATGAAGCCATTGCGGGATTTGCAGATGAAGTGCAGGTTGTCTTGCTAGATGATGGCGGTGTCTCGGTTTCTGATAACGGGCGAGGTATCCCAGTTGATACGCATCCTAAAACTAAAAAGAGCACGCTAGAAACCGTCCTAACAATACTGCACGCAGGCGGTAAGTTTGGAGGTGGCGGCTACAAAGTATCTAGCGGCTTACACGGTGTAGGTATGAGCGTTGTGAGCGCTCTTTCATCGAAATTGATTGCCGAAGTAAGCAAGGAAGGCTATCTTTATCGCCAAAGCTATGAGCGTGGCGTACCGACGACAGAATTGCAAAAAGTTGGTAAAACAGATAAGACAGGTACCAAGATTTCCTTTTGGCCGGACGATACTATTTTTCAAGCTTTAGAGTTCGATTATGAATGGGTGGTTGATTACTTAAGGCATCAAGCCTATTTAACTAAAGGCGTTAAGACAATAGTTAAAGATGAGCGCTTCAACAAAAGTTTTGGATTCTATTTTGAAGGAGGAATACAAAGTTATGTTCATCATTTGAATGTAGGCAAGGAAAGTATCGGGGATAATATCTTCTACGTAGAAAAACAAATCAAGGATGTCATAGTAGAAATTTCCCTGCAGTACTGCGACAGCTACAACGAAATCGTCAAAGCTTTCGCAAACAATGTCTATAATCCAGACGGGGGCACCCACCTGGTTGGTTTTAGAGCTTCTTTAACTAGAGTGATTAACGATTATGCTAGAAAGAATGGCCTACTGAAAGAGAAAGAAGACAATCTAACAGGAGAGGACTGCAGAGAAGGGCTGACAGCGGTTATTTTAGCTAAAATTCCGGACCCTCAGTTTGAAGGCCAAACCAAAAATAAGTTAGGGAACCCGGAGATCCGTGGATATGTAGAAAAGGTAATGACAGAATACTTTTCTTACTATTTAGAAGAAAATCCAACGATAGCCAAGGGAATTGTCAACAAGGTATTATTAGCTGCAAGAGCTAGAAAGGCAGCTCGGGCGGCGAGGGAAAACATAATACGTAAAGGTGTGTTGGAGGGGGCTTCGATGCCCGGCAAGCTGGCGGATTGTTCCTCGAGAGACCCGAAAGAATCAGAGCTATATCTGGTAGAAGGCGATTCGGCAGGTGGCTCAGCGAAAAGTGGCCGTGACAGCAAAACTCAAGCTATTCTGCCCTTAAGAGGGAAGGTTTTAAATGTTGAGAGAGCCAGACTTGACAAGATGCTTGCCAACAACGAGATTGTTAGCCTTATAAAAGCTTTGGGAGTTGGAATAGACGAGCAGTTTGACATTAGCGGCTTGAGGTACCACAGAATTATAATCATGACAGATGCTGATGTAGACGGTTCGCACATCAGTACGCTACTACTCACCTTCTTCTTTAGATATATGCTACCAGTTATTGATAATGGACATCTGTTTTTAGCTAAGCCTCCTTTATATCTGTTGAAGACGCAGACTAAAAAGGTTTACGCATATTCAGATGCGGAAAGAGATCAAATAATAGATGATTACATTAAGAGCCGTATTAAAGCGGGCGTGAAGGTAGATAAAAATGATGAACGTAAAAAACAGGCGGGGTTTAGCGACATACAACGCTACAAAGGCTTAGGCGAAATGGACGCTGAGCAGCTTTGGGAAACAACTATGAATCCGGAAAATAGAGTGTTAGTACAGGTTAAAGTTGAAGATGCTGAAAAGGCAGACGCTGTCTTTAGTAAACTAATGGGCCAGGAAGTAGAGTTGCGCAAAAATTTTATACAAAGTCGTGCTAAGTTTGTGAAAGATTTGGATATTTAATATGGAGAAGGAACTAACTCAAGAGCCAGAGGCAATAATCTACGACTCCCCACATTCTAACCGAGTTGAACTACAGACTGTTGAGAATGTAATGGAGGATAATTACCTTCGTTATTCAATGAGCGTAATAGTGTCAAGAGCACTGCCGGATGCCAGGGATGGGCTAAAACCGGTGCACCGCCGAATATTATATTCCATGGAAAGAAATGGCTGGAAACCAGGTTCCAAGTTTGTAAAGAGCGCTCGTATCACGGGGGACGTTATGGGTAAATACCATCCTCATGGAGATGTGGCCATATATGACGCCATGGTAAGACTAGCTCAGAATTGGTCAACTCGTTATCTGTTGGTCGATGGACAAGGTAATTTTGGGTCAATGGATGGAGATCCGCCTGCAGCTCAACGATACACAGAGGCACGCATGGCTAGAGCTGGTCAAGCCTTGCTTGAAGATATAGACAAAGAAACAGTAGATTTTCGTGATAACTATGACGGCTCGGAACAAGAACCGGAGGTGTTGCCGGCAAAACTTCCAAACTTGTTACTAAACGGGCAGATGGGGATTGCCGTGGGTATGGCAACCTCCATTCCTCCCCATAATTTATCAGAGATAGCAGATGCCACAGTACATCTTATTGATAATCCCAAAGCAGAACTAGACGATTTGCTGGAATACGTTAAGGGGCCTGATTTTCCAACTGGGGGCGTAGTGTATGGGAAGAGTAACCTACGAGAAGCCTACGCTACCGGACGAGGCGGAGTGGTAGTACGAGGTGTTGCCGATATTGAAGAGCGATCTAAAAGGGGGTTATTTAGAATAGTTATAAGTGAGATTCCATACTCTCTAAACAAAGCCTCTTTACTAGAAAAAATTGCGGAATTAGTAAAAACAAAAAAAATTAGCGGTATAGCTGACATAAGGGACGAAAGTTCTCGAGGAACTGTCAGAATTACCATAGATCTTAAAAAAGACGCTTATCCGAAGAAGATATTAAATCAATTATATAAACTAACACCTCTACAAACCTCGTTTCACTTTAACATGCTTGCGCTAGTTAACGGTATTCAACCGAGAATTCTTGGTTTAATGGACATACTAACCGAGTTTATTGGTCATAGACGTAACGTTGTGCGCAGACGTACCGAGTTTGAATTGAAAAAGGCCGAGGCTAGAGCTCATATATTGGAAGGTTTGTCGATAGCACTAGACCACATCGATGAAGTAATTAACACAATAAGATCCAGCGAGACCACTGAAGAAGCGCAAGATAACTTAATAAAACGCTTTAAATTAAGCGAAATTCAGGCCAAGGCTATTTTAGCAATGCAGTTGAGGTCATTAGCCGGCCTAGAAAGAAAGAAAATCGAAGACGAACTTAGCGAGCTAAAACAAATTATTAAGAACTTAAAAGAGGTTTTAAGTAGCGGAGAAAAGATAGACGCAATTATTAAAGAAGAACTTAAAGAAGTAAAACAAAAATTCGGAGACGATAGAAAAACAAAAATAGTTAATCAAGAACTAGGAAAGTTTAGTGATGAAGAATTAATTCCTGATGAAAAAGTCGTTGTAACATTGACATCTGCAAATTATATCAAACGCAGTAGAGAGGTAGACTACAAACGTCAAGGTCGTGGTGGTAAGGGTAAAAAAGGTATGAAAACGCGCGATGAAGATATTATTGAACACGTAGTATTAGCGAGCACGCACGACTATATACTGTTTTTCACTAACAGGGGCAGAGTGTTTAGGTTAAAAACTTACGAAATTCCATCTGCTGGTCTTAATGCCAAGGGAGTAGCGATTGTAAATTTGCTACAACTACAACCCGAAGAGAAAATAAGCGCACTGATTAGAGTAGACAAAGATAATGCAAGCGGATATTTAATTATGTGTACATTACGCGGTGTTGTTAAAAAAACAAATTACGAACACTATAATAATGTCAGAAACTCTGGATTGATAGCAATAAACTTAGACAAAGACGATGAATTAAGATGGATTCGATTTAGTAGCGGTAAAGACGAAGTAATTATCTCTACAGCTTTCGGCCAAGCCATACGCTTCCATGAGAAAGATGTTAGAGCCATGGGGAGAGTTTCTAGGGGAGTAAGAGGTATTAGATTAAGACAGGGAGACTCGGTGATTGGCATGGATATAGTTGAAAATGACTCCAGTATCTTTGTAATAAGTGAACTTGGATATGGTAAAAGAACCAAAGTGTCGCAGTTCACAGCCCATGCCAGAGGAGGGGTTGGGATTAGATCGGCTGTCGTAAACTCCAAGACAGGTAAATTGATAGGCGTTGCAACCTTGAAAGATAAATCAGACGAAGTGATAGTCATATCATCAATGGGCCAAACAATTAGACTTGGGCTCAAGAATATACCTCAACTTGGGAGGGCCACTCAGGGAGTTAGGATAATGAAGTTAAACGAAAAAGATACAGTAGCCTCCATGACTTTGGTGCACAAAGAAGTAGCCGAGGAAAAAAACGAGTGAAAGATTATATATTCTTGTTGGCCCCGTTACTGGGCTGGTTAATCGCCCAGACGATTAAGGTGGTAATTTCACTACATAAAAGGGAATGGCGCATTGAAAGCTTTTTGTCATCGGGTGGATTCCCTAGCTCGCATTCGGCGTTTACTACTGCATTAGTTACAGTTGTATGTATGGTATACGGCATAAAAAGTATTTATTTTGCAATAGTAGCTGTATTTTGTGGCATAGTTTTGTACGATTCTTTAGGAGTTAGAAAAACAACTGGTGATCAAACTAAGGCCATACAAGAAATAGCAAAACGGTCAAAAGTTAATTTAAAAACGAAGATAACAAAATCCGAAGGGCATAGTGCTGGCGAGGTGCTTGGTGGCGTGGCAGTAGGCATAGTAGCAGGGTTGGTTCTTTATAGCTTTGCAACGGGTTATTTTTAGAGATAAAAACTAGAGTGGCTATTTTACTTGACTAGTATGTGTATTTAATATATGCTTTCATCTGTTGATTTTGTGGCTTCTGTTAGAGGACGCTTTGAAATAGTAGTTTAAAAATCAAGTAGTGCAGCGTCAACGTCGAGTTGATTTAAGAAAGTAATTTTATAAGTCAGCGTTTTTTTGGAGAGTTTGATCCTGGCTCAGGATGAACGCTGGCGGCGTGCCTAAAACATGCAAGTCGAGCGGCAGCGAGTTCCTCGCTAATGTTCGGATTTGTTTACCAATGATGCAAGTAATTTAGTCAGAGTAACAAAGTAACGACTAGTTGTTTAAGTTAAAAGGTAGATTTAATATTCCGGATATGAGCGAGGAATGTCGGCGAGCGGCGGACGGCTGAGTAGCGCGTAGGAACATACCCCAAAGTGAGGCATAACCGCCCGAAAGGGTGGCTAATACCGCATATTGTCTTCGGATGAAAGCTTTTAGCGCTTTGGGAATGGCCTGCGTTTGATTAGCTAGTTGGTGAGGTAAGGGCTTACCAAGGCGATGATCAATAGCTGGTTTGAGAGAATGATCAGCCAGACTGGAACTGAGACACGGTCCAGACTCCTACGGGAGGCAGCAGTTGGGAATTTTCCACAATGGGCGAAAGCCTGATGGAGCAACGCCGCGTGCAGGAAGAATGCCTTCGGGTTGTAAACTGCTTTTATGTGCGAAGAATATGACGGTAGCATATGAATAAGGGTCGGCTAACTACGTGCCAGCAGCCGCGGTCAAACGTAGGACCCAAGCGTTATCCGGAATTACTGGGCGTAAAGAGTTGCGTAGGTGGTCTATTAAGTGGAGCGTGAAAGCGTGTGGCTTAACCATACAGCTGCGTTTTAAACTGATAAACTAGAGTGCGAAAGAGGTAGATGGAATTCCCAGTGTAGGAGTGAAATCCGTAGATATTGGGAGGAACACCGATGGCGTAGGCAGTCTACTGGTTCGTTACTGACACTAAGGCACGAAAGCGTGGGGAGCGAACGGGATTAGATACCCCGGTAGTCCACGCCGTAAACGATGGATGCTAGTTTTTACCCATATCGACCTGGGTAGAAACGAAGTTAACGCGTTAAGCATCCCGCCTGGGGAGTACGAGCGCAAGCTTAAAACTCAAAGGAATTGACGGGGACCCGCACAAGCGGTGGAGCGTGTTGTTTAATTCGAAGATAAGCGAAGAACCTTACCAAGGCTTGACTTCCTGCGAAGGTTTCCGAAAGGAAATTGTGCCTTTTAGGAGCGCAGTGACAGGTGCTGCATGGCCGTCGTCAGCTCGTGTCGTGAGATGTATGGTTAAGTCCATTAACGAGCGCAACCCTTATGATTAGTTGGATTTTTCTAATCAGACTGCCCTGGCAACAGGGAGGAAGGAGGGGATGATGTCAGGTCAGTATTGCCCTTACGTCTTGGGCGACAAACACGCTACAATGGCCGGTACAAAGGGCAGCCAACTCGCGAGAGGGAGCAAACCCCATCAAAGCTGGTCTTAGTTCGGATTGCAGGCTGAAACTCGCCTGCATGAAGTCGGAATCGCTAGTAACGGTGGGTCAGCTATACTACCGTGAATACGTTCCCGGGTCTTGTACACACCGCCCGTCAAACCATGAAAGTGACCAACACCCAAAGTCTGAGCTTTGACTCAGCCTAAGGTGGGGGGCATGATTGGGGTTAAGTCGTAACAAGGTATCCGTACCGGAAGGTGCGGATGGATTACCTCCTTTCTAGGGAGTAATAATCCGACAGCAGTCGGATGGTCGGTCTGGCGATAAATCGGAACTATTTTTCGCTTTAACCAAATTGGCAGACAGTTCCATTGTTGGCGCTCACTACCTGATTTTTAACAAAGACAAGTCTTATAAGCCTAGTCAGCCGAAATAAGCTGGTGCTTATCGTGTGTTTGGTGTGGTTTGGCTATTTGGCAACACATGCATGTCGCGGTATAATTTTCGGTGAGTTAACTAAACTGTATCCGCAACAAGTGATAGTTTTGTTTAATTAATTTGCACAAAAACAATTATGTAGTGTATAACACTTTGACTGTAAGGGGTTATAGCTCAGT
>JAGOOV010000007.1 GCA_017992295.1 Candidatus Saccharimonadota bacterium
ACCCGGGTTACTTAAACTTTACCAGCTTTTACTTGTTAAATAGCGGTCGGGCCAACTACCAGGCCTTGTTTAACGCTCCTCCGCGTTTGTAACACGTTTATAAATTGAATAAATAAATTGTTGTTTTTGCTAAAATTATTTATTGTAATTTATTGCTTATGGTTGTTTTTCTAGTACAATTATTAGTAAATAGTAGATAAGCAAAATGCCCAATTTATGAGAAACATATTAAAAAAATCAAAGCCCGATTATCATTCAATTCCAAAGTTTAGTGCAAGCAAAGAAGAATCAAAAGAAATTAGTGATTCTAAAAAACCTAGTGATATGGTTATTTCTTCTGTGACTAAAAGTGGATCGATGCATTTAGCTACTATGATTCGAGGCCCATACTCCACCAGGAAGAGAAAGTTGATATTTGCTGGAAGTATATTAACAATTGCAGCTATTCTTTTGGGGGGTTTTCTGTTGATTCCGAAATTTACTAACACCACCAAAAACAATCCTACAACCGAAAAAATCCTTACTGTTGACGACTTCGAAAACCCTAATGTCGTAATAACTCCTCAAACTACTAATGCCTCAGTTGATAACCTTACAAAAGAACTAAAAACCAAGATCGACAAGCAAATTGCCGCCAAACAGAATCCATTTGAAACAGTCTATCAACTTGCAAGTGTTTTGGACAACACTACAAATAAATCGCGGCAAAATCAACTAACCGGTTTTATACAAGATTTCTTAGCTAATCACGAGGATACCCTATGGTATAAGATCGGATCAGAAACACCGGATCAGGCCCAGGTAAACTATTGGAAAGCTTTGCTGTACGTGAAACTAGTTTACAACTATCAGTTTATTATGCTAAACAAGTTTACCGGTTCTGATGGTAAGCTAATTGACACGACCAAGGACCAGCTAAAATATATTGATTTATATCTAGATCTGGCTAACAATCCAGAATCTCATTCTCGTTCGACCGCGCAATACAAGAATGCACTCCTAGCATATGAATATGATCAAACCGAGGACTTTATAGTGTTGAAAAACAAGCTTTCTGGAGGCGGACAATGAATAAAACGCTAAAAATTACTACCCTTAGCTTTTTACTATTTATGTTTTGTGTGGCGGGCTCTTGCATATTATTCGTAACGACGGTATCAGCGGGTTGGCAAGATGATGCGGCATCACTATGGGATGATGAAGTCCCGAAACATTATAAGGTGTTTGTGAAAACAGGTACGAACACAGTAATTTCAAACAAATCTACTACTCCTTCTTCACCGAAATGGGTTATGGATAATTTTTTACCCAAGATTACAACCCAGGGTCTTGGATGTGACAGAGGTAATAATTTAGCTACTCACAATTTTAACTCAGTACTAACTTTTTCAAATTGTAGGGGGTTGACAATCCAAGAAAAAACGGGTGGCGAAAATGATACGTGGTTTCAACAAGCGAATATTTCATACGTGATAGGGGATTTTGATAACTCTGAAACAATTGACATCGGTAGGGGGAAAATTGTCGAATATGGGGCAAGTACCAAGAGCATCTCAAACGGAAACCGAAATGCATTAGCTAAAGTAGATCCCGTATTATCAACAGGCGAGAGTTGTGACAGGCCTAACCCGCACTATACAAAATCCTGTTCATTGCTGATTTACTTTACCCGCGGCGATGCTGGTGACTTCCATATAATATTAGATAACACATATCCTAGCGGTGCTCACACCAGTGGCCACGAGTATTGGTATAGTGGCCCGAAACAAAAACAGTATCGCACTCTTACCTTTAATCCGAATGGTGGCAGTGTTACCGACACGACTCCCGATTTAAGGACACTTATTTCACATAAGTCCGGTGTTAATGCCTTAAGAGAGTATCAAAGAGGCAACAGGGCAAACTCTTTTCCTGAACCAACATGGCCAGGTCATTGGTTTGTAGGTTGGTCTACTCAACCTAATGGGAATTGCGCAGTTTCAAGGGACTGCATTTACAGTGTAGATATGTTCAGCGACATCACGCTCTATGCGCATTGGACAACACCACCTCCCACTCCTAATGGTTTTACGCCGGTTGTGACACCCGCTGATTTCGAAAAAGGTACAACCTCGGTTAACGTGACACATTCAATAATTGTTAATCCGACTGCGGCTTGTACAGTAGCTAATCAAGTTGTTACTAAGACCTGGAGCTACGGCGGTGTTATTGGTCCAACTGGCTCAAAAAGCTTCACAGTTAATTGCGGAGCTGTGGGTGTGGTTAATTCTATAGCCCCTTCTGATGGCAACTCCGTGACAATAACTATTGATAACGCGCATAATCACGGCAATATAGATGTTATGAATGCAGCCGACCCTGGCACTACATACAATAGAACTACCACAATAGACGACACCACAGGCACTGGCCGTATCACCGTCTACGAAGTTCCTTACACTCGTTTTTACGGCCACGACGTCCACGCTACTAATGGAGACGTCATCTTTAACACCAACCCAACCTCTCCCGACTTTCGGGGTATCGCCTCGGCCTCCCAATATGCTGCTATCATCGCCCGGAGCACTATAAAAATGGCGTCAGCCGCTTTTCATGGCTCGACTAACCCTTCTGCGCCAAATGGCCTTTCGGTCATAAACTTTACTTTTGGTTATAGCGAGAGAGATTTAGGAAATAAGCTACCAACTGCGGCAACTGGTTATACAGGAGGCGTCCTACCCACTCCCCCAGTCGATGCCAGGGGTGGTTACTACAAAGGAGACGATATTACAATAGAGGCTTCTAATGTATCGAAAAAAATCACCGTCAAAGCCAAAAACATCACAATAAACGGTGATATAACAACAGTATTGCCTCCAGGTCCCTTCAACGACAGTACCACACCGGTAGTTTTATTGATTGCCGATGATGACATTAATATAAGCTCCAACGTCCGACAAATTGATGCGGTATTAATTGCTGGGGGGGAGATTAACACTTGCACAACAAATACAGGTGCAGTTATCCCTAGAAATCAGTGGCATACTGCTTGTCAAAACAAGCTGGTAATTAACGGAGCCATAGGAGCTAAAAATATTAACTTCCAGCGCTCTATAGGTACCCGCCTTAAAGGTAATACTAACGAGGATATGGCTAGAGTATTCAACGGCAACATGGCCGGCGATGCTGGCAACCTTACCGAGGCGGCCGAAGTGATAAACTACCCGGGTTACTTAAACTTTACCAGCTTTTACTTGTTAAATAGCGGTCGGGCCAACTACCAGGCCTTGTTTAACGCTCCTCCGCGTTTGTAACACGTTTATAAATTGAATAAATAAATTGTTGTTTTAAAAAACAAAGCTTATGCTACAATAAAAAACATGAGTGTCCTTAGTGGCGCCAGGGACTTTTTTGGACTAGATATAGGTACTTCGGCCATAAGACTTGTGCAGTTGCGCGGGGGTGGGCCGGTGAAAGCGTTAGTAAAGTATGCACTTGTACCAATAGATACAAAAGTAGTCTTAAGCGATGCCAAAGCTGACCAACAAAAAGTAGCAAATACTATAAAAGATTTGATAGCTCAAACCAGGCTGTCAACTAAGAATGTGGTAGCCGGTTTGCCGTCTCAAAAAGTTTTTTGCACGGTGGCCGATATAGATAAGCTGAGTAAATCAGAACTAGATAAAACAATTCGCTACCAAGCCGATACTTTAATACCAACGCCCGTAGCTGAGAGTAAAATAGACTGGGTTTATTTGGGAGATTCGCCGAAAGATCCAAAAAAAGTCGAGATATTGTTAGCATCAGCTCCGAACGATTTTATAGAACAACGTTTAGATATGCTTGAGGGTATCGGTTTGAATGTTTTAGCTTTCGAACCGGATTCTATAGCTTTGGCGCGAGCCATTATCCCAGCTGATGCTACTACTCCGCAGTTGGTACTGGATATGGGGGTACACAGCTCCGATCTAGTCATATCTGCTAATGGTGGCCCAAAATTGATGCGCTCCATACCAACCGGTTCAGAGTCGGTACTAAAAGCGGCTATGCAAAATCTGAATATAGACGAGAAACAGGCCGAGCAGTTTGTATACAAATTTGGTTTAAGTCAAAGTAAGCTCGAAGGGCAAGTTTATAACGCTATTATCGGCACCGTAGAAACACTGGTGGCCGAAATAGAAAAATCGATTAAGTTTTACCAAAGTCGTTATACGGGGCAGCTACTAGATAGGATTATTGTCACTGGAGGAGCTTCCTCGTTGCCCGAATTCCCGCTATATTTAGCAAATAAGTTTACTATTAATGTCGAAATTGGCAACTCCTGGCGAAACGTAACGTACCCGCAGGACCGCCAAAACGAACTTTTAGCAGTATCCAGCCACTTTGCTGTGGCTGCCGGTCTGGCAGAGAGGGTCGAGTAAAATGATTCAGTTGAATTTATTGCCGGATATAAAGGCTAAATACATCAAAGCCCAGCGCAACAAACGAACCATAATTTTAAGTTCGGTAATTATTTCGGGCGTGAGTTTAGGGTTGGTGATTTTAATGTCTAGCTATGTTTATATTGGCCAAAAAATCAGGCTAAATATGCTGGAAAACAATATTAAGGCTAATAGTACCAAATTAAAAAATGTAGAGGGGTTAAACAAAATCCTTACCATTCAGAACCAATTAAATAGACTAACGGAGCTCCACAAGCAAAAGCCGGTTAGCGAAAGGCTATTCGCATATTTGTCGCAAATAGTACCAAACGATGTTCAAATATCCAGTCTGGAGGTTGATTATAAAGAGTCAAAGATGAAATTTACTGGCACTGCTAAAACTTTGGAGGCTACTAACAAATTTGTTGACACTTTAAAGTTTACCGAATATATGACCGACCAGACCCAAGATTCGCAACGAGCGTTTTCGGAGGTAGTTTTATCCAGTTTTAGTGTTGGAAAAGACACGACTGCGGGAGTAAATTACACAATCGATTTAAAGTTCGATCCAGTTATATTTAGCAGTGATAACAAGACGGTAACCTTGATAGTACCTAAGATAACCTCAACAAGGTCGCAAACCGAGCAGCCGGACGTTTTATTTAAAGCTCAACCGGTTGAAAGGAGTGACAGATAATGCCCAAGTTTGACTTTAGACAGTCAATAAAACACATACAGATAAGCAAGGCTAACTCGACTATGCTTGTAGCATCTGCACTGACCACTGCCATCGTGGTATTTTCCTTAATAGCTCTAAACTCCCTGTATAAGCAAATGTCTTATCAAAGTAAAGTAATAGGCTTACGCAATAAAGCCAACAAACAACTAGAGGCTAATATTAAATCGGTTAACGCCCTGAAAATATCCTACCAAACGTTTGAAGAAGAAAGAGAGTCGGTTATTGGTACGGCCGATAAAAACTCCAAAATAGTGTTAGACTCGCTGCCTAGTAAATATGATTTTCCCGCACTGGCCACTAGTGTAGATGGAATAGTTGTCGACAGCGGAGCTGCGACTACTAATATAACAGGAACCGACGCCGAAGCTTCCGCCGAACAAGACAGTATCAATCCACAACCGGTGGATATACCTTTTGAGGTAAGCGCCAGTGGGGATTACACCGTGATTCAGAAGCTAATCGTTAATATGCAAAGATCTATCAGGCCAATTAAGGTGGAAACTCTAAAGCTGTCTGGTAATGAAGGTAATATGAAAGTCGACATAGCCGCTATAACTTACTATCAGCCGGAAAAGAAGTTAGGTATCCAAGAAAAGGTTGTACCCGGGCCGACCAAAAAAGCAGCCAAACAAAAAACAACGAAAACAAGAGAGGTTAAAAGATGAAGCAGCGAGATATTGTTATCATTGTGGCTGTGGCAATAGTAAGTGGTATTTTTAGTTTTGCAATTGCTAAATTTATGTTTGGTGGTGAAAAGATTTATAAGCTGACCGCCCCGACCGTTGAACCAATCAGCTCGGAATTTAAACTGCCAAACGAACAATACTTTAATAAGCAATCTCTAAATCCGACTAAAAATATTACTATTGGAGACAGCAGTAATACCGCGCCGTTTAATACCACTACTCACTAGGCTAGAACCCGCCTGATTAATACGGAGCTGGCAAAAAACAAATGAGTATTTTACTAAGCGATACCCAAAAACAGGTAGAGAAGGTTCTTGTATCTAATGGTCTCATTAAAGAAGAAGAACTGGAAGATTTACACATTAAAGCTTCCAGTCAAAATGAACCATTTTTAACTTTTTTGGTTACCAAAGGCCACATTAATAACGAAGATTTAACTAAGGCTATAGCTCAAGTCACTAAAGTACCCTACGTTAACCTGACTAATGCTCGGGTAAATTCAAAAGTGTTAAACTTGCTTCCTCGCGAAATAGCCCAACGATATATGGCCGTTCCCCTGGGAGAAATGCAAGGTCGCTTAGTAGTAGCTATGCTCGATGCCAGCAATGTACAAGCTGTTGACTTTTTATCTAACCGGATTGGGCGGACGCTAAAAGTGTTCTTGGCTAGTCAAGAAGGTATCGAAAATATCTTGCGTCAATATACCGTGGATGTAGGTAAAGACGTTGTCGAAGCCCTGGGTGGTCACAAAACCGATAAACAATCTATTAGTGACATTAGCTCTGTCAGTGAAAATATTCAGACAATTCAAACTGCCGTACAAGATTCTCCTATTAGCAAAGCTTTATCTACTATTTTAGAGTATGCCGCTAAAAATCGGGCAAGCGATATCCATATCGAACCGCTCGAAAAGGAATTGAAAATCAGGGCTAGGGTAGATGGTGTCCTAAGAGAGATTATGACTTTACCCAAATCCACCGAACCGCCACTGGTGTCTCGGGTTAAGATATTGTCGGAGTTGAAAATAGATGAGCATCGTATTCCACAAGATGGTCAATTTACCATTTTGGTTGATAAAAAACCTATCGATCTAAGAATAGCCATTTCGCCGGTGGTGTGGGGTGAGCAGGTGGTGATTAGGTTGTTAGATAAAACCGGTACCAGTTTAAAATTAGAGGATATGGGTTACTCGGGGAGGGCTTTAAGGCGAATACGCGAGGGCATAAAGCATTCTAACGGTATGGTTTTAACCTCCGGTCCGACTGGCTCCGGTAAAACTACCAGCCTGTACGCTCTCGTTCAAGAAATTAAGAGCGAGGAAATTAATATAGTCACCCTGGAGGATCCTGTCGAATACAAAATGGATGGCATCAACCAAATTCAGGTAAACCCGGAAGTCGGTTTAACTTTTGCTAACGGATTAAGATCTATTTTGCGTCAAGACCCGGATGTAGTTATGGTCGGCGAAATCCGCGACAAAGAAACTGCTCAATTGGCCGTACAGGCTGCCTTAACCGGACACCTGGTACTCTCTACTTTGCACACGAACTCAGCCTCGGGCATTTTACCCAGGTTACTAGATATGGAAGTCGAGCCATTTTTAATTGCCAGCACTGTTAGAACGGTTATCGGCCAGCGCTTGGTGCGTCGTATTGCCGGTGTACCCGAGGCCTATGCGGCTGATAATGTAGAAATAGAGGCCATAAATACCACCGTTGGTAAGTTGTTGCCTAAAAACAAGACCGAAGAAAAAGCCATCCTGGAAGATTTAGGCTATGGGCACTTGCCACTGGCTGGGCAAAACGCTTATACTTTATACAAGGGCAAAGATACGCCCGATAGCCCTAAAGGTTATAAGGGTAGGATGGGGTTGTACGAGGTGTTTAATATCACCGAAGAAATACAAGACCAAATATTAAAAAGAGCCACTAGTGCCGAAATCCAGGCGGTTGCCGAATCTCAAGGAATGATTAGCATGAGAGAAGACGGCTACCTAAAGGCTCTAACGGCCAAGACGACTTTAGCTGAGGTAAACCGCGTGGCGGCTACCGACAGTGCATAAAATTAAGAGGGGTGGAATAGGCAAAAATGACAAATCAACCAAGAATTGAAGTACTACTGGAGGAAGTAGTCAAAAAGAAGGCGAGCGATCTTCACTTGCAAGTAGGAAAACCACCGATACTTAGAGTAGATGGGGCCTTAAAGCCTATAAGTGGTGCCGAAGTTTTAGACGAAGAGGCTTTGGAGAACTTGATTTTTGCAATTCTAGACGAAGACCAAAAACAGATTCTATTAAAAGATAAAGAGTTCGACTTTAGTTTTGCTTTTGGTGATTTGGGACGTTTTAGGGTTAACGCTTTTCACGAAAGGGGCAACTTAGCGGCAGCGCTGAGGCTAATACCTAATGAGATTCTATCGGTAGAGCAACTAGGCATGCCGAGCATTGTTAACAAGTTTGCCGACTACCCCAGAGGCTTAGTATTGGTAACCGGTCCAACCGGTTCTGGCAAATCCACCACACTGGCTGCTTTAGTTAACAAAATTAATCAAGAACGCCCCGAGCATATAATTACCATAGAAGATCCCATTGAGTTTACTCATAAAAGCATGAAAAGTTTGGTAGTGCAGCGAGAGGTTCACTACGACACTTATAGTTTCTCGGCTGCCTTGCGTAGCTGTTTACGAGAAGATCCAGATGTGGTGCTAATTGGTGAAATGCGCGACTTAGAAACCATAGCCAGCGCTATCACCATAGCCGAAACCGGGCACTTAGTATTTGCTACTTTGCACACTAATAGTGCTGCTCAGAGTATCGACCGTATGATTGACGTCTTCCCCCCGCACCAGCAACCGCAAATTAGGGCTCAGTTATCTAATATATTGATGGCTATTTGTTCTCAACGTTTGATTCCAGCAATTGGTGGAGGCAGAATTGCCGCCGCCGAGATATTAGTAGCTACGCCTGCCGTCCGCAATATAATCCGCGAGGGTAAAAGCCATCAGCTTGAGGCTGTCATACAAACCGGTGCCGAGTTTGGTATGCAGAGTATGGATAAAACTCTGGTAGGTTTAATCCATAGCGGTACCATTACATACGACGAAGCTCGAAATTATGCGGTTGACCTAGACGAGCTAGACAGGCTAATGAGGGGTTAAAATGCGCAGTATACTACCTAACATTAAACATCAGAGACTTCCTGGCATATATTGCACGGTTAATTTAACGGAGGAACCTCGATGTTAACTTTTGAGTACGAGGCCAAAAACGCCGCCACTGGCCAAAAAGTAAAATCTATAGTTCAAGCCGACAGCGAGCAAGCTGCTGCCAAAATAATAAAAGACCAAGGTCTGGCACCGCTGTCTATAGAACTTCAGAAGGAGAGTAAAAAGGGTTTTTTCAACAAGGTACGATCTAAAGACAGGGTATTGTTTGCCAGACAGCTATCTACACTGATTAATGCCGGTTTGCCTTTAGTGCAGAGCTTGCGTAATGTTCAACAACAAACCACCAGCAAAGCACTTAGGGCAATTATCAGTGAGGTCATAATAGACGTAGAAGGTGGTAACAGTTTTTCGGCGGCTTTACAAAAGCATCCTCAGGCCTTCAGCCCGGTATTTACTAGTATGGTGGCAGCGGGCGAAGTTTCGGGTACGCTAGACGTATCTTTAGAGCGTATAGCTAACCAACAAGAAAAAGACGCCGAAATAGTCAGTAAAATCCGTGGCGCCATGGCCTATCCGGCAGTGGTCATTCTAGTTATGATAGCGGTAGTCGGCTTTATGGTAGTTAGCGTCATACCGCAGGTGAAGGTTTTATACGAAGATATACCAGGGGCCAACTTACCGCTAGTGACCAGAATACTGGTTGCCGTATCCGACTTTATTATTCATTTCTGGTGGTTATTCTTAATTTTATTAATAATAGCCATAGTTTTTGGCTCTAGGTGGGCTCGAAGCATGGGTGGTAAGCGCTTTGTTGATAAGGCCAAACTTACAGTAAAGCCCATTAGCAGATTATATAAAAAGATGTATATGGCACGTTTTGCTAGAACCGGTGGTACTTTGGTGGCTAGCGGGGTACCGCTAATACAAATGCTGGAGGTTACTGCTCAAGCTATTAATAATGTATATATCGAGGAGTCAATCAACCGGGCTATAGAGCAGGTAAAAGGTGGTAAGAGTTTAGGCGACGCTCTGCAGGGCGATCCAAACTTTTTAGAGCTTGTTCCAAATATGTTACATATCGGCGAACAATCCGGTTCCACCGAAGAAATGATGAACAAAGTAGCCGACTATTACGAAAAAGAAGTAGATAACGAGATTAAAACCATATCTACTATTATTGAACCGGCTTTGATGATTTTACTCGGTATCGTGGCTTTAATAATTGTTGCGGCGGTGTTACTGCCTATATACGGATTGGCAGGTAAGACTATTATCAGATAAACTATTGTATTTTTGTTTAAACGGTTTATTATAAATTTATAAACTTAAGCATAAACATACTTAAAAAGAAGGGGTAAAAAAGATGTATAAAAAAGATCAAAAAGGCTTCACCATTATAGAAGTCTTAATAGTGCTGGCTATAGCGGCTCTTATATTGCTGATAGTGTTCCTGGCCGTGCCGGCTTTGCAAAGGAATAACCGAAACACTCAGAGGAAAAACGACGTTTCTAACGTTTTAGGCGCCATTAGTGAGTTTAACGCCAATAAAAACGGTAAAATGCCTCAAAATTTTACCGAAGGAGAGTTTAGATTGAGAGATGGAGTTGAAGGGAGTGGAGTGACTCCAAAAATTGGCTTTTACACCACGGATGAGATTGTTTTCGAAAACAATAATAACCCGATGCGTTTTCGTAACCCGATACCTTCAGAAGATGCCAGTAGAATGTACGTTAAAACGGGCGCCAAGTGTGATAATACAGGATCAGACTTTGGAGGAGCCGGAGCTTCCTCCAGGACCGTAGCTGTAGTGTATGTTATCGAAACGAGCGGTGGTTCAACTTCTGTTTGTCAAGAAAGTTAAAAATTACATTATAGGCAGTGATTGGCAGAAGACCCATGTAAATGGGTTTTCTGTGTTAATGAGAGAAAAATGATCATATTTGTTTTGTCGCTTTTAGGGCTATGTTTTGGCAGTTTTGTTAACGCTTTGGTTTGGCGTTTGCGGATGCAAGAATCGTCTAAAGTCAAGAAGAAATCAAACAATAAAACTAACTCCAAGTCGGCGACTTACGATTACTCTGTTTTAAGAGGCCGGTCTATCTGCCCTAACTGCCAACATCGCCTTGCTCCCTTAGATTTACTACCTATAGTTAGCTGGCTTGCCCTTAAGGGCAGATGTCGCTATTGTAAAAAACCGATAAGCTGGCAGTATCCGCTTGTTGAACTGTTAACGGCGATACTTTTTGTAGTGCTCTATGTTTTTTGGCCCTACACATTGTTGAACAGCCTGCCTTCAATACTTTGGTTTATTTTGTGGCTGGTTATTTTAACGGGCCTGATAGCTCTGGCGGTTTACGACCTTAAGTGGTTAATACTGCCCGATAAAATCATCAAACCTTTGTTTGTAATTGGCTTAGTAATGGTGATTTTACAATTAGTATTAATCGATAGATCGAACCAAAACCTAAGCCAAATTGCCTTATCTACGCTTATTGGCGGGGGCATTTTTTGGGTTTTATTTCAATTGTCTAAGGGTAAGTGGATTGGCGGAGGTGATGTAAAATTGGGTTTTTTGCTTGGCCTGGTACTGCAAAAACCGCTGTATGCTTTTTTGTATATCTTTATAGCCTCTATTTTAGGTATGCTCTACAGCGCACCGATGCTATTAGTAAAAAAGATAAAACCAACCAGCAAAGTGCCTTTTGGGCCCTTTTTAATTATCGGTGCAATTGTCACTTTGTTTTTCGGCCAGCAAATATTTAATTGGTATCTATCTTTATTGATTATTAAATGAAGCTCTTATGTTATAATTTTATTAGTTTATTAAGGGTGGCCAAGCGCACGTTATGTCATTAATAAAAATCATCAGAAATAAGTCTCTAGATGGTTTCACTATAGTAGAAACTATGATTTTTTTAACTATTTCGTCGGTTCTTTTTGTGTCGGTATCGTTATTGATTAGTGGCCAACTTAGCAAATATCAGGCCAGGGAGGCCATGAACAATGTTGAAGCGATTGTCAGAAGTACGCTAAACGATGTAACCAATGGCTATTACCCCATGATGAGTAGTGACGTTAGTTGTAATGTTAGCGGAGACCCGGAAGACGGAACTGGTATCAGTATAGTAGCTGGCAGTAGCGAGAAAAGAGGTTCGGGAGAATGTGTAGTTTTAGGGAAATCCATCCAGTTTAATCGAGAAGAAGATAAAATTATCATCAAGACCTATGTTACTAAACCCACGATCACTACTATAAAAAGAGGAAGTTCTATAAACGCTACTGAAGTCAAGGTCGGAGAAGAAAGATCATTAGAGGAACAAAAAGAATACAAGTGGGGCATAAAACCAACAGCAACAAAGACTTTTTATATCCTCAATACCAAGTTAGAGTCTAATCAATTGAACTCGATAAGTGGAGATAAACCACTGATTAGCGGTTCTTTGCCGGTAGAATTATTTACAAGCGATTTGGAACCGATAGACGAAGACGAAGCGAGTAAAGGTGTAGTATGTTTCGACAACGGTGGCCACAAAAGCAGTTTGGAATTCTTAAGTGGAGGTGCCTTGGGCGTAAGAGTTGAATATCAATCTGATTGTGATTAATAATGGTAAAGCATATGAAATTAAACATTAAAGGAGAAACAATCGTCGAAGTCCTTTTGGCACTTACTGTTTTGGCCGTTGTACTGGGCGGAGTATTTGCAATTTCTACAAGATCAAAAAGGACCATTCAAGACAACCAAGAACGTTACCAAGCGCAATTAATTGCCAATAGTCAAGCCGATGGCTTAAAAATATATGTGGCCGAACACGGCGCGCCCTCTACAACCAGCGATTTTTGTATGGACGGCGCCAACTTAATAAGCGAAACAGATAGCTGTAAAAGGGGTGATGGCTTATACTCTGTTAAAATCACCAAAGCTCCTGGTGCTGACGATATTTTCATTATCAAAGTCTCCTGGGAGGGGTTAAATAGCATAAACAACGAGGTAAATTTGGTCTATGGTCCGTAGGTTGCAGGCGGGTTTTACTTTAGTAGAGCTAATGATTGCCATTACCGTTTTTTCGGTAGCCATACTGGTAGCTACCAGTGGCGCGGTAGTAGTAGGACGGATGTATCAGCAGAGTGTAACTAAAGCCAAATTATTAACAGCGGCTCGCGAAATTCAAGGGCAGTTTACACAAGAAATTCAATATAGTGGCACAGTACCGGTACCTTCACCAGACCTCATTGATGGTTTAAACGCTTTATGCATCGGTAATACGCGCTATCTCTGGAGTACGGATACTGATAATAATAAATTAATTAAAGAAGAGTTTAAAAATAAAGCTCCTTGCAACGACCCCTCAGCTGACCCCCCAGCCGACCCCTCGGATTCACCGACACTACTAAAGGAAACAAACCCTTTGCCTAAAAGCGCTCGGGTTACTAAATTTGATTATGATGACACCAGTGGGCTATATTCGCTATCAATCAGGTTTGTTATAGGCGATGATGATATGTTTGAAGATAATGATATTAAAAAAGATTGCAAAGCCAATATTTTAGGTAGCGAGTTTTGCGCTACAGTTGAATTAGAAAATCAAGTAGCGAGAAAGGTAGAAAACTAATATGAAAAAAATCACTAAACTAAATGAATTAGGTATAGCTTCAATGATGTTTACAATTTTCATTGTGCTGATATTGAGTTTAATAGCAATAGGTTTTGCTTTTATTTCACGAAACGACCAACGACAAACCTTAGACAAGACTTTGTCTAACCAAGCCACCTATGCCGCCGAAAGCGCGATTAATAAAATACAGTCTTTGTTTAGAGAAGGGGTTCTTGAGCGACCGGAATGGACAAGTTGTCAAACAGATGCATCAGTCCCATCGGTTAACAATTTTAGGAATAAAATTAGCGAAGCTCTTCCTAGCGCAGACATTAAAATTACCTGTTTAAAGTGGTTGTCCGATTTGCCTCAATTGGTATACGACCCGGTTGGTTCTAGCCCGGTAGTAGTGCCAATATTCCCAACTGGAGATACAGGAGGTCTTAAAATAACCTGGCAATCTAAAAACGGAGCCAAGACGGACAAAACATCCGCTACCGATAGTCTGACACTAAGAGATAACCAAATACCTACATTAAGAATCGCTGCTGCTGGTGAAGACACTATTAATCGGGCCGGAGTTGTATATTTAAACCCGAGCACCTCGGGATCTGGTGTAAGCATATCGTACGATGCCTCCGCAAGCGGTTTAATTGCTAATGCTGCTTGTAGGGATGATGATTTGTGTACAGTTATTCTTAATACGGGTTTTTTTAATGGCTACTTGTCAATCGCTTCGTTAAATGGAGATTCTAAAGTAGAAATATCTGCAAAGAATGGAGATAGTGTCAAATTTAATAGAGCTCAAGCTAGGGTAGATGTGACTGCTCGTTCTCAAGATGTGTTCAAAAGGCTTATCGGTTATGTACCGCTAAACGACACTTCTTGGCGACCCGGTTTTGTAGCGTCGGCCGACACTTTGTGTAAAAACTATCGCGTTGACGGCAACAATAGAACCGCTGGCCCTGCAGGTGATTTATGCCCCCCACTTGATGAACCTTAGGCTTAAAAAAAGTCTCTTCCTTTAAGTAAGTCATTTTTAGTATAAGGCTCTTAAATACGGCTACTGCCCGCCAGGTTGTTTTTTATTTATCGTGGAAACGCTGGTGAATGCTTTTTAGGTGCGGATTGGTAATATGCGTATAGATTTGAGTTGTAGCAATATTGCTGTGGCCCAGCATCTCTTGCACGCTTCGTAAGTCGGCTCCATTCATTAATAAATCGGTGGCAAAACTGTGGCGCATCGTATGAGGGCTGACACGTTTGGTAATGCCGGCTAGCAAGGCGTAGCGTGAAATCATACGCTGTATGCTACGAGCTGTGAGCCGTTTGTAATTGCCACTGGTGCTGCTTTTATGCCGACCGCTATAACTGATAAACAGAGGCGGTAAATTATCAGCTCTGCTATCAAGATATTTTATTAACCACTCGGCCGACTCGTCGCTGATAAAAACCGGCCTGTCTTTTTGACCTTTGCCGCGGACGGTGAACTCTTTTCGCTCTAAATTGATATGCTTTCTGTCTAAATTAACCAGTTCCGAGACCCTCAAACCGCTGGAAAATAGCAACTCCAGTATAGCTCTATCCCTCAAGCCGGTTTCTTGATTGGTATTTGGCTGTTGGAATAATTTATGTAGCTCTTCTTTATCTAAAAAGGTTACTTGACTTCGTTTTACTTTAGCCAGCTCTATTTGATCGGGGCTAAGAGCGTTTAAATTTCTTTTGTGGCAGTATTTTAGAAAGTTCCTAAGGGCTATTAAGTGGTAATTTTGAGTAGCCTTGCTTAGCTCGTCGGACCTGTCTGAGCCGAGTTCATGCAGCCACAGGCGCCACTGCCTGACCAGTTCGGGATTAATATCGTTAACATCAATATCACCTGCAAAATCTACCAAACGGGTAAGGTAGTGGTTATAGTTGGCGATTGTATTTTTAGAACGACCTTTCTCAATTGCCAGATATTCTAAGTACTCGATAATTGCTTTTTGGACTTTCACGATTATATTGTACGACATTTAATTTAATAAAAGTAGCCCGTTAATTGGTGACATAAGGGGAGAACATTTCTATTAATTGAATAAATAATTTGTTCTTTATAATTTTGACTGACTGTTTGTTATGATAAAAAACAATGACTTATCTAGATGCCATTATTTTAGGTTTAGTACAAGGCGTGACCGAGTTTATTCCGGTTTCCAGTTCCGGGCACTTAGTGATAGCCGGTCAGTTGGTAGGCTTAAAAAATGTTTTTACCTACAGCGTACTTATTAATATCGGCACCTTAACAGCCTTGATTTTTTACTACCGAAATCGTCTAAAACTGATAATTACCAGACTAAACCAAAATAAAGAATGGCAGTTGATAGCCAAATTAGCGGTCGCCACCGTACCAACCGCCTTAGTAGGCTTTTTGTTTGCCTCGCAAATTGAACGGCTTAACAACAGCATCTGGCTGGTGGTAGTAATGCTTATAGCTTTAGCCATACCGATGATATTAATCGGTAAGCAAAACGTCGATTCTACTGATAAAGAACTCGAAAAATCCGTGGACTGGCCGAGAGCTTTGGTTATCGGTATGGCGCAGGTTGTTGCTCTAATTCCCGGCACTTCAAGATCGGGCGTTACAATTTTAGCCGGGCTCAGGCAGAATTTATCGGCTGCCAGGTCAGCTGAGTTTAGCTTTCTGCTGGCGATACCAACGATTTTTGGAGCTTGCTTAGCGGTATTAATAACCCCCGGAGGGCAAGAATTCATAAAAAATAACATCGGAATATTTTTAGTGGGCAATATTACCTCTTTTATTGCCGGTCTGCTGGCTGTTAAATTTTTTATAGGTATATTAACCAAGCGTGGTTTAAGAGATTTTGGCTGGTACCGGCTGGGTTTAGCCGGAATCTTGATAATTTTGCTTTTAGCGAGCATTATTTAGGTAAGTAAATATTTGTTAAATAAGGGAGCAAGAGTATATATGAAGCTGCAGAGAACTTTAATAGTACTAAAGCCGGATGCCGTCCAGCGTGGAATCGTCGGCGACATAATTAATAGATTTGAAAAAATCGGTCTAAAAATCGTGGCAGCCAAGATGTTTATACCAAGCAAAAAACTGCTGAACAAACACTATCCGGTGGAGCGTAAAGAATTCATTACCGGCTTAGGCTCTAAAACGTTAGAAAATTATAAAGAGCAAGGCATTAATCCTTTGGACGATTTTGGCAACGAAGACCCTTATAAAATAGGGCTTGTGGTGCAAAAATGGCTGGTCGATTTTATGACTTCGGCTCCGGTTTTTGCAATGGTGCTGGAAGGTCCGCACGCCATAGAGATAGTTCGTAAAGTGCGAGGACATACACTGCCTTTAAAAGCGGCTCCCGGTACAATTACCGGCGACTATTCTTTTGATTCTTCTGCGGCCGCTAACAGTGCTCTGAGACCGATACGTAATTTGGTTCATGCCTCAGGTAACGCCGAAGAGGCAGAATACGAAATAGGTCTCTGGTTTAAAGAAAACGAACTTTTCGATTACGAAACTATCCACCTTAAAAACATGCTTTAGACTGTGTTTCAGAAGGCGGGTACTTTGAATTATCGAACGTGAACTGCTAAATTGCAGAATAATTTACGGTCCTGCCAACAATGGCTGGCTCCTTATAGTAAAATAATAGGTAAGCTCCGGTAGTTCAGATGGATAGAACACCACCGTCCTAAGGTGGGTGTCGGGGGTTCGAGTCCCTCCCGGAGCGCCACGTCACAGAACCTGTTTATTAAAATATGGGGCCACTGAAGAAACTCGAGGCTAACTGTCTCTAATTTTGCGGCTACTTATAAATACGATTTGGCGTACAATATTCCTTAGATATGCCTGGCAAATTTAACAATCAACTGTTTGAAGACGAAGAGATACTCTTATTGTTTCGCAAACACCCAATTGTAATGCGGCGCGAGATTGTTGTAGCCTCTGTTTTGCTTTTACTGGGCATCTTACCGGCTGTTATTAAACCGACTTTTGGATTCTTTTTTGGCGGTTTAGCGGTCGGTTTTATTTTGGCTTTCGCAGTGATGTTTTACGCCTGGATCGGTTGGCACTTTAGTGCATATATTGTTACCGACCAAAGGCTAATTCAGATGACTCAAAAGGGACTATGGCAAAGGAGTGAAGTTGATATAGGACTAGATAAAATCCAAGCTATCTCATATCAAATAAAAGGCGTCCAAGAAACCATTTTGGGTTTTGGTACAATAGTCGTGCAGACTTACGTTGGCGAATTGGTAATTCATAATGTCAATCACCCCAAAAAGATTCAACAACGTGTGTCTAAAATATTACGCGAACTGGGCTACGATACTATTGCCCCGCCAATGATGGATAAATCGTAAAAAACTATGTTTAAGAAGAAAAAATCCACTCCCAAATTGCATAAAAGTAGACGCTTTTTAAAGATAAGAGCTAAAAAAAAGCTTGATACTAGTGAGGTTGCCACCGAGCCGGTGCCGCGTATTACCAACGAAACCATAACTCAACATAGAGAAGAGGTATTAAAAGGGGCGCGCAAGTATATATACCCCCTTCAGCATTCAAAACATAAAATAGTTATATTTTCAGTGATTATCATGGTGCTGGTTACTATTGGCTTTTTGACTTATGTGATTTTGAGTTTGTACAGGTGGCAGACAACTTCCGACTTTATGTACCAAGTAACAAAAGTTGTACCGGTACCTGTAGCCAGAACAGGAAAAACTCTTGTTTATTACGAAGATTATTTATTTGAACTGCGCCACTACATTCACTATTTTGAAAAACAGCAACAGGTAGATTTTTCGTCCGAGCAAGGCCAGGCTCAATTAACGGAGCAGCGAAGAAAATCGCTGGAAAACGTTATTAACTACGCCTATGTGAAGAAGATTGCCAGACAAAAAGGTCTTAGAGTTACTACTAAAGAAGTAGATAACCAAATTAATTTGCTTAGAGATCAGAATAAATTGGGGAGCGACAATAAAGTGTTCGAAAATGTGTTAAAAGATTATTGGGGTTGGACAATAATAGATTTTCGAAGAAGCGTTGAACAGGGTCTATTAACAAGTAAGGTCTTGCAGGCCTTAGATACTACCACTCAGGCTAAAGCCAATAAAGTGCTAGGCGAAATTAGAGCCGGAAAAGATTTCGCTACTTTAGCTAAAAAGTACTCTGATGATTCAACTACTAAAGATAGAGGTGGGCAGTTAGGCTTTTTGGTTAGCAAAAACGATCGCAATATGCCTCCGCAAACGGTTGATGCACTCTTTAATCTAAAAACCGGAGAAGTATCGGATGTTATAAATTTAGGTTACGGGCTTGAAATTATCAAAAACGATGGCTCTCAAGAGGGAAAGCTCAAAGCCTCGCGCATATTTTTTGCGTATAAAGATATCAACCACTACCTGAACGACTACAAAGAACAACAACGACCCCAAGCTTTTATTAAAATCTGAAGCAGTTTGTAGCAGTTGCGCAGTTGGCACTTGTTTGGTACGATAACGCCTGCA
>JAGOOV010000008.1 GCA_017992295.1 Candidatus Saccharimonadota bacterium
TTCTAACGCTACTCCAACAATCCTATCCCCTAACTCTGCTTTCGCTCCAACTCCACTGACCACCGAATCGGCAATGTAGTCACCAGCTTCTATGTCACCTCTTAGGTTCGTAACGAGCGCATTAGCCTGCCCACTTATGGAAACCATCACATTGCCCTTTTTGCTATCTATGGCAATCAATGAATCCTTCCCATCAACCACAATTCCAATGGGTGTTGAGTTCCTTAGCCGAGAATTTGCCAGTACAATTTCCTTGCTGTTTTTTTGTTTCAAACTAACCAAACTGCCTGCGGGCAACTCTGTTGGGCTAATTGAGTAAAACGGCTTGGAGAAGTCGGAGGAGGCCGCCAAAGAAGAAACCGTCAGGAACGCGAATAGCGAACAGGTTATAAACACCGCGCAGGCAAGCAACCAAAGGGAAATTACCTTAGATGATGTTTGACTATATCTAGCTCTTGACAGATAAACTTTCATTGTTTGTCTTAGTTGTTTGTACTACTTATTTATTTTTTATATATGACCTTGATTAAATTTTCTCAATAAAAACTGTAGATATCAACGTTTTGCATCAATTACTTATTCAACATAAAATAGTTATATTTTTAGTACGTTATATGTTTAACTACGTAGTATTATTAGCTACATAATAATTATCATCATTAATAATTCCTTATGTTAAGCCAATAAAAATAAAAACAACCAACAATTAACTATTGTAGTTAATACAACTGACAAAATATCCTTAGTTACTTATCCACAAGATTATTGTTCAGTCGATCTTCAATATTTTTATTCTGTTTTTTTGTTGACGATGCCCGTGTTTTTTATTAACTCTTTTTTTTGATTTATATCTAATAACAATCACTTTATCTTCTTTAAACCGCTCAAGAATCTCGGCTTTTACTTTCACACCACTCACTAGAGGTCTTCCTATTTTTGCTTTATCTTCGTCGATTACTAGAAGTGGGTCAAAAATTATATTTTTTTTGTCCGTATTAAGTAACTCAACCTCAATAACATCACCCTCTTCAACGATATACTGTTTTCCGCCAGTAGCAATAACTGCCTTTACCATCATTTTCCCCTTTTACAATTCAAAGGAGATTTTAACAAACAAAGCTCCGTTAGTAAAGTTGCAGTTTTTAGATTGTTATTACTTAGAAATCAAATTAATGCTATAGCTTGACCGGATTTGTATCTGAAACTGCTGTTTAGGTTATTTTTGATAGTTTAATTAGTAGGTGCCGGTCTTCTATTTTGACAGAATACTCTTGCGAACCATTTTTGACACTGTTTGATAAGGCAAGCGTTTCGGAGTTTATATCGTTTATGTGTTCGGTGATTGCTTTTTTTAGTACGATATCGTCTGTTCGTAATTCCAAAGATATTCTGTCTTCGACATTTAAACCGGCTTTTTTTCTTGTCTCTTGAACGTGTCTAATTACGTCTCGTGTCAATCCCTCTAGTTTAAGCTTCTCATCTATAGTTGTATTTAACTCTACAGTTGCTATTTTATTATCGATAATGATACTCTTAACATTTACTTCGTCTTTAATAATGTTTAAATAGGCACTCTCTAAATTTGTTGTAGCATTTACTTTTAATTCTTTTAATGGTTGTCTAATTTTAATTTTAGCTTCGGCTCGTTGACTCAAGCCTTCTACTATGTAACTTCTGACTAAACTCATTTCGTCTATTATCTTCTTGTTAAACTTAGTACCGCTTTTTGGCCAATCACTTAAGTGCACAGACAAGGGTTCGTCGGTGTCTTTAGTTAATTCTACCCATATGCTTTCGGATATAAACGGTGCCCATGGGCATAAAATCTGGCTAATCCTCACCAAGCAATAGTGTAAAGTATTGTAAGCATCATGTTTGTCCCTGTCGTCTTCGCTTTTCCAGAAACGTCTCCTTGATCGCCTTATGTACCAATTTGATAAATCATCTATTAGTCCAAAAACCGGATTGATAGCATGAGCTAATCTGTAACTATCCGCCTCTTTCGTAACCACATCGATAGTTTGATTTAGCCTAGCAAGTATCCATCTATCTAGAACGTTCACCGACTTAGGCTCCACGACCTTTTTACCAGGCTTCCACTTGTCTATATCAGCGTACGTTTTAAAAAATCTAAAAGAATTACTCAGTGTGCCTATTACATTACGGCTGACATCTTTCATCGATTCCCTGCTAATACGCATATAGCCAGCATCCAGCGCCTGATAATTTGATAATAGATATAATCGTAGTGCGTCAGCTCCTTCGTTTGCAAAAACATCGTCAATAGCCGGATAATTTTTTAACCTCTTACTCAATTTCTGGCCATCCTCAGCCATAACCAATCCGTTAACCAGTACGTTTTTATAGGCTGGTTTGTCAAATAAGATAGTTGATACCACATGTAAGACATAAAGCCATAACCTGGTTTGATCCAAAGCTTCACCAACGTAATCTGCTGGAAAAGTCATTTCGAATTTTTCTTTATTTTCAAAAGGATAGTGTTGTTGTGCAACTGGCATACTACCGGATTCGAACCAGCAGTCAAGCACTTCCTCAATCCTTATATACCTTTTACCATCTTTTCTAATTACGATTTCATCAATGTATGGTCTGTGTAAGTCCTCTATACTACCGTCTTGACAATTTGCCAAATGCTCTAATTCCCTCACACTACCTATGACAATATAATCCGAATCGTCTTTCTCGTTAACCCAAATCGGCATAGGAGATCCCCAATATCTATTGCGGCTAACAGCCCATTCTCGGGCCCCCTCGAGCCATTTACCGAACCTGCCTTCTTTTATATGATCCGGTACCCATTTTATGTTTTTAGCGTTTTTTATTAAACTCTGTTTAATATCAGGTACTTTTATAAACCAAGTAGAAATGGCGTAGTACAACAGGGGGCTCTCACATCTATAGCAAAAAGGATACGTATGTTTTGCAGTTCCTGAAAAGAAAACCAAATTGTTTTCATTCAGACGCTTGATGATTAGTTTATCTGCTCTTTTGAAGAAGATGCCGTTTATTTCAGGGTAATCAATAATGCCCTGTAGGTGACCACTAGGATTAACTGTCAGTAAAACTGGAAAATCTAGTTGTTCACCCATATCTAAATCGGCTTCTCCAAAGGCTGGAGCTACGTGTAGTACCCCAGTTCCATCACCTACATCTACCACATCAGAAGGTACTACTTTATATAAATTTTTTTTCTTTAATATCGGAGGAGTCATTTTAACTTTGAATAGTGGTACATATGGTTTACCTGCCAGCAAACTACCCTTTGCCTCCTTGACTACCTTGTATTCGCCTTCTTTGAACACTTCACTTAAACGATTTTTTGCTACTATTAACCTCTCTACCTGACCGTCTTTGTTTTTTACATCAACATACACATAAAGCTCCTGCGGATGGACAGCTATTGCCGAATTACCAGGTAGACTCCACGGTGTAGTTGTCCAAGCTAACAGATAAGCTCCTTCGTCTTGTAATTTAAATTTAACATACAAACTTGGATCATCGACGTCATCTTGATAACCCTCGTTAACTTCAAAATTACTCAATGGCGTTTCGCAACGAGGACAATACGGCATGCTTTTATAGCTCTTGTAAAGCAGACCTTTATCGTGGATTTGCTTTAAAACCCACCAAACACTTTCTGTGTACTCACGATCTATAGTTGCATATGACTGCTTAACATCAACCCAACGTCCTATCCGATTAAAAAAACTCTCCCACTCGTTTTTGTATTGAAAAACCGATTCTCTACAGGCAGCGTTAAATTTGTCTAATCCCAGTTCGAGAATCTGCTTTTTACCACTAACTCCAAATTTCTTTTCTATAGCAAACTCTACCGGTAATCCATGACAATCCCAGCCATTTTTCCTATCCACCCTGTATCCTCTCATAGTTTTATATCTACAAATAGAATCTTTAATACTGGTGACGAGCGAATGACCAAAATGAGGTTGACCATTAGCGAATGGTGGACCATCGTAGAAACTAAAGTCAGTTGAATTATTTCTCTGTTCGAGGCTTTTTTTAAAAATATCGTTTTTCTCCCAAAAAGAAAGTATCTTCTCTTCTGTCTGGGCTACAATACTCTTTTTATCCTTTTCCTGTTGCATTTGTCACCTTTCAAAAACCCCTGGCTTTTGCTGGAACCCAATTTTCGTCAGGTGTTACCATCCAGCTTACCAGAGGTAGGTCTCTTAATTACAAGCTACTAACGTGAGCTTTCATTACGTCGTGTTCTACTCAGGCTCAGCACCGTTTCTTCACAATACTTCGTGGGCGATAACCACTCACTTGCTTAATTAGCAAAATGTATCTCTTTAGTTGTGGTTTTATAATACGCGATTAGTTTGTATTTTTGCAACTAATTAGATTGATTATAGTAACTTACTTCATTTATCAGTGGCAGTTGTTGACCCTGCCAAAGGTGTAGCATTTGTCCATCCTCAGTCAGAGCTATAACTGCAGGGTACTGTGTTACATCATAAAGTTTTGCTAAATCACTTCCTTCTCTCGTTTCAATATCGTAGTGAGCTAAGTCCCGCCCTGTTCTAGATTCATACTCTCTGGTAAACTCTAGCACCGGTCGAGCTTGCTCCGAGTCAAAACGATACAATACTATTACCTTCATTTCTTCAAACCACCCTCTTTATTAACCATATCTTTTAACTACAACCAGTCGTCGAGCCGCAGGAGGTACATACATAGCAACTCCCTGCCCGCTGTGTCTGGTTGCCACAGTTATAGCATAACGGCGCTGATATGTCGTTGGCAATACCCAACCCCTTATCATTTCGCAGTTGTACGTTGTCAGTAGTAATAACATCCTTGTCTTTATCAACATTAGGCTGATACATTGTATCGCTGGCCGATAATAGAGTAGTTTGATTGTCAGGCATGTCTTCTATATCTGCCAGACCTAGTTCTAAACGATCGTCAAAAGATAGATAGTCCATAGCTAAACGTCTGACGACGTAATCTGTTACAGAGCTCGCCATTCTTATATCCTCATCGCTCGTGATTCCTGAGGGCGCGAAACTCGTTCCCATCAAAGTTCTTACATAGCTTTTTAGTGGAACCCCGTATTGCAAACCATGACTAACTGATATGGCAAAAGAATCCATTAAGCCGGACAGTGTCGATCCTTGTTTAGCAACTCTCATAAACAACTCACCGGGGGTGCCATCGTCAAATTCACCGACAGTAAAGTAGCCTTTCAAATCCGCAATCTGAAATTTATAGGTATAGCTTTTTCTACGCTTAGGCAACTCCCTCTTTATAGCCCCCTTCAATATGAAAGAGTCTTGAGATGAACCTATTTCGCTTTGGCTGCTATCCTTCTTGGCTGTGGCTAGTGGTTGGCCCACCTTACATCCATCTCTATAAATCGCCACCGCCTTTAGGCCCATTTTCCACGCTTCAATATGAAGCTGCTCTATATCTTCTACGGTCACCGACTCTGGGAGGTTGACCGTCTTACTTATCGCTCCAGACAAAAATGGTTGCACGGCGGCCATCATTTTAATATGCCCCATGTAATGTATAGAGTTGTCGCCCATTGAACAAGCAAAAACTGAAGTATGTTCTTCTTTTAACCCAGGAGCTCCAACTATTGTTTTTTCTTTATCTATATAGGCTATTATGTTGTCTGTTTGGGTTTTCGTGTATCCTAAAGCTCTCAGTGACCTTTCCACCGTTTGATTTACAATACTAATCACACCTCCACCAACTAGTTTTTTTATTTTAATTAGCCCTAAATCAGGTTCGATACCAGTCGTGTCGCAATCCATCATAAAGCCTATAGTACCCGTTGGCGCTAATACGCTAGCCTGGCAATTCCTTACCCCATATTCTTCTGATAGTTGGACGGCTTCTTCCCAAGCCTCAGAAGCAGAATTCAACAACTCTTCCGGCACTAAACGAGCATCAATGCCCTTAAGCTCCTTTCTATGCATCTTTATAACACCCAGCATCGCCTTCTTATCTTTGTTAAATCCGGCAAAGGGCCCAACTTTCTTAGCTATTTTTGCGCTCATTGAATACGCTTGACCTGTCAGTAATGCAGTTATTGTCGCCGCTTGAGCTCTCCCGTCTTCAGAATCGTAAGGTAGGCCTTGCGCCATCAATAAAGCTCCAAGATTAGCGTAGCCCAGGCCCAATGCCCTATAACTTTTCGCATTTTTAGATATATTTTCTGTAGGATATGAAGAGTAGCCCACTAGTAACTCCTGAGCTAAAAAGATAGTATCTACTGTATGCTTAAAAGCCTCTATATCAAAACTACCATCTGAGTTTAAAAACTTCAGTAGATTAATCGAGGCTAAATTACAGGCCGAGTTGTCTAAATGCATGTATTCGCTACACGGGTTAGAAGCATTGATACGTCCCGCATTTGGAGTCGTATGCCATTTGTTGATTGTTGAATCAAATTGCATACCAGGGTCAGCGCATTCCCACGTGGCTTCAGCGAATTGCCTGAACAAGTCTTTAGCTTTAACCGTTTTCAAAACCGCACCGGTTGTAATTGCTTTCAAGCCCCAGTCTTCGTCCTTTTCGACGGCTTTCATAAAATCATCCGTTACTCTTACTGAGTTGTTAGCATTTTGATACTGAACACTAAAACTATCCTTTCCATCTAGGTCCATATCAAAGCCAGCCTCCTGTAAGACGCGGGCTTTTCTTTCTTCTATCGCCTTACACCAAATAAATTCTTCAATATCAGGGTGGTCTGCATTTAAAATAACCATTTTTGCAGCCCGCCTTGTCTTTCCTCCACTTTTTATTGTTCCTGCGCTGGCATCAGCTCCCCTCATAAAACTCACAGGGCCTGACGCCTTGCCGCCACTAGCACTCAAATACTCAGAACTCGATCTTATTGCTGATAGATTTATCCCAGAACCTGAGCCGCCCTTAAAAATTACCCCCTCTTCAACATACCAATTTAGAATAGATTTCATGTCGTCTTCTATACCCAATATAAAGCAGGCGCTAGCCTGCTGTTTTCGACCCTCGGCGCCGATGTTAAACCAAACCGGAGAATTGAAAGACGCCCTTTGGGAGGCCAATATATACTTTAACTCCTCACTAAACGCCTTACTCTCTTTTTTGTCGTCGAAATAACCGTTCTGAAATCCATATGTCGTAATAGTATTAACAACCCTATCTATAAGCTGCCTTAGCGAAAATTCTCTTTCGGGCGACCCCGGGGTGCCAGCAAAATATTTTTGAGCTACGATATTAACCGCATTCAAGGACCAGTCGTCAGGAAACTCGACATTTTTCTGCTCGAACACTACTTGATTATTAACAGGGTTGATTATTTGAGCGTCTCTCTTAACCCATTTTGTATAGCTATATGGATCTTTATATCCTGTAGTAAATAGTTTGTTTATTCCCAAAATACCGGTTTGTGACATTTTACTTTTCCTCACTTATTTTTTATTAAAGCTCGCCACCACCCAAACAGCGCGCTTTGTCCAAACCACTTTAATCACAATGCAATTTGAACAGAACGAACTGGTTCTCAGGCCTACTTCATTTGTTTTTCCTTTTAGATTTTAGCTGCTTCAACTCTGTCTCGAAACCAGTGATGTCTTGAAATCGGCGATATACGCTAGCAAATCTTACATAAGCAACTTCTGATAAGTCGGCCAAGTTATTCATTACCATTTCTCCTATCTCTCTAGAATGGATTTCCGGTTCGCCGCGATTATACAAATCATTTTCTATTTTCGCTACAAGGCCGTCTAGTTGAGCGCTCGTTACTTGCGTTTTTTCGCACGCTTTGTGAAGCCCTGCCAATAACTTAGCTCTGCTAAATAATTCCCTGGATTCGTTGTTTTTTATCACCACCAGATGGGGCCTTTCAAAGCGTTCATAAGTCGTAAACCTGCAGTTACATTTAGGACATTCCCTACGCCTTCTGACGACTTCGCCCTCAGTCGTATCTCTAGATTCTATAACTTTAGTATCAAAATATTGGCACTTTTGACATTTCATTTTATATCTAACTCACAAAACCCTATATATAGTATATAGTTAGATTCTACTACACTTCATATAGTGTTTGCAATTATTTTTTGTTCTTTTTTGATTTTTTAATTCTTCTCTAAAAAGACGGTTTATCAAATTTATTTCCCTTTTCGGATTCCTCGGCATCAAACGTCCAAATATTTGGCAAAGCAGTGTCTTCCTTAAGTTTTTCGTCCGTAGTTTTTTCTCTCTTATCACCAACGTTCATATCCAAGCCTTTAATATCTTCTTCAATATCTTTCTCTTTAGGCTGGGCGTCTTGTATCTCTGAAGACACATTATCAATATCTTCTACCACTGACTTAAATTCGGACAAATCTGGTCTTATGTGCCCTCTGTTGACATAGTATGCAGAATCAAAACCGGTGGCCACCACGGTAATAGCAATCTCTCCTTCTAGTTCCGGATTAATAGTGGCTCCAAATATTATATTAGCTTCTGGATCGGCTGCCGCCGTAATAATCTCAGCAGCCGCATTAATTTCGTGCATTGTCATATCTGGACCGCCTATAACGTTAAATAGCACACCTCTCGCCCCGTCTATGGAAACTTCTAGTAATGGCGATTCGATAGCTTGGTGGGCAGCCTCAACAGCTCTATCATCACCGCTTGCTCTTCCTATACCCATTAATGCGCTTCCAGCACTTTGCATTACTGTTTTGACATCTGCAAAATCTAGATTAATCAAGCCATGCACCGTAATTAAGTCTGATATTCCTTGAACACCCTGTCTTAAAACGTCGTCTGCAACCTTAAAAGCTTCTAGTAAAGGGGTCTTTCGGTCAATTGTTTGCAGTAGTCTGTCGTTTGGAATTGTTATTAAAGTATCAACGCTATCGCTTAATTTGTCTATGGCGTAGTCGGCATTCCTGCTCCTCTTTTCGCCTTCAAAAGCAAACGGTTTAGTAGCAAAACCCACCACCAGAGCCCCTGCGTCTCTAGCAGCTTGAGCTACTATATGGCCCGCGCCGCTGCCAGTACCTCCACCAGCACCTAATGTAACAAATACCATATCGGCACCAATTATGGCGTTTTTAATATCCTCTAAGGACATATTAGCTGCTGCTTCGCCGATACTTGGATCGGCGCCAGCACCAAGACCTTTCGTAGTATCTCCACCAATATGCACTTTCTTTTGCGCTTTGGAGTGATGAAGAGCCTGTGCGTCCGTATTAATAGCTACGAATTCTACTCCTTTCACTCCCGCGTCAACCATTCTATTTATAGCCGCTCCGCCAGCACCACCTACGCCGACTACTTTTATCCTTGCAAATGTTTCTATTTCAGGTGTCACTTGTGGCATCTTGTTTATTACCTTTATAAATTATCTTTCTCACCTATTCTATAACATACCGATAAAATATTAAAAGCATCTACTCATAAAAACACACCGAATAAAAATAGAGCATATGATTGTTATCCGTTATTTGGTAAAATTTTTAATCTTGGTAAAAAGCCCTGATACTATTCCCGCACTCTCTCGGTATGGTTTAATTGCTACTTGGTTGCCGTCCAGCAGCATGTCCATTATCATAAGTCCGACCACCGTGGCATATTCAGAGTTATTGACATTCTCAGTTAGACCGCCTAAATCAGTAATTTTTCCTTTTTTGGCTGATAGTTGTAATTTTTCGCGAGCAAAATCAGCAATCCCCGGCATGTCGGCGGTAGCCCCAACCAACACCACACCCCCAGGTAATTTCCTAGACTTATTTACTTTCTTTAGTTCACGATCTATTTGCTCGAATAACTCTTCCATTCTAGCCTCTACCACTAGACGTACCATTTTTTCACTAAAATAATATCTCTTTCCTTGGTATTCCACGCTAACCGATTCTGCTGGTGGTTTTTCAAAATTTAACGTTGTATGCGTAATCTTTACTTTATCGGCGACATCCAAATCTGTTTTTAATCCTATCGCTAAATCGTTAGTTAGGTTTTGACTGCCAATCGGGATAACTGCAACATATACTACTTCGCCCTCCTCGATAATTACCAAGTTAGTGGTGCCTGCTCCGATATCTATAACCGCGGCACCTGATTCTTTTTGCTTTCTGTCCAGCACAGCTTCAGCTGCCGCTAGACCGGATACGGTATGGTACCGTGGCATTATATTCGCTCTCTCTAGAGCCAAGTCAAGTGATTTCAATAATGGCAAACTGGCAGTCACAACCAGAGTATCCACCTCTAAGCGCATACCTCTCATACCTATAGGGTCTTTTATATTCCCTTGCCCATCTATTAAATAGTTTTTTGCATACACCTGAATAATTTCGCGGTTGGCAGGTAGATTTATTAAATTGGCCGCTTCTTCTACTCTAACGCGATCTTCCTCACTAATTTGGTGGTTTTGGCTACTTATAGCAACTATACCTCTCGACGGCTGACACTCTATATGAGCCCCATTAACATTTATTGTTGCAGCATTGATTTTAATACCTGCCATCCTCTCTGTTTCTAGTACTGCTTCTTCTATAGCTCTAGCCACGTCCTCAAAGTGAACCACATTACCTTTTCGCATTCCGAGATTCAAACAGTTTCCTGCGCCAATAACATTCATTACCCTGCTACCGGTTGATGTCGTCTCGAGCATGCCCACCACACATCTTACCTTATAAGTACCTATATCTAACCCTACATAGTACGGAAATCTTCGCATACTATGTAGTATAATCCTTGACGTTAGGAATCTTCAACATAACCGCTATACTCTTAAACTTAGCGTGTTAAAATCTCAGCCCCGTCTTCGACTACCAAAACGGTGTCTTCAAAATGTGCTGACATACTGCCATCGGCTGTGGCTATAGTCCAACCATCTGCTAAGGTTATTATTTTAGATGAGCCATTTGTAGACATCGGCTCTATGGCTAGCACTTGATCCTTCTTTATCGTCGGACCTTCGCCCGCCAATCCGTAATTTGGTATATTGGGCTCCTCATGGAGAGATTTCCCAACACCGTGGCCCACCAAATCTTTTACTACGCTAAAACCTTTTGATTCTAGCGCATGCTGAATCGCCTGGCTAACATCTCCGATTCGTGCACCGGGTTTAACTCGATCTATACCTTTGTTTAGAGCAACCCTGGTAGTGTCAACCAGCCGTTTGTTGGGGCCGGTTTTATTTCCAACAATTATCGTCCTGGCAGCATCTGTTATCATACCTTGATAATCAACACCAAAATCGAAACCCACTACATCCCCATCTTTCAATCTATAGTTATTTGGCAAACCGTGAACCACTTGTTCATTCACGGAGATACATATAACAGCTGGATACCCCCCAAATCCCAAGAAAGCCGGTTTGCCCCCCAGCTTTTTAACTTCCTCTTCAGCGTACACTGCTAGCTCCTTGGTAGATATGCCTATCTTAGACTCTTCAATCACTCTATTTAGTACGGCTAGTAAAATACCTCCGCTTATTTTCAACGCTTCCTTATTTAAAACAAATTGCCCCATTTTATCCAACGCTGACACCGATGGAACGAAGCTCTTTAGCTATGTCCTCGGATATTGCTTCTGGGCTCTGATCTGCATTTATCTTTAAAACCTTTATTCCACCCTTTTCAAGCTTATTAATTGCCGGCAAGGAGGTTCGTTCAAACTCATCGAATCTATTCGAAATAACATCTTCACTGTCGTCTTCTCTACCTCTTAATAACATTCTTCTTTTCACTACATCCTTGTCAACGTACAAGAATATTACCGCTGTTATTTTTAATAAACCTTTGCGAACTTGTTCGAGTAGCCAATTTGCCTGACTTGTATAACGAGGAAAACCGTCTAAAACTAATTCTGGTTTATCTCCTAGATAGTTTAGTTCTTGGCTAAGCAAGTCGATGGCCTCTTGGCTGTTTATCAGCTTGCCCTTTAACATCTTTTCTCTTTGTTCTTGAGTAGCCTTACTGCGGAATACTTCACCCATCGACAACCACCTAAATTCCCCTCTTTTTAACAGCAACTCGGCTTGAGTGCTCTTGCCGGAGCCGGGTACTCCTAATAATATTATCATTCACGACCTTTCTTTTGGTTACAAATTAAATAATTACTGACCTCTTTATCTAAACATTCCAAAAACAAATCACCCATTATCCTCTGTTGCAAACTCAAAAACAAAGACGTTATCGAATTACACCGTCTCACAGGCATCAACGTTGGCCTAATTTTATCCGTTTCGCCTTCAGCATCCTTCTGTCGCGTCTAACAATTGCTTTTTTCCGCCTGTCCCGTTTGCTTATCGGCTTTTCAAAATACTGCGCTTGTTTAACAGATACTAGAATTCCAGACTGTTGTACTTTTCGGCTGAAACGCCTAATTAGACTTTCTGGAGACTCCTTGGCTTCTTTTTTAGTTACTTGAATCATACTTTGAGTATTCTAAGATATAACCATTATTTATTCAAGAATTGGTTTGGCTTGTAATAATTTAACGCGCTGTTACCACTACAAAACTAACTAAGGAATTATGCGAACGGACAAGAAGGTTTATTACCCAGCGTGATGCAAAATATAGACAGCGCATTCTCTGTTTTTGCTGTTTTTGATGACTAATAACCTGTCTCTTGTAAAGCTTTTTAACTTAATTATCGTCTTAAGTTGCCAGCAGCTGATTTTTGGTTTGCTCTTTGACTTTTTAACACAATACCTTGCAATTCTTTAAAAATAGGAAAACTTTTATTGGTCGAATATATCTTGGTATTTCCCCGCTTCTCGCTAATCAGGAAACCAACTTTTTCTAACTTTTTAAGCTCCCTTTGTATGTTACCGGCATCTTCTTTTATCAACTTGGCCAATCCTCTGACATGAGTTTTGAAATCTGGAAATTTAGCATATACCACTATAATTTTTCGTCGGACTCGTGATGTTATAAATGTATCTAGCATCTTGTGTGTGTAGTTATTAGAACAACAACGATTATAGCTTTTTAAGTCGTGTATGTAAACCATTTTGTCGTTTTAGAGTATAGTTTAAATTATGTTTTACTATTACGAGGTAGCACTGAAAGACGTCTACACAAGCTTGACGTTTTACACTTATTACCATCCTGAAAAAATTAGCGTCGGGAGTGTCGTGCAAGTCCCATTCGGAAAAAAAGAGTCCATAGGAATAATTGTTAATATAGTTAAAAAACCAACAATTAAATCTCAAATTAAAATTATATCCAAGCATTATAACGTTTCGTTGCCTAGGCAGAGTGTATTGTTACTAAAGTGGATGTGCGATTACTATGCCGATCCTACCAATCATATAACTTCGCTTTTTCTTCCAACCCGACTAGACCAGTCCATGACCAATATAGAGCTGCTTTTAAGCGATTTCTTCTTGGGTAGCAACTTGTTGCCTCATAAACCAAATAAAGAACAGGCTAAAGCTCTTAAAATCATATCTAACTTAAATAATCGACGCGTCTTACTGCATGGAGAAACCGGTTCCGGTAAAACTTTACTTTTTTTGAAACAAACGATTGATACGATAAAAAAAGGTTTATCGGTTTTAATCATGACTCCCGAAATAGGACTAACCCCACAACTTCACGAAATTTTCAAAAAACACGTACATGCTCCTATATTTGTTAACCATTCCGACCTGAACAATAAAGATAGGCAGATTATTTGGAATACCTGCTTAAGCTACCGCGGCCCGGCCGTTTTTATTGGACCAAGGTCCACCCTATTTCTGCCTTTTAAGAATTTAGGGCTTATCGTCGTTGACGAGAGCCACGACAACTCTTATAAACAGTTACAAACACCGAAATACCACTCTGCACATGTAGTTGGACAACTTGCAAAATTACATAACGCACAAGTCATACATAGCACGGCGACACCAAATGTTGACGATTATTACAAAATGCAAAGAAAAGGGTACAAAATAGTGAGATTAACTCAACCTGCAGGCGGTAAACACATCCACAAATTGACAGTAATAGACCAAGACGACTCTAATAATTTTAAAAAAAGTCCTTATTTTGCAGAACAATTATTACAAGCAATCGAAAAGTCTTTGGATAACAATGAGCAGGTTTTGTTATTGCTAAATCGTAGAGGTACTAATAGGCTTGTTCAGTGCCGTAATTGCTCTTACTTATTCATGTGTCCAAATTGTGGCATTCCTCTCATATATCATCATGATAAAAACATCCTTACCTGCCATAGTTGTAACTATAAGCAAAAAACACCCTCCGAATGCCCCAGTTGCTCTAGCGTGGACTTGCGTTTTAGCGTTATTGGCACCAAGAGCTTAGTAGAACACACGCGGCATCTTTTCCCTAACGCACGGATTGCTCGTTTCGACGCAGATCTTATTACTAAAGACAAAATTAGTCACAAATTCGACGATATCAAAAAAGGAAATTTTGACATTCTCATAGGAACACAGCTTTTAAGTAAGGGTTTTGATTTGCCGAATCTTTCAGTTGTTGGGGTTATTAATGCGGATAGTAGCCTAAACTTCCCAGACTATCGAGCTGAAGAATTAACTTTTCAACAACTATACCAAGTAACTGGCCGGGTTACGCGTGGCTATAAGCCCACCATCTCGTTCATACAGACAAGAAATATTGCCAGCCCCATAATAAAAGCCTTGCAAAGCCGATCTTGGAGCCAGTTTTACAATTATGAATTATCCAAGAGACGGACATACCACTACCCTCCTTTTTGTTTTTTAGCCACAATTAAAGTTAAAACTCGGAGCAGCCAAAAGGCAGAGCTCAGTTGCACAAAACTCAAAAAACAATTACAAAAATATCCAGTGGATGTCCTTGGCCCCTCTCCCAGCTTTCATGAAAAGCAGAACAAGATGCACGTATGGCAAATTATAATTAAATCGCCAAAACGCCATACAATTATCGAAGCAATTAAAAGTCTTACGGGCAATTTTTTTTACGATATTGATCCGGTAACTCTCTTGTAATACTCTCGATAATATGATTGATTAGCTTGATTAAATTAACAAAGACTGCTTCAACATTCTTGTTTTATAGCGTATTTGTTATACTTACGTCACATGAGCAAAGCTACTCGCAATCTAATTATTTCAGCTCCACACTCTAACCTCAGAAAGACATCAAAAAAAGTTGTTAATATCACACCAAAAATTTTACAAATTATTGAGGATATGAAGAACGCCACTCTAGATTGGGAAGATAATCGACAACATGAATTAGGGGTGGCTTTAGCTGCTATACAAATAGACAAGCCTTGGCGAGTCATTATTGTCAGAGAGAATTTTGAAGATAAAAATAATCGTAATTTTTTAGTTCTAATTAACCCTACAATTACTAAACTTGAGGGGAAAATAGTAAAAGAATACGAAGGTTGCTTAAGTGTCACCGATATATATGGCTCCGTCCCCCGTTATGACAAAGCGCGAATTCAGGCGCTAGATATCAATGGCAACAAAATCAAAATGAAAGTCGAAGGGTTTTTATCCAGAGTACTGCAACACGAAATTGACCATTTAAATGGTAAGTTGTTTATAGATCACATCAAAGGAAATAAAAACTCTTTTTTTAAAATAGATAAAAATGGTCAACTGATTAAGGCAGATTATGATAAGGAAATTAAACAGTCTGATATTTTTCGGCAATGAACGTCTAAGTACCGGCTTCAAAACAACCACCCCTATTATTGAAGGGCTTATTGGGTCAGGTTACGACGTCAAAATGATAGTTGTAAATCAATCTGAAAAAGATACTCGTCCATTAGAAATAGCGAGGGTTGCTTCAAGACACAATATACCCTTAAGGTCTTTCGATAATCTTCATAAGGAAGCAGGTCTACTTGCTAAATTGCAAGCTAACATAGGTGTATTGGTTGCCTACGGCAATATTGTTCCTAAGAACGTAATTAGCCTATTTCCCTTTGGTATAGTCAATGTTCATCCCTCGTTATTGCCGCAATATCGTGGCCCATCACCCATCGAGCAAGCTATTCTCGATGGAATCAGCGTTACCGGGATATCTATTATGAAACTAACCCCGGCAATGGACAGCGGCCCCATTTATGCTCAAAAAACAGTAAAGATTGCTAATAGAGTACAAAAACAAATCTTAACCGAAAAAATATCAACAGAAAGTCTAAAGCTACTTTTAAGCACTCTACCGGGAATTCTTAGTGGCAAGATAAGGCCCTTTGTCCAAAATGAAAAAAAAGCATCATATTGCCCCGTTATTACAAAAAAAAGCGGTTTAATAGATTGGAATAGTCCTGCTGACCAAATAGAAAGAGAGGTAAGAGCTTACTATGGTTGGCCTGGAAGTCATACAAACTTAAATGATCTTAACATCACGGTGTGCCAGGCAGATGTTTCGCAAAAATCTATAAAACCTCCAGGAAAACTAGTAATTCTTAACAAAAAATTGTATATCGGATGTCGAACAGGGTCATTACGCTTGGTGAAAGTTAAACCAGCTGGCAAAAAGGTTATAACCGATACAGATCTGATAAACGGTTACAGTAAGTATCTTGGCTTCTGAATTGTTTTTTTTAAGACTCTTTACTAGCTTTTATAATCTGAGGAGCCGTCTCTCTTATTTCTTCTTTTAGTGCTTCTAGTTGCGACATTACTACTTCGCGATAGTTAGGAGCATTTGCCTCCAGCCATTGCAAGGACGCCTGTTCGTCGTTAGCTTCAGCCAACTTTTCAAATTCATCTAGTTGAGCATCGGTCATGCGTTCAGCTAATTTTGTTCCTACTCTCAATTCTAAAGTTTCATAAATGTGCGCCAGCATCTTTTTCTTTTCATCAGACGGCAATTCTGACAAACCCAATTCATCCAAAAATTTATTATCTAGCTTTAACATAATTATTCCCTATTTTGTTTGTTCTATCATACATAATAACAAACCTTTGTTAATCGCTATTTTAACATTTATTATATTTAGCCTTTATTGACTTTTCCCCAACTCTTCGTTCATGTCAAGCGAACTACACATTCTAGATACCGTAGACACCTTAGTCTTAAAGACTGCGTTGATGCTTTTCTTTGGTGTAAAATTCAATCCTATCACCCTCTTTAATGTCTAGCCGACTTTCTGTTTCTAGGCTCAATCCGCACATCTCGCCAGACTGTACCTCTTTAACGTCAGTTGGTCCACTCTTTAAATTGGACACTTTAAGCCCTTCGGCAATTACTTTATTCTCTCTATAAATATTGGCAAAAGAGGTTGTTACCAGCTTGCCTTTTGTTACTTCACCACCACATATAATTTCATTTTTAGTAGTTTTAAAGATAGCCCGGACCAACAACCTGCCAATATTAGTTACAACCATCTCTGGTTCTAGCAAGTCACATAAATGCTTTTTCACATCGTCAAGTAGTTCGTAGATAATCGAGTATAGTTTTACTTTTACATTTTCTCTTTCCGACAATTGTCTAACTTTATTTGGCAGTGCCACTTGAAAACCGTATATCATTGCGCCGCTAGTAGCGGCCAACCTTACGTCGTTCTCGTTAATTGATCCAATTCCGGAGCCGACTATTTTACAAGCTACCTCCTCTGTATTTAAAGTCTTTAGGCTATCAGTTACGGAAGTTAGAGAACCTTGCATATCCGCTTTTATCACTAGGTTTAATTCTCTCAAGTTGGTCTTTTGGCTTATAATCCTGAGTAATTCGCCACTGGTCATATCACCAGTACCCGAATTTCCCGAAGATATTTTATTTTCCTTAACTACCGCTTTAGCTCGTTTCTCGCTGCCTACTACCTTGAAAAAATCACCAATTTTAGGCAATGCCTTAAAACCGCTAATTAGTACCGGCGTAGAAGGGCCTGCCTGTTCTATTGGCTTATTGCTATCGCTCCTTAGCGCCTTAATCTTGCCATATACCGTCCCTGCTACAATAAAATCGCCTAGTTTTATATTACCCGTTTGTACCAGAGCTACTGCCGTAGCTCCCCTGCCTTGCTTCATACGCGATTCCACAATCAGCCCCTCACCTGGGACTCCTTCTTCGGCCTTAAAATCTTCTATATCCGCTACTAATAAAATCATGTCAAGCAGCTTGTCTATACCTTCTTTGCTTTTTGAGGATACGCAAACCACTATGGTGTCTCCGCCCCATTCTTCGGGCAACATTTTTTGTTCAGCTAGTTGCTGTTTCACTCTTTCAACATTCGCCTCAGGCTTATCAATTTTCGTTATAGCAATAACCATCTTAGAACCAGCATTTTTGGCAAACCTGATTGCCTCTAGGGTCTGAGGCTTAATCCCATCATCGGCAGCAATAACAATAATAACCACGTCGGTTAGTATGGCGCCATGCTGTCTTAAGTAGGCAAAGGCCTCATGACCAGGAGTATCTAGAAAGGTTATCAGCCGATTATTATGTCTAACTTGATAGGCCGATATATGTTGCGTAATACCTCCAGCTTCTGACGATGCGACATCTTCACCCCTTACGGCGTCAAGTAAACTTGTTTTGCCGTGGTCGACGTGGCCCATAACCGCCACTACAGGTGGTCTAGATACCATTTTACCTCTTTTTTGGGCGCTAATAGACATAGGGCGCGTTTTGATTTTCGGTACTGTCAACTGTATATCTAAGTCCAGTTCGTCAACGATAATTTGAGCAGTATCAAAATCAATCTTCTCATTTATCGTTACCGGGATACCGTTTTTAAACAATTCACTTATCAATTTGGTAGCAGGTAACGAAATCTTATCGGCCAAAGCGCCCACGGTAATCCCATTTTCTATCTCAATCTTTCGAGACATTGTTACAAGCCCTCTCTCGTATAATTACCTCTCTATATTACGCGTCCTTCAAACTAAGTGCTATTTTCCTAGCTTCTTTATTTACATCTAGAACTTTGAATTTTTTCTTTTCATTGAGTTTGAATATCTTTTCTGGGTCAACTGAATCATTTTTATCACTATCTACGATCTCAGAAACATGTACCAAAGCCTCTATAGAAGGGGTTAACTGCACAAAGGCCCCAAACGGGGTAATCCTAGTAACAACTCCCTCTACAATCTAGCCTTTTTTAAATTTCTTAACGTCTTTCATCCACGGGTCTTCCGT
>JAGOOV010000009.1 GCA_017992295.1 Candidatus Saccharimonadota bacterium
GCTCATCATATGCTTTAAGTATAGGCTATTTTTGGTGTCTGGTAGACAAAGCCAACTAAAATTTTATTATCTCACGTAGTAGCTAAAGTGCATTACCGTTTGAGTACAATTAGTGTGACTATCGTATTTTTCTGCAACCCCAAAGTTGGTAAAATTTCCAACCATAATTGCATAGTGTGTCGGGCTATTAACCAGTGCTGCAAAAGCATCTTCACGCGACTTAAAGCACTTTGCCAGATTCTCACCCACGGTGATTGCTCTCGGAGAATCATGCCAGATAAAATCCGAAAAACTTTTTCCGTTCGGCGCCCAATGACTAAAGTACTGATTATTAATCATGTCTATGGCTTTCGCCGAAGCAGATTCGTTCAAGCGTATGTCTAAAGTTAGGGGTGCTAGGTTATTTTTGTATCGTAAATCATTAACAGCCCTTAGATAATAGTTTTCGCCCTCGTTTCTAACTATTACAGCTTCTGGCTTACTTTTTGTATCAGAGTTAGGCGCGACTACCGCGTGGGTTATAGGTGGAAAGAACATAAATGTAAAAACAAAACCTAAAACAAACGCCTTTTTGTGCCTTACAATTTTCGCACTTATTAGCGCCAAAGCTCTGCCTAGATTAGACATCCACCTCTTATTCACGCACAAATCTCCCAATAATCTGCTGACAAGGATCTAACTACAATTACAACAGGTTGTTAACAATCCCTCAGCCGCCGAGCTCTTGTTACTCGTACACGCATATTATACTCTTTTTTATAATATTGTCAATCTATTTTTATACAAATTGGTTTTATATGCAATACTAGTGTATAATAACTGTCATTATGAGAGAGAACAACAAAATAGCAATCATTGGCAGTAGCTCTGCCGGTTTACCGCCGGAAATCAGAAACAAAAAAGACGAAGGTTATTTCGATGTGCCATTCCAAATAATTATTAACGACGAGATGGCTTTTTTAGATACCCCAAACATTAGTGACGCAGAGAATCAAATGTTTGTTAATGCCCTGAAAGATAAAAAAAATACCGTTGCTACCGCACAACCCAGCCAACAAGACTATTATCAAGCGCTACAAGAAGCTAAAGAGTGGGGCGCCGAAGAGATCATAGTACCAAGCTTAATTAGCAGTAAACTGAGTGGAGCCGTAAACTCTTTAGGAGCAGCCATAAACAGGTTCGAGGAAGAGCACGGCGATAGCCCTAAAATTATACTGCCCGATAGATTTACCAAAGTATCAATGGCCGAAGGTTTAGATATCCTGAAAGCTATAAGGTTACGTGAACTTGGTAAAAGCGCTATTCAAATTATGGACATCATCAATGAGGAATATTTTGACTGTGGAGTAGCTCAAGTGTTTACCAGTTTCGAACAGTTACGGCGTAACGGTAGAATAGGTCGTGCACAAAGTTTAGCGGCTGGCATACTTAACGTCAAAGGCATTGTCGGCCTAGACTTAGAAGACGGCGTATTAGATAAAATTGGGCAAACCCGCAAATGGAAGGAGGCCTATTCCATAGCCGTCAACCACGTGGCTAACAAAGTCGGTCCCAGTGCAGTTAGGTTAGTGATTCCATATTTTGAAACAGAACAACAGCACATCGATAACATCAGAGAATTAGCCCATACCAAACTAAACGTTGTTGAAGAATTACCCCCGGTAGAACAGTCAAAGGTAATAAGCGCTCATACAGATACAGGCACTTTCGCCATTATTGCCGAAAAAGTAAGCGGCTAGCCCAAGTTTAAACTATTTTTGTGTACTTTGCATTGAGCAGTGAATAGCGTTTTTTAGGCGGCAATATGTTTAGTGTAGTTGCCTTGTGTTCGTTATAGAGTGTCAAGCGTATCTATATAGCTATAGTGATGCCAGGTGAAGATGGTTGCAATAAAGACTATGAGCAGGGCAGAGATAAAAGGTAGGTTGGAGAGTAGTTTAGCTCGCACTTGCATCAGGGCCTAGTTTACATTTTTTAGCTTTTAAAACCTCGTCTATGCATAGCCTCCCTACGGTCTAGTACCGAGCTTCAGCCACTTGAAATGATTATTCTGGTAGGCGTTCTGTACCGCTTGAGGTGTTTGTAGCTTCCAATCCATGAAATAGCCATACACAGTATTATGGTTAGGATGACCATGGATATACGATGTTGACCAATCAATGTAGCTATTTGAACTTAGCATATCATAATACCCGTAGTTGCTCATGTAGTTGGAGCTGTCACCCATGTTGAAGTCGCAGTTGTCATAAACCATGTACCACGACTCACCAGCGGGATCAGCGCCATTATTCCAGCCTCCTCCACCAGGAGCTGTGCCGTAAACATGGGTCATATCAAAATTACAACCACGATAGATGCGATGGACGTTCTCACCGTTATATCGCAAACCTCCAATATCTTCCGCATAGCCCTCGTTTGAGAGCCAAAGTGGAGCAGACCAAAATTCACAATCGCGCACCATCATCCCCTTACCGGAGAACTCGATTCCACTTACCATGTTCCAGGAAATGTGAACCTCTTGGGCAACTCCTTTGAATGTACAATCGTCGATTAACGTGTTTCGGTTCGGACCTCGACAGTAAACAGCGAAAGAAAGGCCCGTATGCCAACCACAAGGTTCAAAATCGCAGCCCGATATACGAATGTTCTGTAAGTAATTGGGTGCACTCTCGTTGTATTTTGCAAGCCCTCTGGTCGGTTCAACAATCTCGAATGCAGCACGGCTGAACGCACCGCGAGGACTATTGGGCGTACCAAAAGAACAGTCTGCGAATGTCCAGTCACCGAAGCGTTCGTTATCACCACCAATTCTATCGTGGTAGACTTTGACTCCATTTACGCCCTCGCCGCCACCTTGACCCTTGTTGTTGGCAACCACACAGTTATAGAAGGTAATACGAGAAATGTCGACTGGCGCATCAGCATAGCTACCCATGGAGATAACGCCTGCATCGGAAAAACGGATGTTGGGATTGGTACCAATGAATGTCGTGTCTTTAATGAGCACGTCGTGCGTGCCAGCAGTGACATAATTTCCATGCTCCGAATTGGAACTTATAGTGAGTCTTGTCGTGTATGAAGAGTGTTGTGATTTATGTACCCCCGTGGAGTTCTGATAGACTTTAGTCTCTTTCGTGATGGAGGATTCTGGATCTGGGAATACTTTCCTGACATTTCCAGTATGATCGCCATCTATAATAATCCTCGGCGTAATCCAAAAAGCTACTGCATTAGATGGTTCGCCGTTTATCTCAACATATACCGGGTGGTGAGTACGTGGGGCTTCTCTGAGACCGGGGCTCATTGAAGGTACTTTTACTTCTATTCGCTTATCTGACCAACTGACATACGATGCTGCCTCGCGTGTACACGGGCGCATCACATAACCGTCATCAGCCCATTTATATTGAGGCAACTCTCCAAAGTATACTTTGCTGGTCCCTCGTACTGAACCAAAGCCGTTACCAGTAATGGTAATAGTTTCGTCGATAAATGCTTCGCTTTTAGACAAAGAAGAGATACCAAAATCTCCCGGACTACCACTAGACTTATCCCACTCCACAGACAGAATGGCTAAGTCTTTTATATCTACTGTTCCGTCTTTGTTGGCATCACCTCTGAGTTTACGACCATCGTCATCATAGGTTCTTAAGTCACTGTTCCAGTTACTTTTAAGTATGTCTAGGTCTTGCGCGTTTACTATACCGTCACCAGTAAAGTCAGCTCTTAGAGTGGTAGGGTTTTGAGCATAGCTATAGTGGTGCCAGGTGAAGATGGTTGCAATAAAGACTATGAGCAGGGCAGAGATAAAAGGTAGGTTGGAGAGAACAAGATTTAATTTGTTTTTGCTATGTGTCATTGGTTTAGGGAGAGGGGTTAGGATGAGAATACCCAGACTCTATTGCTATATTATTCCACTTAAGCCTAACAAACTCAATAGCGGATGAGTGGTAACTTAAAAACGAAATAAATAAAGTCTGCCAGTTGTATTATTAATATCAAGACATGCCTAAAAAAAGCCAAGCATTAGACGATTCGGCGATTGTTAAATTAGTGACCGCCGGAGATAAAGAAAAGTTTGCTCTTTTAATTGAGAGATACGAATCTAAGCTACTTCGGTATGCTCAGTTTTTAGTTAATGACTATGATAGTGCGCTAGACATTGTTCAGGAATCGTTTATAAAAGCCTATATCAATTTAAACAGCTTTAATAAATCGAAAAGTTTTTCGCCCTGGATATATCGAATTACCCATAACCAAGCCATTAACGCCATTAAGAAAAATAAAAAAACCATCAGTTTCAGTTCCTTGGATAAAAACGAAGACAGTTTTCAGTTTGACTACAAACTTGATGAGCAAATCGATAAAATATTTTTGCAAAAAGAGGTGTTGAGTTGTTTGAAAAAGCTTAGTTTTAAATACCGCGAAGTAATAACTCTTTTTTATTTTGAGCATTTATCTTACGAGCAAATTAGTGAAATTTTACACATACCTAAATCGACTGTCGGGGTAAGAATCTCTAGGGCAAAATCTATGTTAAAAAAGCTTTGTAATAACGTAAGGGGCAGGTGATGAAAAAACAATTGGCCAAACAATCCAAATTACAAAAAACAGTCATGCAAAAAATTATCACAGATGATATAAAAATGCGGCCAAGAACTTATTTTATTACCTTAACGACTCTACTGGGCATAGTGTCTTTCTTGCTGACTACTGTGTTCGCTTACTCCATAAGTGTTTTGACGCTTTGGATCAGAATACAAAACGCCTCGGGTCCGGCTTACGGCGCAAGGCGAAATCTAGCCATATTATTACAAAAATTCCCGTGGTGGGCGGTGCTACTAGCTTTTTTTGCCATGGTACTGGTGGCAATTACAGTCAAAAAAATCGGTTCGTTGTATAAAATTAGACTGCCTTACATTATTGCTGCTGTCACGCTCATAGCTGTAATTTTAGGTCTTGCTTTGTCGTACAGTCATATACCAAACTACCACCACAATAATATGCCCATAAACAGAGGCATGATGCATGGTCGACACTACAAAATGAAATAAATTTTAGCTTTTATTTGTATTACACGTGTATTAATAAGGAGGAAAAATGAAAAAATCATTACTCTTAAGCTTTGGAATTGTTGGTTTAGCAGCCGCCAGTTTAGCCCTGGCCCCGAGCCTAGCAAACGCTCAAGGCGCAAATGGTCGCGGCTACCAGAATTCATTAGACAGAAAAGCTAAAGTGCTAGGCATAGATGCCGAAAAGCTTAAAACTCAACTTAAAACCAAATCTTTATTTGACATTGCCAAAGACAAAGGTATGTCTAAAGAACAGTTCCAGCAAAAAATGGCCCAATCTGCAGAAGCTAGATGGAAAGAAAGAGGCCTCAGCCAACCAGAAATTGATAGCCGAAAAAAAGCTATGAAAGAGCGTCACGCAAATTGTGACGGCACAGGTATTAGTGAAGGTATGCGCCACCGCAAAGGTGGTACTAACCGCTAAATTATATAAACTAGCTCATAAAAGGAGCCTAGAATCGTTTAGGCTCCTTTTTTATGTATCGGTTACGACTACCTTTTTAGTGTTTTCTACATGGTGTCTACTATCGTATAAAGTTCCAAGTTCTATCGTTTTTTCTACTAGGTGACTTAATTGACTCGATATTTTCTTGTTTTTACCGCCACTTTCTTTTTTGACGGCTTAACTCTGTATTTAATGATAAGAAAAATCATAATGGAATAAAAAACTATCCACAAAGAATTAATCACCGAGTAAGCATGCGCCTGAACACTCATGGTGTACAAAAGTGCAAACACTTGATAGGTAGCCCAAACCGACCAGCTAAACAAGTTAAATTCATCAGAGCGCTTCTTTTTAAGAAGTTGAAAAAATTGCGGGATAGAGCAGAGTACTGCAATAAAACCAGCTATCATCAATAAAACAGCGTACATGGCCCAATTATATCAATTAATAAGCATAAGCAAAGTTCGCTCTGGTTATAAACAAAAAAGGTTTTGGCAAGTTTATGTTTTATAGCCGATATGCGTAAAGAGTTAGGTGGCATAGCTTTTAACTTTCTGCTATAAACACAAGTATAATTACTATAGTTAACCAGCAAAACAGATGTTAGATATTATTGAACCAATAAATATATTTTCAGGCCTGATTCTCTTGGCTGTGTTCATCGTGGGAACGTATTTAGACAATTTCTTTAGAAAAAAACGTGGACTCACAGATAAAAAAGCCTCTGTTTTAGTGTCTTATTATACGGAAGGAAAAGATATAGTTAATTTAGGAGATGGTAAAATTAATCGTCTATATTTTTCTTCTTACCTAATAGATAATGCCAAAATTTTACTTTATAAAATAGATTTGCCATATTCTTCCAAGTTACATCTTTTATCTGTACCCAGGCTAAAACCAGGCGTCAGCTTAGACCCGTCAATAGGCAAAACAATCATGTCAAGAGTTGATCTGGAAGGTGATTATTCCACCTATTTTTCTCTTTTTGCGGAAAAAGATAAACAAATGGAAGCTCGCTACGTGTTGGACCCGGCTGCAATGGCTTTTACCATAGACTTTTGCAAAACTTACAATTGGGAGCTTATAGATAACACGTTATATCTGCTCCAAGATACAAGCCTAAAAAGCGATGACCCAACAATTTTATATGATGACATCCAGAGATTTGTCGATGAAATTAAGCCTGCAGTTGAGCTACCTTTAACCAAAAAACAGGCTTTTTTGGCCACCCCCTATGGCAAAGATAGAAGAGAAAATATCCGCTGCCCCCGATGCTCGGGTTTACTGGTATATGATAGAAACTACTTTTATTGCCCAAAAGGTGATGGAATACTAATTAACGGAAGATATTTGTCAGAATTGGCTAAAGGAAAACTGAAAGTAGAAAATAAATTCAACGACAAGAGTAGTGTAGGCCAAAAAATAATAAAATGTCCTTCTTGTAACCGTGCAATGCAAAAAGTGGCTTATAATTCTGGGAAAGAAATAATCGATAGCTGTATTAGCTGTTCTTACAGGTGGCTGGATGGCAGCGAAGTGTTAAAAATAAAAAATTCACAACTTTAATTGAACGAGGTCTTAATATTGATTTAATAATGCCTGGCGCAAAAAATTTGGTCGGTCCAAGCGAGAGACAAAGAACCAGGCGAATAAACTTACAAACCTTGGTGAGCCACATCATTTCGCATTGAAACCAAATAAAACAGCAATTAGCTATCAAGTAGCAGACGAATAATAGAGCCCGTAAACCCAGCCTAGCAGGATAGAGTTGTAATCATTAAATCTCTAGCGTTATAATAAGCTTGTGTTAAAAAACCAAAAAGGACTTTCAACCTTAATAATTATTGTCAGTATCGTAGTTTTTGTCGTAGGAGGTTTTTTTGTTTATAGATACGTATCGCGAGAAAGTTTAAAGAGACAAGGGTCAAAATATATATCTATAAATTATCCTGATTTTAAAATCATCCACTCTGAATACACTCCCTATTCTATGGGTTTAGATGGTGACAGCCCAGCTCGCTATGAATTCACTATTCAGAAAAAGACCAATAGCGAAATAGTTTTTAATGTAGATTACAAGGGGGATATAAATGACTTGGGGCGCTATAACGAAGGTCATTTCTCTATAAGACAAATATACAGACGAAACTTTAAGCGATACAATTTTTCAGAGAAAGCTAAAGACAACCTGTATAAAATGGCAAAACGGTTTAGTGATGTAGATAGTGTGGACATATACCAATATATTCATACTTTCGAACACATACATGATATGTTTCTACCAGCAATCCAACAAGACCACGACATCTATCCTGAACGGGTAATGGATAACTATTTTGTGTTTGACAACAAACTATATTATTTAGAAAACGATAATTGGATAGTTGTTAATAGCTGAATTGGTGACCCTAAGGGGAATCGAACCCCTGTTGCCAGGATGAGAACCTGGTGTCCTAACCGCTAGACGATAGGGCCCTATAGCAAATATCAGCCTAGCACAAAACAAAGTGCTAGTCTACCTCTGTTACTATTGTTTGCATTTTTTTGCTAAAACACCGATAATTATGAAAGATAACTAATCATAAGCGCCTTCAGAAGGGTGGCATTCGACGCTTCAAATGTTTGGATTTAGTAAAAAGCAAAAACCCAACTCAGACAAAGCCAACGGTAATTTAGTAAATAATCTGCACGACGAAAAAGCTTTGTCGGAGATTATCTTAAATTCTATAGACGACGGCGTAATTTTAATAGACAACAATAAGGTTATTCAGCTTTTTAACAAAGGCGCCGCCCTGATTACAGGCTGGGACCAAAAAGACGCCATGAACCTGGATTACAAAAGTGTAATTAATCTGGTAAACGATAAAAACGAACCTTACACAGTTAACCAAAATCCTTTCGAGTTAATATTTAATGAACCATCTCCCATAAGAGATAACAAAGCCACACTACTAACCAGAAACCAAAAATCGGTGGCTATATCGCTAAGTGTGAGCCCTTTGATTAACCAGGATAATCAAACCGTTGCTGCGGTGGGCGTCTTTCGAGACGTAACTCGTGAGAGGGAAGAAGAAAAACAGCGTAGCGAATTTATATCTACAGCCAGCCACGAAATGCGCACCCCCGTAGCGGCCATAGAGGGTTATCTTGCGCTTGCCATGAACGAGAGTGTTTGTCGAATAGATTCAAGAGCTAGAGAATACCTAAACAAGGCTCATACAAGTACGGATCTTTTGGGTAAACTTTTCCAAGACCTGTTAACCAGCGCCAAAGCTGAGGACGGACGCCTGCAAAACCATCCGGTAGTCATAGAACTGGGAGGCTTTCTTGAACGTATCGCCGATGATCTAAGACTCATCGCCGAAAAAAAAGGTTTAGTGGTTGAGTATATCATCGGGATAGAAAATCCTCAGAATATCAAGAGCAACACAATCGGTGGCCAAAAAATGATTAAACCTCTGTATTATGTTTATGCCGATGTTGAAAGATTAAGCGAAGTATTAGTTAATTTAACTGATAACGCTGTTAAATACACCGAGAACGGCAAAATTACTGTTAGTCTAACCGGCAACGACAGTATAGTCCAAATAAGAGTGCAAGACTCCGGAATAGGGATACCTTCCGAAGATATACCTCATCTGTTTGAGAAGTTTTATAGAGTAGACACAACCGCTACCCGTACTATTAACGGTACCGGTTTAGGTTTGTATATATGCCGAAAAATCATTGAGTTGTACAACGGACGCATCTGGGTCGATAGCAAGCTAGGCAAGGGTAGTACTTTTTATATAAACTTACCTCGAATATCTTCAAAAACAGCCCAGGAGCTTCAATTGAAAGAAGATGTAGAAAATTTACCGGTAGGAGTTAGCCAATCGAATAAAATGTAATTAAAATATTTATGTTAAAGTGCTACAATACCATTAAATATGTAAAAACGTTCTAAAGAGGGTGAGAAAAACGATATGCCAAAAATAATGCTCGTAGAAGACGACAACAACCTCCGTGAGATTTACGGAGAAAGGCTAATGGCCGAGGGGTATGACATTATTGCCGCCAATGACGGTGAGGAGGCGTTAGCTCTAGCCGTTAAAGAAAAGCCCGATCTTATTATCAGCGACGTTATGATGCCCAAAATCAGCGGTTTTGATATGCTGGACATTTTAAGGCAAACCCCCGAAACCAAAGATACTAAAGTTATCATGATGACGGCCTTAAGCCAAACCGAAGATAAAGATAGAGCCGATAAGCTCGGCGCCGACAAATACTTGGTTAAGTCACAGGTTACTCTGGAAGACGTCGCCAGAGTTGTTAAAGATATGTTGTACGGCACGGATACACAAGCATCAGAAGTAGCAGCACCCGCAGAGCCAACTGCCGAAACCGCAGAATCCGAACCAAACCCAGAGCAACCGCCGGCTACAAACACAGCTGAAAACCCTCAAACCGAGGCTCCAGCTCCAGAAACCGAGCCAAACAACCCAGAGCCCAACCCAGCGGTAGACACACCCACCACCCCGGATAGTCCGCCTGATGCTCCACCAGCATCCGTCGGTGAACCAAGCCCCCAAACACCACCAGCCGCAGTAACTGACCAACCGCCGGCAGGCAATCCTGCAGAGCAAGGAGACGCTTCAGCCTCGAACCCTGAAACGACAGTTGCCAGTGACAATCCCGCCACTCCAATAGATACTCCCGAGCCAGCCGTTGAAGAAGCACCGCCGATAGTTAACCCAATTAGCGGTGATACTACCCCTCACGAAGTTTCTAACACTAATTCTACCGATTCGGCCAGTGCAAACAGTACCGAAGACGAAGTAGCCAAAGTCAATAAAACAATCGACGAATTTTTAGCTAACAATACTGATAGTCAAACACCGGAAATACAAGCCCCGTTAATAGAACCCAGTCAACAAGAACAAATTCACGCTCAAAATGCCAGTGAAGAACCAACAGTTAAACAACCGGCGGTGGATAGTGGCATATTAGACAATCCCGCTGAAACCGCTCCTCCTTCAGAAACAGATGCCACGGCTCCGCCTATAAAGGCCGACCCCACCGTTCCCCCAATAATGGGCACTCCTAACGATATTGTGGAACCTGCTTCGGCCCGTAAAGGAGTGGTTATTCAACCCCTAAACGACCTAAGCAAGCAACAAAACGATATCAATAAACTGTACGAAGAAGAACTGGCAAAAGAAAATGCCGAAACTCCGGTGACAAATCCTGAAAGCGGAGAAGTCATAGATACTACTACCCAAGAAAACCCCATAACCTCACCAAACGAACCTCAAGCTCCACTCGAAACGGCTGATACTTCTCAAATAAGCGGTTTAACTTACTCAAATGGCGAGAACGTGGTAGAGCCACCACCAGAAGAGCCAAAAGTAGATGACGAAGACAAGCCCTCGGGAGCTCCCCCTGAAAGTAATTCGCCGCCAGCAAACCCGAGTAACTCTGAAAATAATCCTATGTCCACACCAGATCAGATAGCCTTGTAGATATCTTGTTACAATTAGTTAGTGAGAATAAACAAGTTTTTATCGTTGTCTCTCAGGGTATCTAGGCGCCGCGCCGATACTTTAATTGAGGAAGGCGTTATCACTATCAATGACCTTACGGCAAGCAAAGGGTTAGATGTTTTCACTAACGACTTAGTTAAATACGGCAACCTTGTTTTAGAGCTACCTCAAAAATTTTATTACGTTTCATTAAATAAACCGGTGGGTTTTGTGTGTAGCCGTAGAGGGCAGGGCAATCGCACTATTTTTGAGTTGCTGCCCAAAAACCTACAATCGTTAAAAAATGTCGGTCGCCTTGATAAAAATTCCAGTGGAATTATAGTCTTAACCAACGACGGTGATTTTCATCATCAGTTGACTCACCCTAAATACCACAAACAAAAAACTTACTTGGTTAAACTTAACAAACCGATATCCAGGGATAGTTTAGAGCTTATTAACAAACAAGGAGTTAGGCTTGAAGATGGGCTTTCTAAATTCCGGGTCCGGCAAAACAAAGATTTACTGATTGTTGATATTTGCGAGGGCAGGAATCGTCAAATACGGCGTACCTTTAAAGCCTTAGGCTATGTGGTCACTGCTTTACATCGAACGCGCTTTGGGCCCTACAAACTAAACGATTTGGGTCCCGGTGAATATAGGTTTGATACCAAGCGAACCTAGGTGATTTGTGCTGAAATTACTTAGCGTTGTCAAAATACTTCTAAATGTTTTGCTGTATACTAAAGCCAAATGAGTAAAAGAACACCGGTAGTTGCCATTGTAGGTAGAGCCAACGTGGGTAAAAGTAGTTTGTTCAACGCTATTGTTGGCTATCGGCGCGCCATAACGGCCAACGAGCCGGGTACAACCAGAGATAGCGTATCGACCAAAACTAGTTATCGTTATCATGATTTTTGGCTGGTCGACACTGCCGGATATAAAGAAGCAGAAGACGATTTTGAGTTAACCATCCAAGATCAAATCGTCCAGGCCACAGCCAACGCCGACGTATTATTGGTGGTAGCGGAAGCCAATGTAATAATTACCGAGGAAGACCGACGAGTAGCCAAAATGGCTTTAAAGAGTAAAAAGCCTGTTATTTTAGTAGTTAATAAAATAGACAAGAATCGTAATGTCGATCTTGGTTATTATTTAAAACTGGGAGTCTCGACAATTTTCGGTGTTAGCGCAACTCAAAAAACCGGTTTAGAAGAGCTCTTAAACGAACTCGTAAACAACTTACCAAAAGTAAAATCTGCCAGTTTTGAATCTACTAGAGTAGCTATACTGGGTAGACCAAACGTTGGCAAGAGCAGTTTGTTTAATACCTTGGCTAAAAAACAGCAGGCGATTGTGGCCAAAAGAGCTGGTACCACCCGCGATGTTAATCAAATAACTGTCAATTATCATAGCCAATCTTTTGAATTTTTAGACACGGCAGGCATCCGACGCAGCGGCAAAATAGAAGTCGGGGTAGAAAAATTTAGCGTTTTACGTAGCATAAACGCCATCGAGCAAGCCGATATTTGTTTATTGCTTGTAGATGTAAACGAGCCCGCCGTAAAACTCGATCAAAAAATAGCCGGCCTGGTTAAAGAGGCAGGCAAAGGGTTGATTTTAGTAATAAGTAAGTGGGATAGCGTTAGTAAAGAAAGTTTTACTTTAGACACTTTAACACCAATTATCCGCAATGAGTTTGACTTTATCCCGTGGGCTCCTCTAATTTTTACCAGCTCAATAACCGGCCAAAACGTTATCAAAATATTCGATTTGATTCTCGAAATTAAAAGCCAACGTTCAAAAAGAATAAAAACCAGTCAACTAAATGAGTGGCTGGGCAAGTGTTTAGCTTCCCACCCTCCGGCAGGACTTAAAAATACTCAACCTAAGCTAAACTACATCACTCAAACCGACGACTCAACACCGACTTTTAGGGTTTTTGGTAAAAACACAAGATTTTTACATTGGAGCTATAAAAGATACCTGGATAGGCAAATGCGCGAGAGTTTTGGTTTTGAAGGTACGCCTATTAAATTCTATTTTGCCGAAAAAACTCGGTAATTAAGATTAAAAGAGTATACGGTAGTATAACAAGTACTTTGTCAACAACGCCTCGCTGCCGTACCACCCGCTTGTTTTAACTAAGTCTTTGCGTTCTTGCTTACGCTCTTTGGCAAATTTGTATTAATTACCTTTGCTTGGTTTTGGCTTGGCCTAGCAGGAGCTTTTGAGCTGCGCTATCGTCTATAGAATTATAGGGCTTGCTGGAAGTTTTAACCGAACCAGACACGCATTCATCGATATTCTTAGAACTACCGAGCGTTTTACAACCCGTTTTTTTAGATAGGGTAATCAATTTTTCGACCTTTGCCGAATCGGTGTCAAATTTCATACTACCTCTCGAGATAATCGTACTGGCGTAACCTCTTTTTTTAGCCACAACTGCGTATTGTTTGTTTTTAATGTCCGATTTATTTTTTGTCAGGTTTTTTACTCTGGTAGGTGCTAAATCGATATAACGAGTCTTGTTTATTCTTGAAAAGATTTGTCTAACCCGATTCTGAAAAGAATCTTTAAGCGAATTTACCATGCTCTTCTCTTTGAAGACAACCGCGCACCAGTTTATTTCTTGAGAGCCAAATTGGAGTTTTTTGTTCGTACAGCCAGTTGCTTCAGAAAAACGCACTTTCGATTCGGGCATAACAACTTTATACTTTAGCTGATCTTTAGCTAATGTTTTATCTGCTCCGCCAACGGCCAAAAACAGGGCATCGGCTGTCTGGCAATCAACGTTTTTATAGGTACCTTTTTTATCAATTTTCTTAACACAAAACAGCTTGGCCTTAAACCCGTGAGCGGCCAATGACGGCCCTTGGGTTTCGGCTGATTTATCGATAATTTTGTCGTCAGACAATTGATAATCGTCAGACGAACTAGGGTCGTAGTCCGATAAATCGTCGTCGACAAACTCGTAAAGGTCAGCCTCGCTTAAACCCAGTTCTTCTAAATCAGACATGTCAAAATCTATTTCGAAGCTGTCTGTACCACCAGAATCAGAAACATCATCGTTATACCAATCTTCGTTATCCTGGCTATCGTTATTATCGTCTGTTTTAGGGGTCGTTGGCGGTTTTGGCGGAGGAGAAGTTGGTCCTGGATTTATTGGCGATGTTGACGAGGGAATAGTGTTTGACGTAGGATTTGAGGTTACGGGAGCAGTGTCTGGCTTGGGCAAGGGTTGATTTTCCGGATTTTTTGGCATAGCCAACACGCGAGATTTGCTCGATTTGATATTAGGGCCAAAGTATTGAACAAAGTAGTGGTAACCAAAGTTATTCTTGTTGCTGGTTACTATTGTGTCGTATTGGGCATTTACTTGATCGACCTTGGTTTGTACAAATGGAGTGTAGTTAACATTATCGGTAGAAGTAAGTTTATAACTTGTCCATTGTTTACCTGCGGGAGCAATAGGCGGTACAAAAAACCACCTGTAAACACATTTTTCGGGTTTGCCACACCTGGCTATGTATATCTGAGGATCCTCCTTTCGTACAAATTTGTCGGTATTAAAATGCCCACCTGAAACACTGGTTATCACTCCGGTAGCATATTGGTTAGCGGCGTATGTAAATTTAAAAAAAAGATAACCAATACTGCAAAACAATAGGACTGCAACCACAAAAATGAGTTTTTTCTGCAACGGATTAAACTCGCTATATTTTACGCTCGATATTATTTTTTTCTTTAACGGCCTCTTGTTAGCATTTGTTTTTAATTGGTTTTTGCTTTTTGCCATATTTTTCTTCTTACTTCTATTTTTGACTATTACACTAATTTATAGCACTTTTTAAGAATTATTCAATCTTACTTTTAGTAGCTGCCAAATATCCTTACCTTTAGCGCAACCATCCTAATAAAAATAGCAAATAAATACAGCGAAAGCGCGTATAAAGACACACAAAGCGGCAGCCAAACCCAAGATTGAAAATGCCCTACATATAACAACGAAGCAAAAAACAGGCCGGTTAGAGTTGCGTTTAAACTGCCCCAAAACAAAAACAACCAAAATAAAAGGCCCATGACGCCGGTTGTCCGTAAAGCCAGTTTCGTTAGTAACACATTAATTTCGTGTCGTTTGCTGCTAGGAGCTTTGTAGTATTGCAACAAACGGATATCTTCGTTAGTTGATTTTATACTGGCCACAATCACAGACATCGCCATAAACGTTAAAGAACCAATCAACAGCCAAGCAGCAAAGTCGATTACCCTGGGGCTGATTTGCGCCAATAAGCTATTGACCCACATTGATATTTGGTTTTGATACTCTTCGGCCCCAAAAGATGTGACCCCAGCTGCGTTATCTAAAGATAATTTGATTGGCTTAATGAGTTGTAAAACATAAAAAACCAAAGATAAAAATACGTAAAACAATGCTTCTACACGGCTTGGTACAATCAGTTTAATAATTTCTTGCATTTTTATTAATAGATTACCCTTTATATTTTAACCCTATTTGCCAATAATTGGTAAAATATCTATTAGCTATGGGTCTTTTTACTCGCCAACCGGTGCAACTTAAGCAAAACCTGCCTTATACTGTATCGGCATCTGTCAAAACTAAACTGGTTGTAGGTCTAGGAAACCCCGAAAAGAAGTACGAGAAAACAAGACACAACTTTGGTTTCTTGGCCGTAGAGCAATACGCTAATAATAACAATTACGATGACTGGCAAGAACAAACTAAATTCAGAGCCCTGATTAGTGAGAATAGCTTTATCAGCACCAAGGTTATTTTGGTTAAACCTCTTACTTACATGAATTTAAGCGGCGAAGCCGTACAACTTATTGCCAACTATTATAAAGTTAACACTCCCGATATTTTAGTTGTTTACGACGATTTAAGCCTTCCTTTTGGCCATATACGCTCAAGGCGGGGTGGGCAAAGTGGCGGTCATAACGGCATAAAGTCGCTGATGAACTGTTTAGACAACGATTTTTACCGCCTTAAAATTGGTACAAAAAATTCTAAATTAAGCAACTTAGATCAAAGCGATTTTGTTCTCGCCAAATTCACCAAGGCCGAGGAATCTGCCATAAAGGCCATATTATCCGAAGTATCAGAAATGATTAACGAATTTGTTTTTAATAATTCAATAACCAACGACACCCGAAAAGTGGATATTAATTAGACTTTTTAACAAAAATTAAAAACTTTAACGTCTTTTAAACCGGCTAAAGGTAAGAATAAAGCAACAAGCAATAAGATTCGCTCAAATATATTTTTATCGGTACTTTATATAGTTCTAAGATAATTTAATTCAAAAAGTCGAGTTGGCTAAGCGGTTATTTATTTCTAGATTATATTTTTGGCTGATTCTGGCAAATTATCCTATAATGCCAATAAACACGCCTCTATTCCGCCAAAACAGGAGAATGGTATTAAAAACAACTTGCTTGAATCTATATTTTATGGTATTAAATAACTGCCACGAGAGTTATTGTGAGAGAGATTGATTCATTTAGAAGAGGTTTAGCCGAAGCCGACGCTCGACAGAAAAAAATAAATGAAGAAGAAGAGCAAAAGGCCTTGTTGCTTGAGCAAAAAAAGAAAGCAGCCCGAGAATCTTTACGTGTTGCTGATAAATGGTATTCCCAGAGAATAATAGAACCGGCTGCAGAAGCGTATGGCGAATTTCGTGAACGCAATATATTGCCTGAGATGCTTACTTATAGACCTGGTGAACGAGGAATATTTTTTAAAACACCAGATACCTGTACATACGGCTGGCTTATTAGCAGGACTTCTAATCCACAAAATGAGGAGTCCAGAAAACCCCCGGCAGGCAGAATGGCCTTTTTGTTGTCAAATTGAGATTTATGGACCTTACAGTACGACTTCACCAGAGTGAGTTACGGTGGTTATTTTGATGACCCACACAAATTTCTTTGGCTAAAAGGAGCTCACATATTTGCCTACTCCATAGATCAATCTAAAGTAGCTCTTAACAATACCATTAAGCGGATGATTGAAATAGCCGCGACGGGTCAATATAGCCCGATTCATAAATTATATAGGCGACATGACGAACAGGTCGAGGGTAATTACCCAACATTTCCACTAGGATTCGACGAAACTAGAAACGAATGGAGGAATGGTTTTAGACCATAGTTGGGCAATTCACATTTGGATTATAAAAATTATTATTTAACTTTTAGAAAAATAAATTATTTTGTTAAATAAAAAGAGCCCACAGAGGGGGTGGGCACCGCTGTAGGCTCTTTCTAGCCTTCAACCCCGGGATATATCTCCCACCGCTAACGTTCCCACCTCACACTTATACCGAGGGGTTTCAGCTTAAAAAGGGTTAAAGGCGTTAGTTTGTTTTAGAGCGCCTGTTTGCCCGTACTTAAGTAAGAAACGAACTGGCGCGTGTTTATTAGCACGTGGAGGGTTTCAACGTGTGGCACGCACGCTCTAAAACAATCTAACTACGACATACAAAATTGTATGTTCAGTGTTAGAATTTGAAAGTATAAAGTACGTAGAAGCGCTATTCAGCGCCTACAGACGTGTATATTAGCAGATATTAGTAATATTGTCAATACTATTTTAAAATTATATTGCTTATGCCAAGAATTATCTCTAGAGATACTCTATACCCCAAAAAACTCAAGCGTTTGGCAGATTCGCCTAGACAACTGTTTATGGACGGCGACTGCGGTTTACTTAATAGTCCAACACCAGTCTTGGCGGTAGTAGGCAGCCGTAAAACCAGCGCTTACGGTCAAGTAGTTACAAAACAGCTAGTTAAAGAAATCGCAGCCAGGGGTGTGATTATAGTTAGCGGCCTGGCTTTTGGTGTCGATAGCCTGGCACATAAGGCAACATTGGAGGTCGGAGCTAAAACAATCGCCGTCTTACCTGGCGGGTTAGACAATATTTATCCGAGAAATCATATCGGTTTAGCTAGGCAAATTGTAGAAAAGGGCGGTCTTTTGATTAGTGAATTTCCGCCAAAAACCGATATCTTTAAACATAATTTTATTGCCCGTAATCGTATTATTGCGGGGTTAGCCGATGGTATCTTGATTACCGAAGCGGCTATTAAAAGCGGCAGTTTGCATACGGCCAATTTTGGTCTAGAAATAGGGCTTGATATCTTTGCCGTACCCGGACCGATTACTAACATCAACAGCGCTGGTTGCAACAATCTGATAAAATCCGGCGCTAAGCCGGTTACCGAAGCTTCAGACGTATTGGAAGCACTTGGTCTACACAAGACCGCCGAGAAAACAGAGGTTATTGCCAGCAACGCTAATGAACATATAGTATTGTCCTTAATTAAGCAGGGTGTTAGTGACTGTGAACAATTACAGATAAAATCCAAGCTTGAAGTCATTGATTTCCAGCAAACCATTAGTATGTTAGAAATCAGCGGTAAAATAGTTAACATCGGTGGTGGGCGATGGATGTTAAAATAAGGTGTTTGGTATATAATTATGCAGAATTTCTGTTAATTTATATTTAATATGGCGAATAATAATTTAGTAATTGTAGAATCACCGGCCAAAGCTAAAACTATTGGCAAGTTCTTAGGTAAAGAATATGCAGTTAAAAGTAGCTTTGGGCATATCAGAGATTTACCTAAAAAAGGCCTCAATATCAAAATAGAAGAAAACTTCAAGCCGGTTTATGAAATACCGACCGACAAAAAAAGTATAGTCAGTGCACTCAAAAAAGACGCTAAAGAAGCAAAAACCGTTTGGCTGGCCAGCGACGAAGATAGAGAAGGCGAGGCTATTGCTTGGCATTTATGTAAGGCCCTCAATCTTAAGCAATCTAATACCAAAAGAATAGTTTTTCATGAGATTACCAAGCAAGCTATAAAAGAAGCCATCGAAAATCCTCGGGGCGTAGATATAAACATAGTAAACGCCCAACAAGCAAGGCGAGTGTTAGATCGGCTGGTTGGTTATGAGTTGTCTCCTATATTATGGAAAAAGGTGCAGCCTGGCTTAAGCGCCGGCCGAGTACAGTCAATT
>JAGOOV010000010.1 GCA_017992295.1 Candidatus Saccharimonadota bacterium
ATCCAAGGAACATGACGAATTTCGCCGCTTAGCCCTACTTCACCAAAAACGACGGCGTCTTTTTTTAATTGCATTCCCTTGGAGGCCGATGCTATAGCCATACATACGGCTAGATCGGCTGCCGGCTCGGTTATTTTTACGCCACCAACGATATTTATGTAAATGTCTTTATCGGCTAAGCGAAGTTTCGTGCGCCTCTCCAGCATGGCAATTAAAAGGTTTAAACGATTAAAATCCACGCCGGCAGCGGTTCTCTTCGGATAACCGTACGACGTGGTATTTACCAAAGCTTGAACTTCTACCAAAATAGGCCGGGTTCCTTCTAAGGTTGCCAACACAATTGAGCCGTCACTTTTTTGCCTCTCGGCCAACAGAGCCGCCGAAGGGTTACTGACAATTTTCAAACCGTCGTCTTGCATCTCTAAAATGGCAGCCTCGTTGGTGGAGCCAAACCGGTTTTTCACGCATCTAAGTACCCTAAAACCCCCATATCTGTCGCCCTCTAGTTGTAACACTACGTCAACCACGTGTTCTAGCACTTTAGGTCCGGCAATAGAACCCTCTTTATTTACATGTCCAACCAATATTAGGGCCGTGTTTGTCTTTTTAGCTGCCAACATAAGTAATTGTGCGCTGTTGGTTACTTGGCTAATGCTTCCCGGAATGCCGCTGGCTTCTTCGGTTGCTATAGTTTGAACAGAGTCAACCACCACCACTTCGTACTCTTGACTATTTATTGTCGCGGCTATGTCGTTAGCGCTATTGCTTGTAGCTAAGTTAAGGTTTTTATGTTTCGCGTTTAGCCTCGATCCTCTGGAAGCTACTTGTTCTACTGATTCTTCGCCACTGACGTACAATACTTTAGAAGCGCTTGCGACATGATCTGCCAATTGCAATAACAGAGTGCTTTTGCCAATACCCGGTTGACCGGCTATTAAAATCACACTGCCTGGGACAATACCAGAACCCAATACTTCGTCTATATCTTTTATTGTGGTGCTAATTCGTGATTGTTTTTCGATGTTGGTAAAATTTAAATTGACGGGTTTAATCTTATGGCCGCCCTTTATGGCTTGTTCGGCTTTAGAGCCACTAATAATTTCGGTTTGTTGCTCTAAAGAGTTCCACGAGCCACATTCGCTACATCGACCAGCCCAACCGCTGTGCGGAGCACCACACACGTTACATATAAATACGGTTTTTGCTCTAGCCATATGGATATTTTAGCAGTTTTACCGACCATCAATCGGATTAAAACGGCTATCTAGACTATTGGCTAGGTTTTGCTGTTGTACGGCTAATCGGTTACGTTCTTCAACAATTTTGTTATATTCTGCCGTTAAAGCTTTAACTTTCTCGATTTGGGCATTATATTCAGACACTCTGTGATTAAAATCATCTACAGCGTCGTTGTAAGGTTTAACTCTGTTCTTAGATAGCATCTCGTCCATATAGCTTTTCATGGTGTTAAGAGTATCGAGCTTAGCCTGCAAGGCGTTGTTTAGTCTATCTATTTCGGCTTTGCGCAAACTCAAATCGGCGTCATACTTGCTGACTTGTTTCTTTAAATCATCAAACTTCTGACGATAGCTTAGCGCATAGTCCACCACCCTGTGACGGTTCATAAAATAACGTTTATAGTAGTTTTCTAAATCCCCACCGACATCTTTAACTTCTGTGCCTAATATAGAGTGGAGTTCGTTCGGTACGGAGCCGGGTTCTTGTTTTTCGTAATTCGCCGCTAATTCGTTTATGCGGGAATCGTTTAATTGCCGATACCTGTCCATTACCAGTTCATCCACTTTTTTGCGTTCTTTCGCCGATAACCTGTCGTAAGCGGCGTGGAGCATTTCGTGGGCAGCAGTCACCTGCTCCACTCCGTCCAGTTCAACATCGTCAATCTTAAAGATATATATTCTCGTACCGTTATAACAACCTAGTACGATAGTTTGTTCGGGTTTAGAGTTGGTTAAACACTGCGACCTAAAAACTGCGCGATCCGACACCTGGGGTTTATTAACATAAAATATTTTACGCCCCTTGTCTGTCATCGTGCTATCATCGGCCAATTTAGCTATCAAGGGAGGTGCAGTGTAGTTCTTGAGACTTAAATAATCATAGATTTCGTATTTATTTACCCAAGCTCCGTAAACCCCTCCCAAAAAAACTGCAATAACTGCCAGCCACGCTAAATATCGTCGTTTCATAGTATCTAGTCTATTCTTTAACGACCGAAAACTTAAGCTTGTTATTAATAGCGTTAATTTTTATCACGTCTCCCTCGACAAACTCACCACTTAAAACACCTTCAGCTAGCGGATCCTCAATAGTGTCTTGTATCAGGCGTCTCATAGGTCTAACCCCGTTGTGGGCGTCATAACCTCTTTCTAGCAACCAGTTTTTAGCCTTGGGCAGCAAGGATATAGCCAGTTTTTTGCGCTGTAGGCGACTAGCTAGTTCTGCCAGCTGAACGTCAATAATCCTTCTTATATCGCTTTTCGACAGAGCTCTAAACACTACAATTTTATCAATCCTGTTAACTAGTTCCGGTCGCATATGTTTTTTAAGTTCGGCAATTATCTTCTCTTTATTGGATTCGTGCAGCCGATCTAGATTTTCATCCTTTTTATCGTTTGAGCTAAAGCCGATTGTGACCTCTTTTTGCAATAGCTTGGCGCCGATATTGCTGGTCAATATAACGACTGTGTTCCTAAAATCGACTCTGCGCCCTTTGGCGTCGGTTAGTTCACCATCCTCAAAAATCTGAAGCAGCATATTGAAAACTTCCGGATGAGCTTTCTCGATTTCATCAAATAACACTAAACTGTAGGGTTGGCGTCGTACTTTGTCGGTCAATTGCCCACCTTCTTCATACCCTACATAGCCGGCTGGAGCCCCTACTAATCTGGCTACCGTGTGTTTTTCGCTAAACTCGCTCATGTCTATCTTAATAAGAGCATCTTCTCGTCCATAAAATTCTCTGGCCAACACTCGTGCCAACTCGGTTTTCCCGACACCGGTCGGCCCCATAAAAACAAACGAGCCAATCGGTCTTTTACTGCTACCGATTCCGGCGCGACTTCGCCTTATAGCCCTAGACACCACTTCAATAGCTTCGCGTTGACCTATCACGTACTTGGATAGCTGCTTTTCGAGATTCAGCAAACTAACGGCTTCTTTTTTAACCAACTTCTTAACAGGGACTCCGGTGGCCTGACTCACAATAGCTGCGATATCATCGCTAGTCATAACCAGCTTCTTCGAGCCATTTAACTTTTGTTTTAAGCTGTCTAGTTTCTCTTGCGCTGCGCTAATTCGCTGTTTGTATTTGGCAGCTCTTTCGTAGTCTTCTTGCTCTACGGCATCATCTCGCTTGATAGTAAGCAGTCTAACTTCTTTTAGTAACGTCCGGTACTCGGGTGGCGTTTTGCCTTTGTCCACCCTCAATAAAGCGGCGGCTTCGTCTATTAAATCGATAGCTTTGTCGGGCATATACCGATCGCTAATATATCTATCGGCATAGTAAACGGCTTCTTCCAGTATTTGGTCGCTTATAGAAACTCCGTGAAACTGCTCGTAATGCTTTTTTAATCCCCTTAAAATTGCCAAAGTTTCAGCTTTGGTAGTTTCCGGTACGACGACTGGCTGGAATCGTCGCTCCAGGGCCGCATCTTTTTCGATGTGCTTGTGGTACTCGTTAGTGGTCGTAGCCCCGATAACCCGAATTTTACCTCTAGCTAAGGCCGGCTTTAAGATATTTCCGGCATCTATAGCACCCTCGGCGGCGCCGGCACCAACCAAAAGGTGCATTTCGTCAATAAAAACGATGGTTTTTTTATCGGAAGCTATTTCCGACATAACCTTCTTTAATCTTTCTTCGAATTCGCCTCTATACTTGGTTCCCGCAATCATAGCGGCCAAATCTAGAGTAATAATTCTTTTATCTAATAAGCTGTCTGGAACGTCTTCTTTTACTATTTGTTGAGCCAATCCCTCAACAACGGCAGTTTTACCCACTCCGGGCTCGCCAATTAAAACCGGATTGTTCTTGTTCCGACGGTTTAAAATGGTAATTAGCCGGCGAACGACGTTGTCGCGCCCTACTACCGGGTCAAGCTTATTCTCGGACGCCAAGGCAGTTAAGTCTGTTCCAAAATGCTCTAGGGCGGTGTTGCCTTTCCTTCGATATTTTGTGGCGGTTCTCTTAAAACCCATTTGCTCACTGTCAAATTGTTGACGATGCAAAAAGGTCTCGACATCACTAATCAGTTTGTCAATATTTACATTCATATCCCTCAGCAAAACGGTTGAACGGGCGTTCTTTTGCATTAGCAAACTATAAATAATATGCTCGGTGCCGCAAATGTCTTGATTAAAATCTTGAGCATATTCCCAGCTCATTTTTAAAGCCAGCTTAGCCGTCTCACTTAAGCCTTTAGAGCCAATATTCATTACTAAGCTCTTAGGTGTTAGGTTTAAGGCCAGTTGCGCTCGTTGAAAATTAACACCGGCGCTTTCGAGTATTTTGGCAGCAACCGAGTTTTGCTGGCTTAAAACTCCCAACAACAAGTGCTCGGTCCCAATATAAGTAGAACCTTGCGTGCGTGCTATGTGCTCGGCCTGCCTTAGGCTCATCAATGCATTTTCAGTTAGATTGCTAGCATATTCTTGATATTCAGAAGATTCTGCCATACTCACCCCCTGCAATGTTTTTTACGCAAAACCACATATACACTAGTGTATATAATTAGCACTCAATATGCAAGAGTGCTAATCGTTTATTTTTTAACTTCCAGTAAAGCAGCCTTTATTGTTGCTTTTCTTCGCTTTTTTCACCTGTGGCGTCAACAGTCTCTTCGCCATGTTCTTCTATAGCCTCCAACAGACTGCTTTCGATATCGCTTTTCTTCTTAATTTTTGTAGAGCTTGAAGCCGGCACTACTTTAGGAAAATCAACTTTTGCAGTCTTGCCCCCCGATTTAGTGTTTTCGATATCTATCTCGTAACCAACCAGTTTGCTGGCCAGCCTAACGTTTTGACCACTTTTACCAATGGCTACGGACAGCTGGTCTTCTGGTACTAATACGCGGACCTTTTTATTTTTTTCATCAACATCGACTTTTGTTACCTCTGTTGGGCTGAGCGCGTTGATAATATATTTGGCAACGTCTTCATCCCAAACAACGATATCAATTTTTTCTTGCTCACCGACCTCGCTCATGACCGCCTGAACGCGAGTTCCGTGTCCACCAACAAAGGTTCCTACCGGATCAACTCCCATAACCGTGCTATGTACGGCAATCTTACTGCGTACTCCAGCTTCTCGAGCTATGGCCTTGATGACAACCGCACCACTGTCCATTTCGGGCACTTCGGCTTTAAATAGATGTTCCAAAAACTCTGGGCAGCCACGGCTGACTATTAACTGGGCCCCTCTAAAACCACGTTCCATGTCTTTTAAATATACTTTTAAGCGTTGCCCGGGATAATAGCGCTCGCCCTGTATTTGTTCGCTAATTGGCATGATTCCTTGGGCTTTATTAATATCCAGCCTGATCAAGCGGCCTTCAATCCTGGTTACAGTCCCGGATACAACCGAGTGTATTTTATCTTCAAATTCGGTCATGATAGCTTCTCGTTCAGCTTCGCGCAGTCTTTGTAAGATCACTTGTTTGGCGGTTTGAGCGGCTACCCGCCCAAAGCTTTCTACTTTGCTTTCAACCTCTACGAAATCACCCAACTTAGCGTCTTTATTGATTTTTTTAGCTACTTCCAGACTTATCTGAGTGTTTTTATTCTTGACGTCTTCGACCACTTCTTTAGACACAATCACAACGACCGTTCCAGTGTTAATGTTGATTCTGGTCTTGACCTCTTGCTCTTTCTCGCCGAAATCTCGACGCCAAGCGGCAGCCAAGGCTTGTTCAACAGCGTCCTGAACAAATTCTTCGGGAAGGTTTTTTTCTTCGGCTATGGTGCGAACTGCCAGCACCAACTGTTTAGTATCTAGTTCCATTTTTATCCTTTCTCATAAAAAAACCGACTTTCAGCAGTCGGTTAGGTCATGGTTTAATGCTATCATATCTACTGTATTTCAACAAATTTAAAGAGAGTTTTTATGTCTTCAAAAGTTAGTAGGCTATATAGATTTTTTAAGCCAAACCACTACCGGCTAAGTATCGTGTTAAACAAACAAAAACTACTTTTCAGTGGTCTGGTTAAAATTGAGGGTAAGTTGCAAGCCAACACTCTAAGATTACATTGTAAAGATTTAACAATTTCTGAAGTAAAAGTTAATAAAATCGATTGCCAGTACAAAATAGATAAAATCAACGACGAACTCATAGTTTACACCACAAAAAAACAGCAACCTGTGACCGTAGAAATTAAATATCAAGGTCGTATAACTAAGCCAATGCACGGTTTGTACCCTTGTTATGGGCGCCGAGGCGAAGTTATTTTAGCAACCCAGTTCGAAAGCCATCATGCTCGAGAAGTATTCCCCTGCGTGGATGAACCGGAAGCTAAAGCTGTTTTTGAGCTCGATATAACCACCGATAAAAACGATACGGTCATTTCAAACACCGACCCAATTAAGGTAATAAAACACACGCGAGCGACTACCACCTATTTCCAAAGCACCCCAAAAATGTCAACTTATCTGCTGGCTTTTGTTAGCGGAAAATTGAAATCCAAACAAGCTACTACCGGACGGGGTATAAAAATTAAGGCTTGGTCAACCTACGACCAAGTGCAAAATACCGGTTTTGCCCTGGAGGTTGCTTCAAAAGCGCTTGATTTTTTTGAAGATTACTTCGAAATTGATTATCCATTAACCAAATGCGATCTGGTAGCTCTACCGGATTTTGCAGCCGGAGCCATGGAAAACTGGGGGCTTATAACTTTTCGCGAGACGGGTATGCTGGTTGACCCAAAAAACACTTCTACCAGCTTTAAGCAATATGTGGCAATGGTCACTGTCCACGAAGTTGCACATCAGTGGTTTGGCAATCTCGTTACTATGCGTTGGTGGTCAGATTTGTGGCTTAACGAAGGTTTCGCCAGTTGGATTGAATATTTGGTCGTAGACCACTTATTCCCTCATTGGCATATGTGGTCGCATTTTCTATCTACCGAACAACTCCCGGCATTAAGAATTGATGCTCTAAAAAACACTCATCCGATTAAAACGACTATCAATCACCCTGACGATATCCGTACTAACTTTGACCATATCAGCTACGCCAAAGGAGCCTCGGTTATACATATGCTTTACAAATATCTGGGAGAGGCCGATTTTAAAAAAGGTTTAAGGCATTACTTAAAAACGTACGCCTATCAAAACACCGAAACTGACGATTTATGGGAAGCGCTAGAAAAGATCAGCCATAAACCTATTAAGTCCTTTATGGATAGTTGGGTAAATCTGCCCGGTTTCCCAATATTAGAAGTTAATTACGACAAAAAACGTTTGTCTTTTAAACAAAGGCGCTTTATTTCAAACGGCTCTAAAGTAAAGTCGCCCAGTTGGCCCATACCGGTACAGATAGACAATCGCCAAATTTTGATAGACAGCCAACAATCTGTCACAAATCTTAAAAGCCACCCGACCTCACGACAAATAAACCTTAACCCTGGTCATGGCGGTTATTATATCTGTAAATATTGGGATGAATACTATCGTTCATTAGCAAAACAATACGCTTCCAATAAAGATAGTTTTGACGAAACCGCTCTTTTTGGACTGTTGTCTGATATGTTAGCCATTAACAAAGCCGGCAAATTACCTATTGAGCTGCTTTTAGAAGTAATCAATTACCTGGATACCCAAAACTCCATACCTGTTTGGGATGTTATAACTTTAACCATAAATGATATTCGCCGAGTTATGGGCAAAGAGGCAAGAACGTCGCTCAAGCCTTATATTAGAAAATTGGTAGAATACCAAATTAAACGACTAGGCTGGGAGCAGTTAAAAGCCGATGATTATTACGACACTTTGTTAAGACCGGTTGTTTTATCCCACGCCGCCAGCGCCGACGAAACCAATGTTGTACAAAAAACCTTAAGCTTGTTTAATTCGGCCGAAAAAATAGAAGATATTGGCACCGACTTCCGACAGCTCGTTATCACCACCGCCGCTAGAAAAGGTGGCAAGCCAGAGTTCGACAAAATGCTTAGATTACTTAAAGATACCGAATCACCCGAAGACCGGGTCACTCTGCTTAGCGGTTTGCTACATTTTAAAGATCCGGCTCAAAGCATTAGGGGCCTAGAATTAATCAGATCTAAAAACGTTCGCTTACAAGACGTCGGTTATGCTATCTCTTATGCTCTATCTAACCGTACCATCAAACGTCAGTCTTGGGAGTGGCTAACTACAAACTGGTCTTGGATTAAAGCCAATTTAGGCAACGATATGACATACTCGAGAATACCCGTTTATGTTGCCCAAAATCGCAGTACTCAACAATTCGTTGGCAAATACACTGACTTTTTCCAGAAAGTAAAAGAGCCGGCTCTAGAGCTTTCTACCAAGCAGGGCTTAGAGCTGATGCAAGCCCAAAATAAATGGCGTGCGGTCAACGAACCCAACTTAATAGCCTGGCTTAAGGCTAATCGACCATAACCAAATTATCGACCACTGGCGGAGAGCCCGAAACCGCCACTACCGCCAGTTGCGAATCGCCTTCCCAGCTTTGATCGTTTAGCCAAAACTCGGCTGCAAAATACATTTGGCGCAGTTTTTTGGGGGTTATAGCCTCCAGCCCGTCGCCATGAGCCGCTTGCCGGCGGTATTTTACTTCGACAAAATAAATTGTGTTGCCCTTTTTAGCGACTATATCTATTTCACAGTAACGTGTTTTATAATTGCGCTCCACTATCTTAAAGCCGTTTTTTGTTAGATAAGCGGCTGCCGTGCTTTCGGCCTTTTTACCAATGAAAGTCGTGTTTCTAAACATCTTTTAACTTAAAGCTTTTACGATGAAGCCGGCAAAAACCGTGGGTTTTTATACTTCGCTTATGTTTCATAGTGCCATAACCGACGTGGCTGTCAAACCCGTAAGCAGGGTATGCTTTAGCCATCTCACACATTAAATCGTCTCGCGCTACCTTAGCAACTATACTGGCGGCGCTAACTGCCGGTACAGCTTGATCGGCTTTAACGACAGTTTTGGAATTTAGGTCAGGAGCAAAATTAACATTGCCGTCAATTAGCACCTCTTCATTTTTTTGCGGTTCAATCTCTAATAAGGCCTTGGCAGTGGCTAAAATTAACGCTTTAGGCAAACCAATATCATCTATTGTCTCGGCATTAACCCAACCATAGCCAACATCAGCCTTTTTTTTAATTTCTTTAGCCAGCTTTTGCCTTTTTTGTTTGGTCAAAAGTTTAGAGTCTGTTAGCCCGTTTATAGGTTTAGTTAGCCTAACTGCCCCAACTAAAAGTGGTCCGGCTATTGCTCCGCGACCAACTTCATCCACACCAATCATACTTAAAATTATAGTCTAAAAACGGCTTTAGATATTATTAAAAATTGGCAGCTTGTGTTTTAAGTATATTATTTTGATTTTATTACTCAGTAGACTTATTTGTCTTCTTTGGCGGGTTGGCTGGCGGCGCCTTCTGCCGGCGGTTGGTCGTGTGCTTTAATGGCTTCTTCGAATTTTTTCTCTTCGGCTGCTTGAGTTTTAGCTTTTTCGGCTTCGGCCGCCTGATGTTCTTTTTCGGCTTCTTGACGTAATTTTTCTTCTAGTTTTAAGGCTTCTTCATCTTCAATCACATTAACACCTTGACGATCAAAATCAACACCCGTTAGTCTAGTTGATTTACCGGTTCGTTGACGCATATAGCTTAAGAACTTGCGGCGCACTTTACTGCGTTTTATAACTTCGACTTTTAAAACGTTGGGGCTATGCAACAAAAAGCTTTTTTCGACACCTACACCGCTGGCTATTCGTCTAACCGTAATGCTGGAGGTTAGGCTGTTTCTGCGGTCGGTTCTAATAACCATGCCGTCAAATATCTGAACACGCTCTTTGTTTCCCTCTTTAATTTTTTGGTGAACTTTAACCTGGTCACCGGTTCTGACGGCAACAACCTGCTTCTTTTTATACTGTGCTTCAATTTTTTGTTGCAAACTTAACATAGACAATTGGCCGGTACTTTCTTACTTAATAAAAATAATCAAACGTCACTATATCATATCTTGCGGATAATTGAAAGAAGTATTAAGGCTGGTAATTTACTCTACCACCCGGGCTATCTCTTCGATGCTGGTTTCGCCGGCCAGCACTTTAAGCACGGCCGCCTGTAAGATGGTTATCATACCGTTTCTAACAGCTATTTTTTCGATATTACTAGACGTAATTTCGTGTGGCGGCTTGGACAGTTCCTGTCTGAGTTCCGGAGTTATTAATAACGATTCTCTAATGGCGATTTGGCCCCGATAACCAAACAAACTGGAACCGGAGCTGCCTGGCCGATATAACTTAACGCCCTCTAGGCTAGGTTTTTGAACATTTGGCGGAAAGCTATCAATGATTTTTGCTAACCAATTGTAAACTTTTTGATCCGGCTGATAGGGTTGTTTAGTTTCATCATCAAGCCTTCTTACCAGCCGTTGCGCCGAAATTAAACGAATAGCCGAAGCAAACAGTGGATTTTCGCCAACCATATCAAACAGCCGGGTAATGGCGGCAGCGGCCGATTTGGCGTGATACGTAGAGAGCACCAAATGTCCGGTCAAAGCCGACTGCAGGGCGGTTTTGGCAGTATCGATATCGCGAATTTCGCCGACCATAATTACGTCCGGGTCAAGTCTTAAAACGGCACGAAACTTCTCGGCAAAACCGTCTTTTTCCCGGCGTGAACTGACCGGTATTTGGGTTATCCCTGAAATATAGTATTCTACGGGATCCTCCAATGTAATAATCTTGCGCTCAGGATGATTTAGCTTATTAATCATGCTGTACAAGGTGGTAGTTTTACCAGAACCGGTTGGGCCTACCAGTAAAACCAAGCCGTTGGGATGGCTGATTATATCGTCGAAAACGGCACGGTCTTGTGGCTCGAGGTTTATTCTATCGAGGTTCATTAACTCGGGTTGTAAGTTAAAAAGTCGCAAAACCACATCCATGCCATACAAGGCCGGAACGGTTTCGACCCTTAAATTAACGTTGACTTCGTTGCCGTCGGCCATTTGGTAAGACTGATTGATGTGGCCGGTTTGGGCTTCGTCCGAATTGGTTGATACATCGGCGGCAATTGCCAGGCTGGATAAAAGCTGGCGGTATTTTTCCGGAGTGAATTGAGCGATAGGATGTAAAACGCCGTCTACTCGATAGCGTACCCGAATATGGTCACGTTGATTTTCTAAATGAATATCCGAAGCTTTTAGCCGATAGGCTTGCTTCACCAGGTAGGCTAAAATATCGTCGGCCCTGACGGTATCTAGTACTTGCGACACCGCTTTAATCTGCTCGTTTAAATCGGTAGCACTTAGCGTAACGTCTTTATATTCGATTTTTTTTGGTGGGTTGTAGCGATCAATTAACTCCTGAAAACCCATATCCGAAATGATGGCAAAAGTAACGCTTTGGTCGGCAAAACGCAACTTTAGGTTGTTCATAGTAGCCTGGGATGTGGTGTTGGTAATACCAAACTTTAGGTTATAGCTGTCGCTGTAAATCGGAATAGCCTTTAGAGTAGCTAGCTCGTCCGGCTGAAGAATATCTGGATACAGCTTAATGTCGCCTTTTGAGGTATCTTCATAAGGCAAATTCAATAGCCGAGCTCTACGTAGAGCACGCTGTTCTTCTACAACTCGAGCTTCATCCACCATAACTTGCCATTAGTATACCAGCATAAGCTTAAGCTTTTATAGACTAAAAATAAAATGCTGCGCCGACTTTGTTATCATAAAGTTAGTGCTAAAACTGGCTTTAATTTTATCAGATATCAGAAGCTGTCATAACGTTGGCAGTATATTAAGGACGGCCGATGGTTTTGGCATAGAACATATCTACTTTGCCGGCATCACCCCTTACCCCAAACTAGTCAACGACAAGCGTCTGCCGCATTTAGCCCTTAAACAGACAGCCGCCATACATAAAACAGCGCTAGGAGCAGAAAACAACGTTAAATTTAGCGTTTATGGCAGTACTAAGCTTGCAATAAATAAGGCCCGCAAGCACGGTTATCAAATTGTGGCCATTGAGCAATCTGATGGCAGTGTTAGCTTGCATAAGTTTTGCCCCCGCTCAGCTGTGGCACTCCTGTTAGGCAACGAGATCAACGGCTTAAGCTCTGCTGTTTTAAAACAAAGTGATATTATTTTAGAGATACCAATGTTAGGAAAAAAAGAATCACTTAACGTTAGTGTGGCTGCGGCCATAGCAATGTATAGCCTACGTTTTGGTGGTGGTAAGGTTAGATGAATATAAAAAAACAATCTCTTGGACACGTTCTATTCATTACCGGTGTGTTTGTAATATTTATATCTTTTATGATATTTACCCCCATTAATAGTAGTTCTTACGCTTTTGGCGCTAGTGACGTAATCGGTTTGTCTAATCAGGCTCGCGAACAGTATGGCAAAAAAACCTTAAAGGTTAATCTCCAATTAATGGATGCCGCGCAAACGAAAGCCGAGGATATGGCTAAAGGTCGTTATTTTGCTCACACTGCTCCCGATGGCACTATGGCATGGGATTATCTAAAAAAAGTGTCTTACAGTTATGATATTGCCGGTGAAAATTTAGCAATTACTAACGAAAATGCCAATGCTGTTATTAATGGCTGGCTTAACAGCCCCTCACACCGCGAAAATCTTTTAAGCGACGATTATCAAGATTTTGGTATTGGCATGGCCTTCTTTGGCGACTACGAAGGTCACAAGAACACTTATGTAATAGTAGCCCTTTACGCCAAACCTGCCGAAAAGCAAGTGGTTACGGCCCCCACCAGCCCGGCCGGAACAACAACTAACTTTAAACCAAAGCTAGGCGATATACCGGTAGCATTTATAATCGCCATTGCCGGCTTGTTTATGGTAATTGGCAGTTTTATAGAAATCCGCCACATTAAAGAAATTAACCGCTCGCCTACTCTATGATCGTCTGCTATGGCCGAGCTTTTCCGTGGTTGATTATTGCAGTTTAACGCTGTCTTTGCCTAGAACCGAGCAAAGCGATTCGACCACTTTGTCGCTACAGTCCACTTTTTGAGGTAATCTGATGATTTGCTTATCTTGCCCGATAACCAACACCGTTTCGTTTTTTCCGGGATTATCGTCCAGTATTTGCTTTAAGGAATGCAGCGTTTTTAAATCGTCTGAGTCTGGCATTCGCAGATAAAGCCTTTTGGGTTTAGCAAGGGGCTCGTTCCACTGGATGGATTCTTCTGCTGGTATTTCTTCGGAGTTGGCTTTCTTGCTGCCAAGACTTTTTTTGCGCCCGGTTGGTTTATATTCCTTGGCTTCTTTAATGTCTATGGTAGTGACGCTATTAACAATTATTTTAGCATCAGCAAGTAGATTGCCGTTCTGATCGGTTGCATTTATACGACCCTTAACTTTTAGCACTTTTTCGCTGTTTAAGGTTGTAAATACCTCTTTATAGACGGATGGAAATACCACCAGTTCTCGGTCATCCCCATTAATATCTTCTAAACGCACAAAAGCCATCGGTTGGCCGTTTTTGGTGGTAATCTGCCTGATTGCACTTACCATACCGCCAACCACCGCCAGTTGATTGTCGTGTTTATTAGTCACTTTAGCCAAAGGTACAGTTTGCTCGGACAATATGACCTCGTAATCTTCTAGAGGATGTTTTGACAAATAAAGACCAAGTAGTTCTTTTTCCCATTGCAAATAGTCGTGGTCGGAGTAGGCGGTGTTCTTTTTGGGGATATCCAAGCTAAGTTTCACCCCTTTGTTGTCGGTATTACTAAACAAATCTATTTGGCCGCTGTTTTTATCCCGACCTACCTTGCTACCGGTAGCAATTATCTTGTCGATACTGTCGAGTAAACAACCCCTGTCGGCAAATCTGTCAAAAGCTCCAGCCCGGATTAAACTTTCCCACACTTTACGGTTAATTTGAGTGTTGTCTACCTTGCTTAAAAAATCTTCGATTGAGGTATATAAACCTTTAGATTCGCGGGCTTCGATAATTTCTTCTACAGCGCCACTACCGACGTTTTTGACGGCATCTAGGCCAAAGCGTATTTGAGTTATTTTTTTACCCGGCACAATGCTGAACTCGTGGAAAGACTGATTGACATCCGGCGGCAAGACTTTTATACCCATTTTTTTACATTCGTTAATTTCTATAGCCAGACGATCGATGTTGTCGTAGTCGCTGGTCATTACAGCCGACATAAAAGCCGCCGGATAATTAGCTTTTAGATAGGCCGTCCAGTAGGCAATCATGGCGTAACAGGCCGCGTGACTTTTGTTAAAGCAGTAGTTGGCGAACTCTTCGAGCTGTGACCAAAATTTTTGCATCAACTTAGGATCGGCTTGGCTATGTTTAACCGCGCCTTCAATAAATTCCGGCTTAACTTTTTTCATCAAGTCCATTATTTTTTTGCCAACGGCTTTGCGCAAAGTATCAGCTTGACCACCAGTAAAACCGGCTAAATCTTTAGAAATTTGCATAAATTGTTCCTGATAAACCAGCACGCCGTAGGTGCTTTTGAGAGCATTTTCCATTTTGGGATGCAAATATTCAATTTTTTTTCGGCCGTGTTTTCGATCGATAAAATCTTCTATAAACTGCATCGGCCCTGGCCTATATAGCGCCACCATAGCAATAATATCTTCGAATTCTGATGGTTTTAGTTGTTTTAGATATCTTTTCATACCGGCCGATTCCAACTGAAAAACACCAATTGTGTCTCCCCGGCTAAGTAATTCGTATGTTTTTTTATCGCTTAAAGGGAGGCTACCGATATCAATATTTTGGCCGTGAACTTTTTTTATTATTCTTAAAGCGTTTTTTATAATGGTTAGATTTGCTAAACCCAAAAAATCCATTTTAAGTAGGCCTAAATCTTCGACAGGTCCCATGGAGTACTGGGTAGTTACAACCCCTTTTTGAGCCATCTGAAGCGGCACGAACTTTACAATATCATCAGGTGCAATAACCACTCCGGCAGCATGAACCCCCAAACTGCGCACCGTCCCCTCCAGGCGACTAGCCATATCTAATACCCTACGAGACACCGGATTATTGTTATATTCTTGTCTTAACTCGGCGTTGTCTTTGATTGATATTTCTATTGGTATGTGGCGACCTTGCAATGGTGGCGGCACCATTTTCGCCAGGCGATCAGCTTCCGCATATGGTACCTCTAGCACTCTCGCCACATCACGCACCGCAGCGCGTGCGGCCATAGTCCCGAAAGTACCAATGTTGGCCACTCGCTCTTCACCGTACTTTTGGATACAGTACCTAATAACCTCGTCACGCCTGGAATCTTGTATATCAATGTCAATATCGGGCATGCTGATGCGGTCGGGGTTTAAGAACCTTTCAAACAATAAATCGTACTTAATAGGGTCTAAGTCGGTAATTTTTAAGGCATAGGCCATTATCGAACCGGCAGCACTACCGCGACCAGGACCAAAAACGATACCATTGTCTTTTCCCCACTTTATAAAATCCCAAATAATTAAAAAATAACCGCTAAAGTTCATTTTTTTAACGGTACTGAGCTCAAATTCGGCTCGTTGTTTGATATGCTTTGGCAATAGTTTTTTAGCCTGGCTAACGCTGAGCTTTTGCGACTGGGTTTCGGTGGCAACTCCATAGCGAAAAGCTAAACCTCTGTAAACAAGTTTTTCTAAATAGGTTTGTTCTGTTTCTTTAGCCGGCACATCAAATTTAGGAATTTTGAATTTACCTAACTCAATGTCTACATTGCAAGAATCGGCAATTTTTTTAGTGTTGTATATAAAGTCGGGATGCTCTTTGCCCCATCGTTTGATTATTTCATTGGGATGTTCTAAGAAAAGCGGATAATCCTTCATGCTCATACGGTTAGAATCACTTATAAATGAACCGGTACCAACACATAACAGTATTTCATGAGCTTCTTGGTCTTCTTTTTTAAGATAGTGCGCGTCGCAAGTCACAATAATAGGCACCTCGTGTTGTTGGCCCAATTTAATTATTTTGTTGTTTATAGCCCCCTGCTCTTCGCAATATTGAGGATTTTTAGGATGCCCAAAATCTTGTACTTCTAGATAAAAACGATCTTTAAAAACGCTTTTATACCACAGTAAAGCTTCCTCGGCTTTCTGGGGTTGATCGTTTTTTAAGTTGTAAGCCACTTCACCCGAAGCGCAGGCACTCATAGCTATTAACCCGTCACTATGTTTACTCAATAGTTCGTGATCTACTCGCGGGTAATAGTAAAAGCCTTGTAGATTGGCTAAAGTCGACAGACGCAAAAGATTTTGGTAGCCTTGATTGTTCATAGCCAGTAAAACCAAATGATAACGTAACTTGTCGTAACGCGGATCTTTATCGGTATATTTTCTCGCAGCCACATAAGTCTCAAAGCCAATAATCGGCTTAATACCCTTAGCTTGAGCGCTCTTGTAGAATTCAATAGTACCGGCTAAGGTGCGGTGATCGGTTTTGGCTACGGCCTGCATACGGGATTCTTTGACAAAATCCAGTAACGGGCCAATTTTTGTTAACCCATCAAGTAATGAATATTGGGTATGGTTGTGCAAATGTACATAGTCCTGAGCCGATGGTGTCTTATAATTTTTTGGCATAACCTCCCCAAACAATTAACTACATTATATTAAAAGCCGAGCTCATTAGCCCAGCTTTTATGGTGTAAAAAATACTGGCTTTAAGTTACTTGATTGGTTTTTTCAGAAAATCTAACAGCTTGTTTTTTGCCTCGGTAGCTTTTGCTACTGCCTCTTTCAAATCGGGATCTTCGGCATCCCCGGCACGAATAGCGCTTAAAACGTCTTTGGCCTTTTGCTTAGCGTCCTTGGCTTTATCTACCAGCTCTTCGAGTTTTTCTTGCCCCTGACTGGTATACTCTTTGGCTTTTTTGGTTGCTTTTACTATGGCTTCGTCAAGCTCGCTATATAACACTTTTAAGTGTTTTTCAGCTTCTCTTAACGTTTTAGCACTAGCCGCTTTAATATCCTGCCTGGTTTCCTTGCCGCTTTTAGGTGCGGTTAGGATACCGGTAATATAGCCGGTAACTACGCCCAAAAACGTTCCAATAGCAATTTTTTTACCTGTTCCCTTTTTCATTATTTAGCCCCTTTCACTCTTTGTCAGAGTCTTTACGCTTATGCTTATTAAAATAATCTGTTACGGTTTTAATAATCGCCACTGGCGTTACGACCCTGCTTATTCGGTAGCTAAAAGTTTCGACATTTTCAGCCACACTTTCTACTGTATTGGCAACTTTTTTAGCTTGTTTCAAAATTTGTATTAGATAGGTAAAAACCACAATTCCCAGCAACAAAAAGATTGCCAAAAAAATTGAGAGGAATATTACCAAAATATCGTATGTATCCATGTTTACAATTATACAATCAATGTTGATTTAGTCTAGATTTAAGATATTTTTTAAAAGTCGGCCCTAGTTTAGGATCGGCCAAAGCGTGGTCTACGACCGCCTGTAAATAACGTGCTTTGTCGCCGGCGTCGTGGTAAACGCCTTCTATCAACTTTCCGCAAACGCCACCAACTTGAGCGAAAGCGTTGATAGCCGAGGGTAGTTCGATTTCTCCTCTTGCACTAGGAGTCAACTTTTCGACAAACGGCATTATACCCGGAGTCAATAGATAACCGCCAGCCGTACCGAACAATGAAGGAGTTTTTAGGGGCCCGGGTTTTTCGACCAGCTTATTGATTTTATATACCCGGCCGCTAATTTTTTCTACGTCTGCCATGCCGTATTTTTTAGTGTCTTCCGATTTGACCTTAATCAAAGATATAACCGAATTACCTGTTTGTTTATATACTTCACACAGTTGTTTAGAATGCGGCACCTCACTTCTAAAAAAATCATCGGCGAAGAAGTAATAAAACGGCTCATCATTTCCTATCAGATGGGCGGCATTTAACAGAGGTAACGCGTTGCCCTTTGGTGAGCCCTTCTGCCTTAGGTAAATAAAATTAGCCATTTCGGCTATATCTTTTATATAGTTGGCTAATTTATCTTTACCCTTGGCATTCAGTTCATTTTCTAATTCGTCGGAACGATCAAAGTGGTCTTCTATTGCCCGCTTAGTGCTACCGGTCACAATAATAATGTCCGTCACTCCCGAAGATACCAGCTGCTCGACGATAATTTGGATTACCGGCTTATCTATTATCGGTAGCATTTCTTTAGGCATAGCTTTTGTTTGCGGTAAAAAGCGCGTTCCCAGCCCGGCTGCCGCAATGATTGCCTTTGTTGGTAATTTAATAGAACTCATTAAAAACTCCTTAGTTTTTATATTGAATTAACTGGATTAAATATTTTTAAAGTTAAAAAAGTATTAATTAGTTTGTGTGTGAAACAATTTACTATCATTTCATAAACCCAGTTGCTTCTTAATCAGCTGTTGCAC
>JAGOOV010000049.1 GCA_017992295.1 Candidatus Saccharimonadota bacterium
CAACTCCGGTTAAAGCAGAGAAATACAGAATAATGAGAATAAACAAAATTAAAAAAAAAACAAGTAGTTTTAAGCAAAAATTTTATTACAGGAATATTAAGAAAGATTGGGGTATATGAGTCTAATCACGAGAACCAGGTGTTACAACAGTTGAAGGTGTTGGAGCAGTACGCCAAATTGGAAAATGGTAGCAAACAAGGAAAATTTATTTTTACCCACTTGCTACTGCCTCATCCACCTTATGTGTTTAATGCAAATGGCTCTTTATCTGATGCAAGCATTGAACCAGGAAGCAACGGCGAGCTTGTGACCCAAAAATACTTAAATCAATTAAATTTTACAAATAGCAAAATTCTACCAATTATAAAGAAAATTATTAACAACTCTAAGGGCAAGGCGATTGTTGTACTTTTATCAGACGAGGGGTTTTATCCTCAAGAAAGAATAGGTAATCTGGGTAAATCGACGGGGGATGAAAACATGCTCAATTGGTCGGATGAAGACTTAAGGGCTAAGTACGGGATACTGGCTGCATATCATTTGCCAAAAGTCGCAACTCAAGATATCGAGAAGTATGCTAACTCAGTAAACATATTTAGGGTAATACTAAATAGGTACTTTGGTTATAAGCTTCCTTATCTACCTAAATGCAATTTTACTCTCACTGAGGGTGTCGGGAAACCTCTAGAATTTGGTGATATTACAAACAGATTGGGCGGATTGGATAGTATGCGATGCTCGCAGTTAGTTAGCGGTAAAACTTCTATTCTACGGTGACTGATTTGGCCAAATTTCTTGGTTTATCTATGTCAAGGTTTTTATTTAAGGCAACATAATAAGCAAAAAGTTGGACGACAATTGCTTCTAAAATAGGTAGATACTGATCCAATGTCTCTGGGATCTCAATAATTTCGTCGACAAGACTTTTAACTTTAGCCTTTGTTTTTTTAGTTACGACAACGATTATTTTACCTTTTCTAGCTTTTATTTCTTGCAAATTAGAAGTAGTTTTTTCTATTAAGTTGCTGCTGGACGCTAGAGCGAATGTCGGGAATTTTGGGTCTATCATAGCAAGTGGTCCATGCTTCATTTCGCCAGCGGCGTAACCCTCGGCGTGTATATAGCTGATTTCTTTAAGTTTCAAGGCACCTTCTAGTGCTACCGGGTATTCGTAACCCCGGCCAATGAAAAGAAAATCTTTATACTTGTAATATTTTTTAGCTATTGACTCGATACGGTCTGCTTGTTTGAGTGTGACTTGGGTTTTTTTTGGCAACAGTACTATCTCTTTAATCAACTGTTTGTAATTTGGGATCTTACCCTTACCTAACATTAAAGCTATTTCCGACAATACCGTTACTTGGGCAATAAAGGCTTTGGTTGACGCAACGGATATTTCGGGTCCGGCGTGGCAGTAAACTCCCGCATCGGTAATACGAGCTATAGTAGAGCCTGGAGAGTTTACTATCCCCAGTCGTAAAACGCCACTATCTTCAACCTTTTTTAGCGCGGCAATAGTATCCGCGGTTTCGCCAGACTGCGAAATAGCCAGTACAACGGTATTTTTAAAGATCGGCTCATTTTTATATTTAAACTCGCTAGCTTGTTGCACTTCTACAGGAATATTTGCAATCTCCTCTATCAAGTATTCTCCAATCAACCCGGCGTAATACGACGTTCCGCAAGCAACTATCAAAATTCGTTCGATAGATTGTAGCTGGTTTTCGACCAATTCTAGTCCACCGAGCTTAATGCTGTTTGATTCGGTCTTTACTCTTCCTAACATTGCAGATTGGATAGTTTGTGGGGCTTCAAAAATCTCTTTTAACATGTAATGCTTGTAACCTTTTAAGTCAGCTTTGATGGTTTCTAAATTTATATTCTCGGGGGTTTTGTCTACACAATTGTTATTTTTAAAATTAGTAATTTTATATTTCTTGAAGCCCACTTTAGCCATTTCATAATCTTCTAAATGAATTATTTTTTTAGCGTAATCACAAACAGCCGATACATCCGACCCCACCATATTAGAGCTTTTTCCTATACCAATTAACAGAGGGCTAGACATTTTTGCAACGTACATATTAGTCTTGTCTAGTGTGCTAATCATTGCAATAGCAAAGGCGCCCTCAAGCTCTCTTACGGTATTCCTAAAAGCCTTTTCGAGGTTATTATCTTTTTTATAGTGGTAATCGATTAGAAGGGGAATTAGCTCACTATCGGTCTGAGTTATTTGATTGTATCCTCTGTCACATAAAAATTTTTGAATATCTTCGTAATTTTCGATGATACCGTTATGAGCAACAAAAATTGTTTTATCGGGATTGTAATGTGGGTGGGCATTCAAAATCGTAGGAGGGCCGTGAGTAGCCCAGCGAGTGTGGCCGATAGCCATTTTTGTCTTTACTTGTTTATTGATAGCATTTCCCAAGTTCGATACGCGTCCGGTTTGCTTAATACATTTGACAGAATTATCGCTGGCGAACGCAATTCCTGCTGAGTCATACCCGCGATATTCTAAATTTTTCAGACCGTTTAGAACTGGTTCTATTGAATTATTTTTACCGATGTAGCCGACTATTCCGCACATAAAGTAACTCTAATTATAGCCGTTTGGATTATTGGCTTGCCACTTCCAGGCATCTCGGCAGGCATCTTCTATAGAAAATTCTGCCTGCCATTTTAAAACTTTTTTGGCTAATGTAGGGTCGGCAAAGCAGGTAGCTATATCGCCAGGGCGGCGTTTGTCTATAACGTAAGGGATATCTTTGCCCGAGGCTTTTTTAAAAGCGCTGATTATTTCGAACACGCTGGCACCTTTGCCCGTGCCAATATTAATGGCTCGATATTCATCCTTTTTTCCTGCTCTTTTTAGTGCTGCTATATGAGCTTTAGCCAGATCTACTACATGAATGTAATCCCTAACACCGGTACCGTCTGGGGTAGGGTAATCATTGCCAAATATGTGAACTTTTTTTAGCCGGCCGCTGGCTACCTGGCTAACATAAGGCAGCAAGTTGTTTGGTATACCGTTTGGATCCTCACCAATTTTTCCGGAATGATGAGCCCCAATGGGGTTAAAATATCTCAGCGAAGTAATTTGCCAATCTCCGTTTGTGGCCGCTAAATCTTGAAGGATTTGCTCTATCATCAACTTTGTCCGACCGTAAGGGTTAGTGGACTTTAGCGGGGAGTCTTCTTTAATGGGTACAACAGTCGGATCACCGTAAACTGTGGCCGAAGAACTAAACACCAGCTGTTTTACTTTATGTTTATTCATTATTTTTAAAAGCACTAGGGTACATGTAAGGTTGTTGTCGTAGTACTTTAAAGGTACTTCAACCGACTCTCCAACGGCTTTCAAGCCGGCGAAGTGGATAACCGCGTCGAATTTATTGCTTGTAAACAAAGCATCTAATTTTTGATAATTTTGTAAATCGAATTTATGAAAAGCAACCGTTTCTTTAGTAATTTCTTGAATTCTTTGTAATGATTTTTTAGAGCTGTTAGAAAGATTGTCGACCACTGTTACTTGATAATTTTGATTAAGCAGTTCTAAAACCGTATGAGAGCCAATATATCCGGCCCCGCCCGTTACTAAAATGTGCATTTTTTCTCCAAAAATTGTTTAAACTTGTTAATAAACTGTTGCTTGCTAAATTCAGCCGCATTTTTTAAAAGATTTTTTTGGTCAAAGTTCTTGGAATTAAATTTTTTTAAGATCTCAACCAGAGAATCGGTAGTCTGTTTGTCAAAAAATAAGCCGGTTTCTTGATTTACATAATCCAGAGCTCCGCCGGCTTTGTAGGCTATTACTGGGGTACCAGCCGCTAGCGCTTCGAA
>JAGOOV010000050.1 GCA_017992295.1 Candidatus Saccharimonadota bacterium
GTACGTAACTTGTTTTATAGGAGACAAGCAGGCCAATATTGCCAAAGACGAAAAGTCGGTCGAGATATGGCAAGAGTTGTTTTTGCAAAAAAACATAGACGGTAAAATTGTTGAAATTGGCAGCGAGACCGACGGTTACAGCAAAGGTATGCAGGGAGGCAGGATTTTTTATTATGATTCAGCCAAAAACTGGTGGAGTCGATCGGGCAAACCGGAAGAAATGCCAGTCGGTGAACCCGGAGGGCCAGACAGTGAAGTGTTCTATGAATTTTTAGATATAAAACACGACAGCAAATATGGTAAACATTGTCACCCGAACTGTAATTGTGGCCGATTCATAGAAATTGGCAACTCGGTGTTTATGGAGTTTGTAAAACAAGCTGACGGAAGCTTCAAGGAATTACCCAAAAAGAACGTTGATTTTGGCGGTGGTTTAGAGCGTTTAACAGCGGCCGTTAATGATAGCTCTGATATATTTCAAATAAGCGTTTTTTGGCCGATTATAGAAAAATTGCAGCAAATTAGTGCGAGCAAGTACGAACAGCATAAAAACGCTTTCAGAATTATTGCCGATCATTTGCGAGCCGGAGTGTTTTTAGCAGCCGACGGCGTCACGCCAAGCAACAAACTGCAAGGTTACGTTATGCGACGCATAGTCCGCCGGTCTGTACGTTATGCTCTGGATATCGGTATAGAACAAGATTTGTGTAAACGTATTGCTCCGGTAATAACCAAGCTATACAGCAACGATTTCCCCGAAGTTAGCAATCAAGAAAAAAATGTAATTACAGTATTAGAGCATGAAGAAAGGGTGTTTCGTCAAACACTAAAACAGGGTTTAAGGCAGTTTGAAAGAGCGGTTGGCTTTGGCGCGCTAGGACCGCCATCTATACAGTCTAAAGAAACAAGCAAGATTGGACCATTAACTGGTGAAAACGTGTTTGAACTGTATGATACCTATGGCTTTCCGGTTGAGTTGAGTATTGAGGAGGCGAACAAGAGAAATATACCTATTTCAAAAAATTGGCGCAAAGATTTCGATCGATTAATGCAAGAACAACGACAACGCAGTCAAACAGCCTCTAAAGGATTGTTTAAGGGCGGCTTGGCCGATACCAGTGAAATGACGACGAAGCTACATACAGCCACGCATCTTTTAAATGCGGCTTTGGTGTCTGTTTTAGGTAGTGGAGTGCAGCAAAAAGGTGCCAATGTAACGGCAGAGAGGATGCGTTTTGATTTTACCCATCCACAAAAAGTTACGCCTGAAGAAATCGCTAAAATAGAGCAAATTGTAAACGATGCCATAACTGAAGACTACCTGGTTACTTGGCAAGAAGAAAATACCAAAGAAGCCCTAAAAACTGGTGCCGTTGGAGTGTTTGGTCATAAGTATGCTGACAAAGTAAGAGTTTACTACGTAGGAGATAAACAAAAGCCTTTTAGTAGAGAAATATGTGGTGGTCCGCACGTAACACGTACCGGCGAGCTGGCTGACGGAGGTAAAAGGTTTAAGATAACTAAAGAAGAAGCTTCAAGTGCCGGGGTGCGTCGGATTAAGGCTGTCTTAATATAAACTGTTGATTATTAGCTAAATTCTTCTAGCGAAGATTCGACACTTCGTAGAATTTTATTATAGCTATCTGCGTCCGATACCGGGTCTATAACGATTGGTTTAAAAGTGTATAGGTTGTCAAGAAATGCATCAATATCTAGACTAAATACATCTTTCGCATCAACTGTTTGGCAAGTGACCCTAGTTTGTTTGGTTTTGTAGTCGTTAAGGTCGATATGTCTAGTTTGTTCAATATCATACCTTAAAATCCCTAAAATACTTTCTTGAGATAGGCTTACTTTCGTGGCATAAGAAGCGCCATCGATGTCAGATTTTCCGACTTCCCGTTGCACTCTTAACGCCCGTCCGAAACTGTCTATTAATGTGGGGGTGGTCGTACGGGAGAAATAGTAACCACTCACATCAGCCAATCCGCATACTAATTCTTCAATTAGCTCCAAGGTTTCGTCAGGATTAATTTGAGTTAAAGATTCAGCTTTTCTTAAATAGTCTTGATTCCATATTTCGTAATTGTTGGTATCGGCCGAAGCGTTGACAAAACCGCCTAGAAGCTTAGGAGCTAAAGCTAGATCAAATCGGCGAGGTTTTTTATTGTAAGCTGAGTCTATATATGTTCCGTCCGGCGAAATATTAACGTAGTATGGCATATTGCCGGCCATCCAGTCCATCTTCAATTGCCAAGAATTATTTGCTTTAAGGCGCCATTCATTCAGATCAAGATGGAAGTAAAGTGAACTAAAAAAAGGCGGAAAGATTTTTTCTTTTTTTATTTCTTCGCAAAAATTATCTTTACTTACAAAAAAATCATTAGTCCCTAGATGGGTAGACTTGGTGTATTCACTTTGGCCTAGGAGAGCCTCGGCTTTTTTTTCGATAGCCCGCAGGGCAGATGGATTATCTAAGCTTTCCTTCGATCCAGAACTACCAATTTCGTCGGCATACTGAGGTTTTTGATATTCAGACATTTGAGTATATTACAATATAGTTCGAGTCTAGTCAATGTTCTAGTTTTGCTGACCTTAAAGATAGTTATGATAAAATTAAACCGATATGCTCAAGCGTTTTAAGCTTTCTAAAAACAACTTAAAGCATCACAAAAAACGAAATAACGAACAACTTGTCGTTGGGTTGGATATTGGGACCGAAAATATAAAAGCCCTCGTCACAAAAATTGATAGCGAAGGCCTATTGGAAGTCGTCGGCGTAGGCAGAGAACACCAGAGTTTGACCGATATGCAAGCCGGGGCTATTGCAGACATAGCAGCTGTGGTGGCTAACTGCGATCGAGCACTAAACCAGGCCGAGCAACAGTCGGGGTTAAGTGGTCGAAGTGCCGTGGTAGGGATAGCCGGCGAGTTGGTTAAAGGTAATACCACCACGGTGAGATTTAAGCGTAAAGACCCCGATAGACGAATAGACATAGCCGAGATAGACAAAATATTCACCTTAGTTCAAGACAAGGCAATGGACAGCGCTAAAAATCAGCTGGCCAGCGAGACTGGAGGCAAGCAGATAGGGCTTAAGTTGATTAACAGCGCTCTAATATCGATAGAAATTGATGGCTACGGGGTGACTAACCCCATTGGTTTTCAGGGTCAAGACGTCCAGGTGCAACTATATACGGCGTTTGCGCCCTTAATACATATAGGTGCAATTGAAAGAGTAGCAGATCAACTGGATTTGGAATTGATTACGGTGGCAGCCGAGCCTTTTGCGGTTGCAAGATCGGTTATCGGTGACGACCCAAACGCTAATTTAAGCGCTATTTTATTAGATGTTGGGGGCGGAACTACGGATATAGCAGTTGTTAATGAAGGCGGGGTTGAAGGAACTAAAATGTTCGGCATTGGTGGTCGTAGCTTTACCAAGTCTATACAACGCGACTTAAACATTGATTTTGAAAGAGCCGAAGCCTTAAAACTGGGGTTAAGTGATGGTCGCGCCCCGTTGTCGTATCGCCACGAAGTAGAATCAGCTCTTAGAAAAACGCTGGCGGTGTGGTTGAGCGGTGTGCAGCTGGCTCTTGAAGAGTTTAAGCGATTAGATCATTTACCTCATCGGATTTTACTTTGTGGTGGCGGGGCTAGTTTAGAGATGTTGACCGAAGAGCTCAATCAATCGGACTGGTACAAGAACCTGGCGTTTACTAAAAAGCCTCAGGTACAACTGGTGAAGCCACAGCAAGTTATCGGCATCAAAGACAAAACCGGAATTATAGACGATCACACATATATTACAGCCATGG
>JAGOOV010000011.1 GCA_017992295.1 Candidatus Saccharimonadota bacterium
TACCGCTCGTTGGTTCAAAAATCAATGATGCTAATCGCAACTCATTGTGATAAGAGGGGTAGTATTTTAGCCAGTGGTGATAGTTCGATACTAAATTACGGGCGCGACTACTATTGCTACTGCTGGCCTCGTGACAGTGCCTACGCTATTTGGCCGTTGATCCGCATGGGTTACCGTGATGAGCCAAAACGTTTTTTCGAATTTTGCCGGGACGTTCTACACCCAGATGGATATTTAGCTCACAAATACTTACCAGATAAATCGGTTGGGAGTACTTGGCATTCACTGTTACGCAACGGCAAAAAAGAGTTGGCTATCCAAGAAGACGAAACTGCAATAGTAATTTGTATGTTAGGAGAATACTACGACCACAGTAAAGATTATGAGTTTGTTGAGTCAGTCTACAGCACATTTATAAAACCGGCTGCTAATTTCATGCTTAAGTTCACCGATAAAGCCACCGGCTTGCCCCACGCCAGCTATGATCTGTGGGAAGAAAAATTTTTAACAAGCACCTACACCTGTGCTTTAGTTGAGCACGCTCTTAAACGCGCAGCTAAATTTGCAGAACTGTTCGACTTCCCAGAGGATAGCGTTCAGTGGCTAATGGCTTCCGAAAAAATAAAACAATCTTTTGAAGTTTTATACGATCCCGAAAATGATTATTTCAGAAAAGGTTTTTTGCTTGAACCAGACGATTCTTTGACCTTTGACAATGTTTTAGATATCTCCAGTTTTTATGGTGTACTGATGTTTAAAGACGCCAAGCAAGACGCCGATAAGCTAATCAAAACGGCAGAAGCCGTAGAGAACCGCTTAACTAACTTAGGGCCTGCCGGTGGAACTATCAGATACGAAAACGATCGTTATTTAATGGATTACTCGAATTCAATCCCTAATCCTTGGTTTGTTTGCAGCTTATGGTTAGCTCAGTACTATGTTTTAATCAAAGAACTTGACCAAGCCAGAGCGTTGCTGGATTGGGCACAAAGCTTGGCCTACCCAAGCGGAGTATTTAGCGAACAAATTAAACCTGTTAGCGGCCAGCCAGCGGGAGTCGCTCCGTTAGTTTGGAGTCATGCCGAATTTATCAATACGGCTCTTGATATAGCCGATGAAACTTCCCCCGAGACTTTATAGTCTCGCTGTTACTTTTTTGGTTTACGTTTAACTATTTTTTAGCTTTTACTACATGACGACCAAGGCTTTTGGATGTCTCGGTATGTTTGCAGTAACTTCGTGTCGTTGGACAATATTTTCTTAGGGTAATTTTATCTGGCGTATTTTGGGTATTTTTAACAGTATAGTGGTGTCTTTGTCCACAATTTTCACAAGTTAAACCTATTACTTTACGCTTCTGAGTTTTTTTAGCCATTAATCATAAACCTTATTCTTCACTATTTTCCAAGTAACTTTACCATAGTAATCTGTTTTAAACAACACTTTTAGAACTGCTGCTAGCACTAATTTACTAAACGCCTTAGGCAAAATTCTTTAACTAAATTAATCCTTATGGAGCCCACCACCGGGCTTGAACCGGTGACCTCATCCTTACCATGGATGCGCTCTACCAACTGAGCTAGGTGGGCCTGGTGCAGGGTGTAGGATTCGAACCTACGAAGGCATATGCCAACAGATTTACAGTCTGTCGTGTTTGACCGCTTCACTAACCCTGCTAAAGTGCGCACTTATAGTCTACTAAAAGCACGCCTTTTGTTAAACACCGCCCTTTAATTACACCCAACGACAAATGTTTGTGTTAGATGCTCTCGCAAATACATCCGACGCAAGCTTCTATCTTGCTACAAGTATGCTTGGAGCCGACAGAGGGATTCGAACCCACGACCCGCTGTTTACAAAACAGCCGCTCTGGCCACTGAGCTATGTCGGCACAAAAAACATATTACCAAAAGCCACATAGTGGTTCAACTTACGTTATAGACGATTAACAGAAAATGTGCAAAGGTTGTCAAGAGGAAAAACAAGAATTAGACGACTACTCGTGGTGGACGAATCACCTTCCGTGGTTTAGCTTTTATGCTCCTTTTTTTTATTGACCTTTTTAGGGCTTGAGCCTTATCTTCCATACCTTTGAGCCCGTAAGCTTTCATTAGCAACAGGCTAGTCTCCTTATTGGGCTCTATTTTGGCAGCGGCCTCCAATTCGGCAATCATTTTTTTGTCATTACCTAATTTTTCTTGCACTTTGGCGTAGGCTATATGTCGCGCCGCTAAATTATCTTCTAGTTGTAAAGCTTCCTCGAAAGCGACAGAGGCTTTAGAATAATCCCCGGTTTCGTAATAAATTAGACCAAGATTGTGCAAGCTTGAAGCACTTTTTTCAATACTTGAAGCTATTTCGAAACAATCTATAGCGTCTTTAAATTCTTTTTGTTTAGCGTACAAAATACCTAAACGATTATAAGCAGCAGCGTTTTTTTGGTCTATTTTCAGTATCGTAAGCAGAGCTTTTTCGGCGCGAAGTAATTTGTTTTCGCGCATGCCTTGGTAGGCGATCTCCCACAATCTGCCCAATCTGGCACCAATTCTTTCCGGCATATCAGAAACCCCCTTATCAGTTCTGTATGTCGAGCGCATTGCTACAGCCGCAATTATAAGTATTACAACAAGTTCAATCATTTTATTTGCCTCTTATTATAGCACCAAAAACAACCTAGTCAGCACGGGTCTGGCCTGAAGGTTATTGGATATTTTATACTGACTATCTAATACCTCTTTCAAGCGTTTAGCCCATTTGGAAGTTTTGGATAGACCAGAGTCGGCCGACTTCTTAAGCGCTGCCTGGCAGACTATTTCTAAACCTTCCAATAGACTACTTGTCTTTACCGGATCCTTATACAATTCATCAACTAACAACAGTCTTTTAAAACGGTCTGAAGCGAGTATAGTTTTAGCCAATTCTATACTTTCTAGGACTTCGCTGGATGAGCCTTTGGTTAGCAGCTCTTTTATTAAGCCGGCTCTTTTTTGAGATATTTCAATTGCTTTATCAATCTTTTGCATCGGATACTCGCTAAAATAATCAGTTATTTGCTTTTTCGTTGGAGGAACCAAACGCCAAATTACTACTCTAGATTTGATGGTCTCTAATATGGCGGTATCGTTGTTGACCCCTAACAAAAAATGAACATTTTTTGGTGGTTCCTCAAGTATTTTTAAAAAGCTATTTTGTGCTTCCGGTGTAAGCAAACCGGCGTTATGGATTATAACGGCCCTCGGTTGTTTGGATTTCAGTTTTAGGGCCTGTTTCAGTCGCCGTATAGAGTCTATGCCTATGGTTTTTTTATCTTCTTCCGGTTCTATAACCGATACCAGACCTAATTGTTTTTTTGTAATACAAGCCGCCAATTCATTTAATACCGTAGTTTTTCCACTCCTGTTAGGGGCAACTAGCAATAAACCTTGCTGAGGCTGGAGAGCAAAACGCTCAAATTTCTGCTGGTCTAAACTACTTAGTAACAATTTCATTATCAAAAATCTCGATAAACTCCCTAGGGACGGGGCTATAAAATACTTTACTTGTACCATTAGGCAAAACTAGACCCAAGCTATAGGCGTGTAAAAACAACCGTGGCGCAGATTTTCCTTTATATAAATCATCTCCAACAATCGGGTTTTTTAAATAGCTCAAGTGCACTCTAATTTGATGCGTCCGACCGGTCTTAGGTCTAAGTAGCACTAAAGAATATTTTGATGCAGCACATAAAACGTGATATTCGGTAGTTGCCTGTTTTCCGGTGTTTATGACCTTAAAAGTCTGTGGCTTCCTGGGGTTTCTAGCAACTGGCAGTTCAATAACAGCCTGTGGCGGCTCCAGGTTATTTTCGATGACTGCAATGTACTCTTTTTCAACCTTTCTGCCAGCAAATTGTCGCTGCAGGAAACTCATTGCCTTGGCATTTTTCGCACAAATCATGATGCCACTTGTAGCTCTATCTAATCGATGCACTATTCCGGCTCTCTGACCACCTAAATCGGCTACCTTGTCTCTAATAAAACTGGCAACGCTGGGTTCGTCCCAGTAAAGGCTACTGGCGTGGCTTATAACACCGCTGGGCTTATCAATCACTACTACGTTACTATCCTCATAAATAACGGGTAAATGCAAATTATCTGCCGGCTTTTCTAGTAAAGAGATGTTGGCATAAAATCGTTCTTTTGGTTTAATTTTTTGACCGGCCTTCAAAATAACGCCGTTTTTAGTTATTTCGCCCATAGTGAAGAGTTTAGCTAAAGCCGCTCGTGAGTATTTGGGGTAGTTTTGTGCCAACAAGACGTCCGCTCTAAGCGGTATTTGCGATTCGTTCTTAATAGTAGGCAAATGCATCCTAGGCAGGCCTCAAACCCACCGCTTTTTGGACCTGTAATAACTTAGTGTTCGCAACCTCTTGTAACTCATGTTCGGATTTTTCTAGCTTGGATTGTAATTCTTGTTGGCTCACATTTTTCATATTAGCCTGCAAGTTTTCTAATGCAAAACTAACCACTGCTGCCACGGCCTTTTTTAAGTCGCCGTAGCTCGTTTTACCCACCCATTCGTTATTTATAGCCTTTTGTGGTTTATCGCTCAACAAAGCTAATATTTGAAGCAGGTTAGTTATGCCCGGCTGTCGTTGCCAATCAAAATTAATCACACCAACCGAATCGGTTGTTGCGCCCATAATTTTTTTGGCGGCTTCATCAGGTTTATCGCTTAGCTTTATGGTACCGGCCGGATCTTCGATACTTTTACTCATTTTCACTTCGGGATTACGCAGGCTTCTGATACGTGTGCCCTGATTTTTACCAACAAAATCGTGTTGTTTTGATACCGGTTGTGGCACCACAAAAATTTCGCCAAACTTGTTGTTAAAGCGAATGGCTAAATCTCGAGTGAATTCTAGGTGTTGTGTTTGATCGTCCCCAACCGGCACCCATTTAGCCGAAAAGAGCAATATATCGGCGGCCATTAACACCGGGTAGGTAAATAACCCAGCAGCTATAAGGCCGTCATTAGACGCACCTTCAAAGTTAGTAGTTTCTGAGCCCTTAGTTGAGTTATTGTCGCTATTTATCCAAGCCTTATCTTTAAACTGCGTCATTCGTGAAAGGACGCCAAATGAAACAAAGTTATTTAGAATTACCATAAGTTCGCTCACAGCCGGTATGTAACTTTGGCGGTAAATATAAATATCTGTATTATTTAGCGGTAACCCGCAGGCCACAAAGACTTTTAAATTATGCATAGTCTGATGGAATAAGGCGCTGTGTTCTATTGGGGTAGTAAAGCTGTGTATGTCCGGTGCAAATAAATTAATCTGGTATTCGCCTGCTAGATTTTTAGATCTTTCCACCATCGGTTTAATAGCGCCCAAGTAATTTCCCAGATGATATTCGGCGTTAGTTCTTAAGCCTGTTAATATTATTTCTTTATCCATCTTTTATATAAATTATAACTTAATATGTTTAGTTAGTTACCTAGTTCTTTTTGGTAGGCTGGTCCATAATCTTACAACATAAAAAGCTGGTTAGCGCCAAATAGTCTATCAAATGTATTGTCTAGGGAATTGTTTTATGTTTTAGCGTTTGGTAAACTGGCGTTTCTTACGTGCTCCTTTTAGACCGAATTTCTTTCTTTCCTTTTCCCTAGGATCACGACTTAATAAGTCCGCCTTCTTGAGCGTTGCCTTATAGTCTTCGTTTAGTACCACCAGGCTCTTTGCAATGGCTAATCTTATGGCTTCGGCCTGCCCCGAAAGCCCTCCGCCGGCAACTACTATGCTTAAATCGTACTGGTTCTCTTTTTCCAGTAATTTCAAAGGTTTTTTGACTTTCTCTATCAATTGATTGCTGTTATCAAAATAGTCTTCTGGTGTGTTGTTGTTAATAGTAATTACGCCCTTACCCGGTTGTAATCTGGCTCTGGCAGTTGCACTTTTACGGCGTCCTAAGGCGTAAAAATATTCTTTCTTTGTTGGCATTACTCAAAACTCACTTTCTTGGGCTTTTGCGCTTCATGGTTATGCACGGCATCTTTAAATACTCGTAATCGTTTTAATCTTTCTTTAAGTAGCTTGTTTTTCGGTAACATTCCTTTAACGGCTAACTTTATTATCTCGGTAGAATCTTTGGCCATCATTTCTTCGAGAGTAGCCGATTTCAGTCCACCCGGGTAGTGGCTGTGACGATAATATTTTTTCGACTGCAGCTTGTTGCCTGTGACTATCATTTTATCGCTATTTATGACAACTACACTATCGCCGCAATCTATATGTGCTGTGTATAGCGGTTTATGTTTCCCCATTAGTAACCTAGCGATTTGCGTCGATAGTCTTCCCAGTGGCTTCTCGGATGCATCTATGATGTACCATTCGCGAACAACGTCAGATGGTTTGGCGCTAAATGTTTTCACTATTATTTAGCCTCCTTGACAGCTTTTTTATCGACTTTGGAACTGGTAGCTAATTGTTTTTCATCCCCACTTTTACTCGCCGTTGATTTTGTCTTTTTAGTCAAATCGTCAACAAAACTAACGCGAGCCATTTGAGCATTATCTCCTCGCCGAGTGTTGGTTTTTTCAATTCGTAAATGGCCGCTGTTTCTGGCTCCTAGTTTAGGCGCGATTTCGTCTACCAGTTTATGAGCCGAGTAGACGTTAGCCATTTTAGAAATTATCTGACGCCGGTTATGCAGATTTCCTTTCTTAGCTTTGGTGATTAACCTCTCGAAATAGGGCACAAGTTCTTTAGCCTTGGGCAATGTTGTTTCAATGGACTCGTTTTCGGATAGACTACTGGCTAGGCCTTTAATTAAAGCTCTTCTCTGATCCATTTTCCGATGTAGTTTTCGACCTTTGTATCCGTGTCGGTGCATTTTTTACAACTCCAGTTCTGCCAACTTGTCCTTTACTTCCTCTAGAGCCTTTTGGCCAAATCCTTTAAGATCGCGCAGTTCGGCATCACTCAAACTAAACAGGTCTTTTAACGTGTGGATTTCGTTATTGATTAAGGCGTTGGTGGTTCTAGCACTCAAGTTTAAATCTTCTATCGAGACTAATAATTCAGCAGGATCTTCATCTTCGTCTTCGTAATCTTCCGCCATAATTTTATTTGCGGGCGTTGATTCGACCCGTGTCTGACCAGCCAACGCCGTATATTGATTGACAAGTATTGCCGCAGCTTCTTCAAAAGCGTCTTTAGGGGTGATAGTGCCGTCGGTATTAATGGTTATACTAAGTTTGTCAAGGTCGGTTATTTGCCCTACGCGGGTATCTTCAACTTTAAACCTTACTCGAGTTACAGGACAAAAAATAGCGTCTAGAGCTATCATGTCACTTGGTTTCTTAGAAGCTGCTTCTTCGATTGCCCTATAGCCTCGACCTATTTCTACAACTAGATCAAAGACCAGCTTTGTTTTATCGCTGTCAACAGTACATATAACTTGATCAGTGTTAACAACTTCCACATCAGCATTTACTTGTATGTTTTTAGCTGTAACTACACCTTTACCTTTAAATTCTAATCGCAAGTTTTGAGGTTCATCACTATAAACACGAAAACGTATCTTTTTTAGATTCAACATAATATCTACTACATCTTCTTTGACACCTTGAATCGTGGTAAATTCATGGCTTATTCCTTCAATTTTAAAGGCTGTGATGGCAGCTCCCGCTATACTAGACAACAAAACCCGCCTCAAGCTATTACCCAAAGTCATACCGTACCCAGTATGGAGAGGTTCTATTACAAAAGTAGCGCTACGCGTATCGTGCTCATCGATTTTTGCCAGTAGCGGGGTGTGAATTATTTTTGACATATTATTTGCCTTCTCCTCTTTACCTTTACCTTGAGTAGTACTCAACTATTAGTTGTTCATTAATATCTGGCTCTGCCTCGCTCCTAGTAGGCTCGCCGGTTATTTTAATTTCAAACTTACTTCTATTTACTTGCATCCAGTTTATTGCAATATCGCTATTGCTCACTATGTCGTTAAGTTTTTTGAAGTATTCCGTAGTTTTGCTTTTTGGCCTGACGGTCAGTACATCGCCCGGCTTTAGCCTAATAGAAGGTATGTCTACCCGACGACCGTTCAGCAAAAAATGCCCATGGGTTACTAATTGTCGTGAAGCACGACGACTGGTAGCAAAACCGGCTCGATAGACCACATTATCTATTCGTTGCTCTAGTAGTTTAAGCAACACCGTGCCTGATTGTCCTTCTAGACGGTTGGCTTCAGTCATAAGATTGCTAAACTGTCTTTCTAATAGCCCATAAAGCCTTTTCACCTTCTGTTTTTCACGAAGCTGTAGTGAGTATTGACTTGTTGTTGCCCGTCTGTGACTTCGCCCATGTTGGCCGGGTTTGGTAGCCCGCTTAACCATGTGTCTGAGAGATTTTGGATGAAGAGCATAGCCTTCGCGACGGCTCATCTTGGTAATTGAACGAATATCTCTTGCCATATTTACTTCCTAAATTCTCCTGGCCTTACGAGGTCGACAACCTCCGTGAGCCAAGCCAGTAACGTCTTTTATAGTTTCTATACCTATATTCGCCGAAGCCACTGCCCGTATTGCAGCTTCACGTCCTAATCCAACTCCTTTTACCATTACGTCTACCTTACTTAAGCCATGCAGTTGCTTAGCTGCCAGGACGGCTTTTTCGGCGGCAATTTGGGCGGCGTAAGCCGTACCTTTTTTGCTACCTTTAAACCCACATCCACCGGCACTAGCCGACGTTAGTAAACCGCCGTTTTGATCTGTTACCGATACAATTGTGTTATTGAACGAGGCTAGAATGTGTACCTGACCAAAAGGTACACTTCTTTTATTTTTCTTTTTTCTCGCTGCTGTAGAAATTTCTGCCATAATTATCTATTGCTCCGTCAAATTAAGTCTTAGAGGGCGCCTTTTTAGCCGTGCCACCAACCGTCATTTTACGACCTCGTTTTGTTCTGGCGTTGGTTTTAGTACGTTGACCTCTCACAGGCAAGTTCGCAGAATGCCTTAAGCCACGATACGACCTAATGTCTTTGAGGCGTTTTATATCTGCCGACACTTTTCTGTGTAAATCACCTTCGACTTCTACATCGGCATTTATTACGTCTTGTATAAGGCCTATTTCTGCATCTGATAAATTTTTAACCCTAGTTGTTGGATCAATCTTTGCCTTGTCTAAAACTTTATGAGCAGTTTTTTGACCTATGCCATATATGTAAGTCAGAGCCACCCAGACTTGCTTTTCGCTTGGAATGTTTACTCCACTAATACGCGCCATTTCTAACCCTGCCTCTGCTTGTGCTTTGGCCTTAGCTTATTAATTACGTACACTCTGCCCTTTCGACGCACTATTTTATCGTCTGGGCTGATTTTTTTAACACTTGCACGCACTTTCATCCCGATAGCCTTCTCCTTTTAGGATATCGCTGTAGAGCGATTTTATGCGGATCAGTGTTCGTCAATTAAACACTGACACTCTGCGTTAGTTAATATTGTTTAGTATTCTCTAGCAAACAGGTTGCTTCTATAACTATAATGAGTAGTTTATACTCGCAACCGATCTGTTAAAGTACACTCTATTATAAGTTACGAAAGGTGATTCTACCCTTAGTCAAATCGTAAGGTGTAAGCTCGACCTTTACACTGTCTCCGGGTACGATACGTATATAATTTTTACGCATCTTGCCGGAAACGTGGGCTAAAATTTGATGGCCGTTTTCAAGCTCGACTCTAAACTGCGTCCCAGGCAGGGTCTCGACAATAGTGCCGTTTAACTCGATTACTTCTTTGTTGCTAGCCATAAATCTAAAGCGTCACGCAATTATACTATATTTCCCTTCTTAATGTAAAGGGCAAATTAACTTTTTTTAATCTTTTTTAAAATCCGCCATTTACGCTTTCTTGCACCCTCTTCTTGAGGCATTTTTATGGCGTAGTTATCGTAGGTCACCATTAGGGCTCTAGATTCGATTTGTCGCATAGTTTCTAGAGCTACCGAGACCAAGATTAGTATACTCGTACCACCAAGAGCTACTTGGTTAGTGTGCAATAAGGCTTGAGCTATTATGGGTAGCACTGCCAGCATCGCCAAAGCTAGTGCTCCAAATAAAGTGAGCCTATTAACCACTTTTAACAAAAAGTTTTCTGTTTGCAAACCCGGCCTGATTCCTTCTATAAAACCGCCTTGTTTTTGCAGGTTTTCGGCAATTTCTTTAGAGTTAAACACCACGCTGGTGTAGAAAAAGGTAAAAACAAAAACCAGCAAAAAATATAAAATTGGATACAAGTAGGCTTGTAGCCCACCTTGAGCCAAAGTTTCGGGGGTAGGATTCTGAAACCAAACAACAAGCTTTTCGCCAAAAGTTTGCCAGCCACCATGTGCACTTTGAGAAAGCAGTTGCCCGACAAAAGCCGGCAGAGATAGAAAAGCTAGAGCAAAAATTATCGGTATTACCCCGGCAATAATTAGCCTGATAGGTAAAATTGTAGTTATGCCGCCATACACCCGATTACCCTGTAGTCTTTTTGCGTAATTAATTGTAATGCGTCTTTGGGCCTCGTTTAAATACACTACTAGTAGTGTAATTATTACAGACGCAGCTCCTATAGCTAGAGTTATCCATAAAGCTTTGGAGTTTATTGGTAAATTTATGCTGCCGTATATGTGCATCTTGCTGTCTTTGACCATCACAGACGATATTAAACTCCCTAGTATTTGAGGCAGGCGAGATACAATACCGACGGTGATTAATAAGGAGATTCCGTTTCCAATACCTTGTTCGGTGATTAGTTCTCCAAACCACATCAGCAGCATTGAGCCCCCTGCCAATGCCGATATCATCAGTATCCATTGGCCTATGCTAGCGCTAGTAATTAAATCACCTAGCCCGCCGAAACTGGCAGCAGATTGGCGAACCAAAAAAATAGTACCTATCGATTGAATCACGGCTAAAGGAAACGTAATCATACGAGTCCACTGTTGAATTTTTTTTCGTCCATATTCGCCCTCTTTGTTCAAAGCTTCGATTTTGGGTATAGCTTTTGTTAGTAGCTGCATGATAATGGAGGCGTTAATGTAAGGTCCTAAACCAACTAGCATTATTGAAAAATTAGCCAGTGCCCCGCCACCTAACAAATTAATAAAGCCAAGTAACTGCGATTGGCTAGTTTGGCTAAATATATTGTCTAGTATCTGTCGAAGCTGCGTTGGATCTGCCAGAGGTATAGGGATATGCGCCAATAGTCGAAAAATAATTAACATGCCAAACACCACGAAAATTCTTTTTCGCATTTCGCGGCTGGCCAATGACTTAAGGATTATTCGCCAATTCATTTAGTTGTTGAGTCTTTCTTATCTTTCGGCAATCTCTTTATTTGTTCGACTTTGTTAAATACTCCACCCTTACTGACAATAGACTGTATAGCGTTTTTACTCGCTGATTGTAAACTAATGACAAATTTCTTTTTAACTTCACCTTTAAGAATTAACTTCACTTTAGTGTGTGGGTTACGCAACAAACCGGCCTCGTATAGAGTAAAATTGTCGATGTTGCTAATTGATAATTTATTAATTTGATCAGTGGTAACTATTTCCGACGCTTTTTGCCTCCTTAGTTTGTCTGAAGCGGTTCGTCCGCCTTTAGACAAGCCTCTCAGTTTTGGCATTTTTTGAATATATGGAGTTTGGCCACCTTCAAAGCCTGGTCGTTTGGTGCTCCCAGCTCGTGCACCTTGGCCTTTAGTTCCACGCCCCGCTGTTTTACCTTTACCTGAAGATATACCTCTTCCTTTACGAGAAGGCTTTTTGTTTTTTTGAACAATCAGTTGATTAAATTTCATTTTGATTCCTCAACTTTTTTCGACTGGCGGGTTACCCACTGCCTAGCCGGTTTTAGTTGTTGTAGTGCATTCATAGTTGCATAGGCGTTGTTAATTTTGTTAGAAGAGCCCAAAGACTTGCTTAGGGCATCGCTGACACCGGCGCTTTCTAGTATTACTCTCACTACGCTGCCAGCAATAACACCGGTTCCAGCGCTAGCAGGCTTAAGCATTACTAAGGCCCCAGCCTTTTTGGACATCACTTCGTGAGTTAGGGTGTTTTTATACAAATGAACCTTAATTGTGCTTTTTTTAGCCACATCTACCGCCTTGCTAACCGCACTGGTTACGTCTGCACCCTTGGCAACTCCGACACCTACTCGCCCCTTCTTATCGCCAACGACTACCAATGCTCTAAAACGAAATCTGCGACCGCCTTTGACTACTCTAGCTACGCGATCAACGCTTACTACTTGTTCTTCAAATTCTTTCTCTTCGTTTTTTATGAGTTTGTCTTTAGTATTTGACTTAGTAACCATGATTAAAACTCCAGTCCGTTTTGACGAGCGGCCTCGGCAAGGGCTTTCACTCGCCCATGATATAATTTGGCGCCTCTATCTAGTACAATTTTTTTAATCTTATGCTTCTTGGCTTCTTTAGCAATTTCTTTACCAATAATTACAGCTTTTTCAGTCATACTGCCACTGATTTTTTTCCCCACAGTCGAGGCTGAAGCTAAAGTCGTTTGTTTATCGTCGTCAATTATTTGAGCACTGATGTGTAAGTTGCTGACAAAAACACTGAGACGGGGCCTTTTAGATGTTCCTCTAACAACAGAGCGCACTCTGTTTTGTCGCAATTTGGCGTTTATTGCTTTCTTAGTCTGGTTCGTCATTGTTTGCTCCTTACACCTACTCTTTTCCGGACTTACCACTTTTTCTAATAATTCGCTCATCGACATATTTAATGCCTTTACCTTTGTAAGGTTCCGGTTTTTTTAGCGCTCTTATCTCTGCTGCTACTTGACCAACTTGTTGTTTTGAGTTGCCACTGATTGTGATAGTGTTTTGCTCCACGGTGGCTTTAACGCCTTCCGGTACTTGATACACAACCGGATGACTAAACCCCAACAGTAGCTTTAAGTTGCTTCCTTCAGAACTAACTCTGTAGCCAACTCCGTTAATCTCAAGTTTTTTTGTAAAACCTTGCGTTACGCCTATTACCATGTTGTTTATGAGGGATCTCATCAAACCATGCTTAGAACGAAATTCTTTTTGGTCATTACTACGACTTACAATCACCTTATTATTTTCTTGCTCGATGATTATTCCTGGCATAATAAATTGGCTCAGCGTGCCGTTTGGGCCTTTAACGACAATTTCTTTATCATCTACAGTAATAGTTACTCCGCTAGGGATACTGATAGGTTCTTTGCCTATACGACTCATATTTTTTTCTCCCGTCCTGTAAAAGCGTGAAACGACAGCGATTGTTCAGCACAGAATGTTATGGTATTGATTGTTTGACTAATATATTTCATAAAATATTTACTACTCATTCTAATATACTTTACAAATCAGCTCACCACCTAATCCAGCTTGTTTCGCCTCATCTCCGGTCATTACACCTTTGCTTGTAGAAATAATAACAATACCACGACCTCTTTTAATAGAAGGAATCTCTTTTGCGCCTTTATACAGACGTCTTCCTGGCTTACTTAAACGTTCTATTTCGGTTATGCGCGAGTTGGACTCCGATCGATTAATAACAATTTTTAGAGTTTTATAGCCCTTGTTGTCTTTTGTCTCGACTTTATCAACAAAGTTTTTTCTAGCTAAAACTTCAGCAATAGTCTGTTTAAGTTTGCTATGTGGCATCTCGACTTCGGCTTTTTTTACCATAGCCGCATTTCGAATTCTGGTTAGCATATCTGCAATTGGGTCTGTTGTCATCATTTTAATATCTCCTATTACCAGCTAGATTTTGTTACGCCAGGGACTTCTCCCTTGGAAGCGTGCTCTCTAAAACTAATACGACTTAAGCCAAATGTTCTGATATAGCCTCGTCCCCGGCCGGTTTCGCTACAACGATTTTTTAAACGCGTGGGGCTAGAGTTTCTCGGTAATTTTGCTAACCCTTCTAAATCACCCAACTTCTTAAGCTCGGCTCTTTTGGCCGCATATTTTTCATACATCTTTCGCCTTTTTAAATCTCTTGCGATTATTGATTTTTTTGCCATATTAGCTACTCCTAACCCTTTCAAATGGCATGCCAAACTTACTGAGCAAAGCCTGGGCATCGTCATTGTTACGAACATTTTTGACAGTAATGCTGATTTGCATCCCGTGTAAAACGGTCGATTCTTCGAAACTTAGTTCTGGGAATACAGTTTGATCTTTTAATCCGATATTGTAGTTTCCTTGTTTGTCAAAAGATGATACTTTTACACCTCGAAAGTCACGTAAACGAGGCAAAATTATATTTATTAGCCTATCCATAAACTCATACATCCTTTCGTCTCTTAAAGTAACTTTTAGACCTATCTTATTCCCTTGCCTCAACTTAAACGCCGCAATACTCTTTTTAGACTTCGTTTCAATCGGACGCTGTCCAGTTACCTTGCTCAGAGTATTGATGGCAACTTCCATTAGTCGCTTATCGTCCTTGGCTTTACCCAAGCCAACGTTAACTACAATTTTTTTTATTTGTGGAACTTCGTTAACATTTGCTAGTTTCAGCTCTTCTTTTAACTGTTGACGAATAGTAGAAAAATAGGACTTTTTGAGCCTGGCTTGGTATTTTTCGGTCTGTACCTCTTTAACCATTTCTTACCTCTTTTTTAGAACTAGCGTACACACGTACCTTATTGCCTTCTTTATCAATCTTCATGGCTACTCGCGAAGCTTTTTTAGACACAGCGTCATAAAGCCCTACTTTAGAAACCCAAATAGGTTTAGTTATCTCGATAATCCCCCCTTGAGGATGGGTTTTGGTAGGTTTTTGATGCTTTTTAACAATATTTATTCCTTCGACAGTCACTTTGTTTAGACTGGGGTGGACTGCCACCACCTTACCAACCTGTCCTTTGTATTTACCCGAACGGACAACAACGTTATCACCCTTTTTCAAACGAATTTTGTAAACTTTTTTAGAGATTGTGGTCATTTATAGTACCTCCGGAGCCAGGCTAATAATCTTAAGATATCCTTTTTCCCTTAATTCTCTTGGTACCGGTCCGAATATCCTAGTAGCTTTGGGCATCTTATCGTCGCCTATAATTACTGCCGCGTTGTCGTCAAATCTGATAGTCGAGCCGTCGGGACGTTTAATAATATTGTTGGTTCTAACTACTACGGCCTTTACAATCTGCTTTTTCTTTACATTACCTGTTGGGCTAGCCTGCTTTACACTGGCTACTATAACGTCGCCTACCCTCGCATAGCGTCGACGTGTTCCACCCAACACGCCAATACACAAAATCTCTTTTGCGCCACTATTGTCACACACGACCAGCCTAGACTCTTTTTGTATCATTTAGTCTCTTCTTCCTCTAACTCTGGCTCTGCTTCTTGATGTTTTACATGAGCCTTCTCAACAATTTTCTCTAGCTTCCAGTGCTTGTGCTTTGACACGGGACGACACTCCGAAATAAATACGAGGTCTCCGATATTTGCTTCATTCTTTTCATCGTGAACCATAAATCGGCGGGTAGAGGTATACAGCTTCTTGTATATCGGATGCGCTTTGCGTCTTTTTACGGCCACGACAATGGTCTTGTCTGCCTTGTTGGACACCACTTCGCCTTGAATTGTTCGGGACATGATTATTTACTCCCCCTTACATTGGTTAGATGCTGGCTATTTAAAGCTGTTAAAAGCCTTGCCATATAGCGTCTTTTATACTTATAAGCGTGGACGTTCTGAACATCGCCAAGCTTGGTGTTATACTTTAGTACTGCCAGTTCTTGCTTTGCTTCATTGATTTTTTTTACCAAATCCTCGTGGCTAAGCTTTGAAATGTCTGAATACTTCAGATTATCGACTTTGCCGGGCAACTTCTTATTATCTATTTTTTCTTTAACTTTGGCTGCCATACTACACCTCTTTACCTTTAACTATAAACTTGGTCTTAATTGGTAGCTTGTGGGCCGCTAAGCGCATAGCTTCGCGCGCTACTTCTTCGGCCACATCTTGCATTTCAAACAGGATAGTGCCTGGTTTTACTTTGGCCGCAAAATAATCGGGAGATCCTTTACCACTACCCATTTTGACATCCTGAGGCTTTTTGGTAACCGGGGTGTGCGGAAAAACCCGTATCCAAATCTTGCCCCCACGCTTAGTGTATCTTGTCATGGCCTGGCGAGCGGCTTCAATTTGGCGACTGGTTACTCTGTCGTGTCCCCAAGACTGCAGGGCATATTCTCCATACACTATCTTATTTCCACTTGAAGCTTGCCCTCGTATTTTGCCTTTAAACACCTTGCGATGTTTCATTTTATTAGGTAAAAGCATTTACACTTCCCCCTTATAAATCCAAACCTTAACACCAATAATGCCCGCCGTAGTTCTAGCTCGCGCATGACCATAATCGATATCTGCTCTTAACGTATGCAAAGGAACAGAACCTAAGATTTCTTTCTCTCGACGAGACATCTCATTACCTCCCAAACGACCGGCAACTTCTATGCGCACCCCCTTAGCACCAGCCCGCATTGTAGCCGCCGATGTGCTCTTAACAGCCCGACGATAGGCAATACGTCTCTCTAGTTGGTTGGCTATATTCTCGGCTACCAGCTTAGCTTGCAACTCAGGCTTTTTAATTTCCTCTATGTTTACACGACATGGAACACCGAAAATTTTCTCTATTTCCAATTTTAATTCTTGAGCGCCTGCGCCACCGCGACCTATAACTACCCCAGCTTTTGCCGTATTAACGGTTACTGTAACTAAGTTGGGAGATCGTTCTATGTCGACCTTGTTTATAGCTCCTCGGGCTCCAATCTTGGTCTCTATCAGACGTCTGACTTTTAGGTCTTGAATCAAAAAACCGGCATAGTCCTTTTTTGAAGCAAACCACTTGCTGCGCCAATCTTTATGAATCTGTAAACGCATACTAATCGGATTAACTTTTTGGCCCATTATTTGGTCTCCTTTTTCTCGACACGCTTTTTAACACTCGGCTTTTTAACCTCACGCTTTTCTCCATCTACAACAACACGAATATGACTTGTCCTCTTTATAAATGGCATGGCACGACCACGAGCCGCCGGTTTGTAACGTTTAAGTCTAGGGCCCGGAGACACGCTTATTTCAACTAGTTTAAGAGTGTTTGGCTTGTAATTGTGATTATGCTCAGCATTAGCCTTGGCAGAGTTGATGGTTTTAGCAACTGCAGTAGCTCCTCTGCGAGGCGTGTGATTAAGAATCACCAACGCATCTTCGACCGTCCTGCCTCGTACTAAATTGGCAACCACACCAACTTTTCGTGGACTTATCTTAACCGATTTTGCTATTGCTCTTACCGTCATAATTTATCTCTACTTTTGTTGCCTTTTAGCTAACTTGCCACCGTGACCTCTAAATTTACGCGTCGGCGAAAACTCGCCTAACTTATGACCGACCATATTTTCGGTAATAAATACCGGCACATGTACTTTTCCATTATGAACGGCGATAGTCTTGCCAACAAACTCCGGAGAAATGGCCGATGCCCTTGACCACGTTTTGATGATTGTTCTATCTTCACTACCTAAAGAAGCCACTTTCTTGGCTAGTTTCGGGTCAATAAATGGTCCTTTTTTTAGCGATCTACTCATGTAAAATTATCTCCTTTTAGCTTGATGACGACTTTTAACAATATATTTACTGGACACTTTTCGTCGGCGAGTCTTATAACCTAAAGTTTTTTGACCCCACGGCGTTCTGGGAGCTTTGGCAGTCCCGTGTCTGCCACCGTCACCTCCACCGTGAGGATGATCAGCCGCATTCATTACCACACCCCGAACACTTGGTCTTACCCCTCTAAGGCGATTTCGTCCAGCTTTTCCAATCTTTACATTTTGATGCTGCTTATTACTTACCGTTCCGATGGAAGCTGTGCATTCTGAGTTAATTAGCCTGACTTCACCACTTGGCAGCTTAATTTGGGCATATTTGCCTTCTTTAGCCATTAAC
>JAGOOV010000051.1 GCA_017992295.1 Candidatus Saccharimonadota bacterium
CGGTTAGCTTCATCTTAAAAAGTCCTAAGTTCAACTTAGCCCCTCCCCAGTGCACTTTGTCTGCATACTTAGAGCCATTACTGGTAGCATACCAATTCCCAATTATGTGATACTGGTAACCTAGTTTTTTTAATTCTTTGGCAACTGAACTATTCTTACTAGCTGAAAATAAAGCATTGTACGTTTGCTGTTTGCTAGATAAACTCTCCTTATAAGAATTTAAATAATCCGCATTCAGTGTTGATGCTATAGACTGCGCCGTGTAAGGATAGGCTGAATAAGCATTATCGTCTAAATAAAAACCTAGAGATTTTAAGTTGTTTGTAAACTGTGAGTTGTCGTAGTTAAGACTCTTCTCGAGCTGTTCGTTGCTAGAATACCTGTCCAGCACAATATAATAAATATTCGGTAGAAAACTTACCTTCGTCGTAGCCCCAGATTCTATACTATTCGGGTAAATGTTTTCTTGATACCGCACCGATACCAAATGGGCAACCACTCGTGAGACGTTAAAAGTGGCCATGATCACCAAAGCCACGCCTAACCCCACGTAGGCGTTTCTAGCAATGTGTGCGTGTTTGGCCTTTAGACGGTTTTCTACTAGACTAAAAACCAGTATTGCCATTAATATAAACAGCAAATACAACGCTCGGTATAAAAAATTATTCTTGACTGCAATATCACCTAGTAAAGTTGATGTTGAGTTTGTAATGTCTTGATACAGTAATAGCAAAGTTAGAGTAAACATAGAAACTACTAAATGAGACAGTCTGTTTTCCTCTGTAAAAAACAAGCCAAGGAACAATGTCACAAAAAATGCCAGTATAAAACACAGCAATAATATTTGTAGCACCTCACTAATGCCGATGTAATCAAGATTTAAAAAACCGTGACTAGAATTTAAACTAGTCGACATAACAACCACAGTTATCAAACACAAGTTTAACCCGAGATTTTTTAAGAAAAACCTCTCCCTATTTCGATTAACCGTTTTCTGTTTTTTGAATTTTTTTAGCAATATCGCCTACCTTTTGACTTAAATCTTTGCGTGCTACCAAGATTCCGTCTTTAGCATTAATAACCACTACATTATCTAAGCCAATTACGGCAATTGGCTTATCTTCTTCGTTACGCACGTAACTATTAGCCACGTCCAGGTACTCAATTTTTTTACCTCTAAAGTGATTACCGAACTCATCACTCAAGTTGGCAGCGTGCAAATCTTTAAAACTGCCCAAGTCTAACCAATCAAACGTCGCCGGTACCACTAACAAATTTTTAACTTTTTCTATCAAAGCGTAATCTATAGCTTGTTTTTTTAAATTTAAATACGCTTTTTTAAAATCACCGGAACCCATATCTTTAATAGAAAGCAACTTCTTGTAATCTTTATAAAAGCTTGGAGCATACTTTCTCATACTGTCTACATATGTGTTTACCGAACCCACAGAGTAACCGCAATTCCATAAATAATTTCCATCCGTCATGTATTTTTGAGCAGTTATAAAGTCCGGTTTTTCTTCGAAACTAGACACTTTGTAAGTATCGCTACTTACCTGACCGTTTCTTTCTATATAACCAAAGCCCGTTGCCGGATAAGTTGGCTCTATACCGATTAGTACAATCGCTTTGTTTTTTTTGGAAGCTTTAGCTGCTGCTTCAAAAGAATTTGCAAAACCCTCGGTATCTCTTATGTGATGATCGGCCCACAAAAAGGCAACCGGTTCGTCTAAGCTGTGACGGGTCGAAATATAAATTAGAGCTGCCAATATGCAATTGGCCGTTCCCCGCCTGCCAGGTTCAACAATAAAATTACCGTCTTTAACAAACGGTAATTGTTTTTTTAGTTCTTGGGCGTGGCTTACGTCCGGCACCACATAAATGTGTTCGGCTATCCTTTTAGCGCGCTCATAGGTGTTTTGTATGAGCGATTTGTCACCGGCCAGTTTTAGTAACTGCTTTGGATACCCACTGGTAGATAACGGCCAAAGTCGTGTTCCTGAACCGCCCGCAATAATTACTGCAATCATCTCGTTATAAAGTCTCCAAAAGTCACCATACACTAGCCTACCCCGTATTCTAAAAAATTATTTACGGACTATGCATCTATTATTCTACACTGGCTTAGACTTCAAAATTTTGTAGAAAAAACAATATTATGCTAGACAAACAGAAACTGAGTAAATAGATGTTGACAAAGCACTATAAAAAATGTTAAGGTTTATTTGTAAACATTAAAATAAAAATATGGTTGCGAAACCCAATAATATTAGAAAGATTTTATTAGTCGTTTGTGCTGTTATTTTAGTTTGCTCGTTTATTGTATTTGCATTAGAAAAAATTCATATAATTAACCTGTATAGTAAGCCTGAAGAGAAAGCTGCTACGACCAAATATACTAATACAGTAGATTACTCACCACCAAAGCCCCACGATAACGACACAGTTAACCAGGCGAAGCAAGATGGCACTATTTTGAAAGAGCCATCTACAAAGCCAATTAGCGTTACTCTTACCAGAGCGTATCAAGATCAATCAACTAAAACCTTAGTAATAAGGACTTTAGTAGAGGGGCAGCCATCAGGGACATGCAGATTAGAGCTTATACAAAATAATGTTAGTTCCTACAGCAAAGAAGTAAGTATATTTCAGCAGAACAATATTTTTACGTGTGGTGGTTTTGATATATTAAAATCAGAGCTCCCTGGTATTGGCGAGTGGACAATCAAAGTAACGGCCGAAGGCGGCGGTACTAGCAACAGCGCTCAACAAAATGTACTTTTGGAGAAATAACTCATGAAGCTGCGCTATCTACTCCCATTGTTGCTAATTACTTTATCCTTACAACCTGCACCTTTTAGCAAAGTAAGTGCTCTTAGCGGCTCTGATTTTCAGGCTGGGCGTATTATTGACGATTCCGTTTTCACTAATAAGTATGCAATGTCGGTTTCTCAAATACAAAGTTTTTTAAATGCAAAACTACCTTTTTGTGATAGATATCGTCCTAGTAGCAACCCAAACTATCAGCCGCCATACACTTGCTTAAACGAGTACCTAGAAAACACCGCAACGGGCGAAAGCAATTACGGTAGATTTAACAGCGATGGCACACCTTATCAACTTCCAGGAGGAATTTCTGCCGCACAGATAGTATGGAATGCAGCCCAAACTTACAGTATTAATCCACAAGTTTTGCTAGTGCTGTTGCAAAAAGAACAGAGCTTAGTGACCGATAATTGGCCGTGGTTATTACAGTACCAAAAAGCCACTGGGTACTTGTGTCCCGATACTGCTCCCTGCGACCCCGCAAAAGCTGGATTTTTTCATCAAATAGACGGAGCCGCCTGGCAACTTAGACATGACTTTGACGGCATAGACTCTAGTGGTTATTGGTCGCCATATGGTAAGGGCTGGAACAATATACGTTATAGCCCAAATGCAGATTGCGGCACAAAAAGTGTGTATATAGAAAATCAAGCTACAGCTGTTTTGTATAAATACACACCCTACACGCCCAATCAAGCAGCATTAAATAACCTTTATGGCTCGGGAGATAGTTGTAGCGCCTATGGCAATAGGAATTTTTGGCGAATATTCAATGATTGGTTCGGGAACCCCACGGGCCCACGTAAGGGTTATGTAGCCAGCGTCGGATCGGGCTCTATCTCGACCAGTGCCTATACCACCAGTGACGGTATTCAGCACGTCATTACGCTGAAGTCTAACGGTGATGTGTTTGAGACGTGGTGGGGTAC
>JAGOOV010000012.1 GCA_017992295.1 Candidatus Saccharimonadota bacterium
GTACAATACTGATAACATCCTTGATGCCCTGCAAAATGACATCAACTCACCCGAAGCACTTAGAAAGATTAACGCTAAATTCGATATTTTAATAGATAAATTACTGCCTTCAGCCGATATGGATCATTTTGAAAAAATGTTAGTTGCGATAGACAATTTGCTTGGATTAAAATTATCAAAAATTAAAGATATCTCCGAGGACCAAAAACAGCTGATTAGTCAACGTGAGCAAGCCAGAAAAGCAAAAAATTGGCATAAATCAGATGAATTAAGACAACTGTTGAAAAATCAAGGAATAGAACTCAGGGATTCTCCGGTAGGACCTATCTGGAGCCCTAGCCAACAATGATGCCTACTAAGCGTTATCAATTCCTAAGCTATATTGTTGTGGCTTTTGTAGTGTCTTTACTAATTTCAAACATCGTAGCCGTTAAACTGATATCTTTCGGCCCAATTATTACTGACGGAGGGGCCATACTGTTTCCTGTTACATATATACTGGGAGACATATTGACTGAAATTTACGGTTTTGAACAAGCCAAAAAGACTATTTGGATGGCCTTTGTGTGTATGATTTTTGCCGTACTAGCTATTACGGTCGTCAGATGGGCGCCGGCGGCACCGGAGTGGCATAATCAGGAGGCCTTCGTGAAAGTTCTAGGCTTTGTTCCAAGAATTGTGGTCGCCAGTTTACTAGCTTTTTTAGTCGGTCAATTTGTTAATTCAGTTATTCTAGCTAAGTTAAAAATTATTACCCGAGGTAAGTTACTGTGGCTGCGACTGATTGGGTCTACGGTCGCCGGCGAGCTCTTAGATACTGTCATTTTCACGTTAGTTGCTTTTACTGGGGTACTCCAAGGCTGGTCGATGCTCCGTTTCATTTTAATAGGATGGATCTTTAAAACACTTGCTGAAGTGGCAGTTTTACCGCTATCTTACAAAATAATCAAACTCCTAAAGATTAAAGAGGGAATAGATAAATATGATTATCAAACCAACTTCTCCCCGTTTCGCCTAAATAGGAGTTAACCTGTTGTATAGTATTTAGCCAGCCAACTTTTTTTAAATTCAAAAAAATTGTCATTAATAATTGATTCTCTGATTTGCTCTACCAGATGAATAATAAAATATTCGTTATGAATAGTAGCCAATGTTGCTGCTAAACGTTCTTTAGATCTAAAAAGGTGGTTTAAATAGGCCCGGCTGTAGTTTTGGCAAGTATAGCAGCCACAATCTTTTACCGGCGGATCAAAGTCAGCAGAGTAGAGATTTTTTCTAATTATAATCTTGCCGTTTGGAGTGTATAAAGAGGCGTTTCTAGCGATCCTTGCCGGAGCTACACAATCAAAAGTATCAATACCGTTTTCAATACCGATAAAAATATCGTCAGGCTCGCTCAAACCCAGTAGGTGTCTGGGTTTGTGTGGCGGTAAAAGTTCGTTGACCCATTGAAGCATTTGAGCTAGCTCGGATTTTTGTATGGCACCGCCAATACCGTAACCATCAAATTCCAGTTGAGCCATATAACTAGCCGCTTCTCGTCTTAAATCTTCGTAGTTGGCACCTTGTATAACACCGTATAAAGCCTGATTTTGATTATCGTTTTGATTAAGTTCTTGGTGTTTCGCCAAACAACGAAGAGCCCATTTATGAGTTCGCTCCAGAGCTACTTTTTGGTATTTTTTGGGATGCATGATAGAGGTGCACTCATCAAATGCAAATATGATATCGGCACCGATATCATGTTGTACTTGCATAGATATTTCTGGCGTAAAAATGTGTTGGCCTCCATCTATATGTGACTTAAAATATACGCCTTCGTCGTTCACCTTGGCCAAACGATTGCCTTTTTTAGCAATTACATCGTTGATATCGTGGTCGATTACTTCGAGAGCCAACGTCTTTTTAAAACCGGCCCCCAAGGATAAAACTTGAAAGCCGCCACTGTCGGTGAAAGTGGGTCTATCCCAGTTCATAAAGCGGCCAATCCCGCCAGCCTTTTTTATAACTTCCGTACCTGGTTGCAAATATAGATGATAAGCATTAGCTAATAAAGCCTGGGCTCCCGTATCTTTAACCTGATCTACGGTTAGAGCTTTTAAAGTAGCTTTTGTGCCCACGGCAATAAAAGCCGGTGTTTTTATTTGGCCGTGTGGGGTAGTGATTGTCCCGACTCTGAATAAGTGAGCCGGGTTGTTTTTATTTATTTTAAAACTAAATTTACTCATGGCCGGTATTTTTTGAACAAAGCGTCAGTAGTCGAAGTACTGCAGTAGCTTATATGAAACATATACCCCAAACAGACCACCGACAGCTGCGCCCACAATACAGGCAAAAATCATACGATCCCCATGCATATATAAAGTAGGTATAAATCCACCGACGACAATTCCTACCAAAGATGCTATGTAAGTAAATAGTTTCATAAATGAGCCCGATACAACTTGATTATTTTTTTGCCGACTATATTAATGTCGTATTGCTTAACGGTTTTTCTTGTCCATTTTTGGACTGCTTTACGTCTTTTTTCGTCTTCTAAAAAGTACTGTAAACGTTTTGCAAAAGCTCGCGAGTCAGTGACGTCAACCAAAAGTTTTGGGTAGTCCTTTAGTATACACCTATATCCTACATTGTCGCCGCCCAGTACCACTCTAGCCCCACAAGCCATAGGTTCGAGCAGGCTAATACCAAAGCTCTCGCCTCCTGTGCTAGGGAATACCGCTATGTCGGCCTTGGCTAGTAGCTTGGCTTTATTTTTTTCTTCCACAAAGCCAATAAATTTGATCTTTTTAATATTCTGTTTTTTTGCGTAATATTCCAGCTTTTGCCTTAATGGCCCACGCCCGCCAATAATTACCTGATAGTTGTTGCGATATTTTTTTTGTAACAACTCCAAAGCTTTTAGCAGGTAAGTACAACCTTTTCGCTCAACAAGTCGACCCAAAAAAATTATCGTTAGTCTCTTGTTGTAAGTCGGCTTGAAAAGGTATTTTTTAAGGTTTATGGGGTTAGGTATTATTTCTGACTCAATATTAAAGCTAGTTTTAGCGAAAATTTGAGCAGCTTTTGACACCGCAATAAAAGCATCGAATTTTTTTAAAGTTATTTTGTTTAAAACGCCTAGAGCTCGAGTGCCCGTTGAATGGATCCAATTGGCGGGTACTATGTGGAAAGTGCCTATTATTGTAGTATTTTCAGGTGCTGCGTTTATAATTCTACCGGCCAACAAAGGGCTGTAGGGCATTTGTACGTGTATTATATCCAGTTTTAGGTCGCGTAATTTCTGTGATATTAATTTTTTATTGGCTGGCAGTGGTATACTAAGACGATTTTTATTGAAGCGGACTTTGACATTACGGGCTAAAATGTGCAAATTTTTTATGTCTTTTCTTTTGGTATCACCCACCAAATAATGGATCTCGTGACCTTGTTCGCTCAGCCAATTACCGACTGTTAAAACATGTTGTTGAACCCCGTCTGGAGTGTCTAACGTATCGTCAAGTACCAGGCCAATTTTAAGTTTCTTAGACATATACTCTTAGGGCCTCTTTATAAATCTTTTCGTATTGATCGGTTACTTTGTTATAGCTAAATTGTTTAACGTATTCCGTTGCCCATTCTAACCAGATCCTCCTAACGGCGTCGTCGTAAAGCATCAGTTCCAATCTCTGTGCAAAGGTCTCGGTGTTTTGTGGTGTGACTAAACTAAGCCGGCCACGGTCTTTCAACACGCTGGCATATCCCGGGTTATTACCAGCGACCAAAGGTGTACCAACAGCCATTGCTTCAAGTAATACTATTCCAAAACTCTCGCCAAATATGGCGGGCGAGCAGTATAAATCTGCTTCGTTCATCAGTTTTAGCTTTTGGCAATCATCTACATAGCCTAAGAATTCTACATCCGGTATTTCGTAAAGGTCTACATATCTCTCTAGCGCTTTCTTTTTAACGCCTTTTCCGGCAATTAATAATCTTACGTCGTTATGATCTTGCCTCAAACGGGCGTAGGCATCTATTAGGTATTTAGCACCTTTTCGCCCTTCCAGTCTATTTAGGTATAGAATTTTTTTAATCTTGTGTTGTTTTTTTAAATGAGCTATTGGTTTAAAAGTGTCTAAATCAATGCCGTTTGGCACAATCTCTACCGGTTCCGTGGTTAGCGTTTTAATGTAAGCTGCTGCCGTTTCCGAAACCGCAGTGTATTTATGCAAGTATTTTAAAACTGACTTAGTATAGGGCACAACTATGTTCAGTATCGATTTACTCATAATATTATTCGGCGGTGTACCGTGAAAAGTAGCAACGTTAACTGCGTCAGATCGAGTCAGTATTTGCCTGGACAATACCGGAATCCAAGGTTCATGAAAATGGAGGATATCAAACTTTTCTCTTTCAAATAAGGCGTCTATTTCATCAACATCCACCTCTAGTCCAAAATCAACCATCGTTGAAAAGGGGGTGTTCATTTTTGCACTTCTGCCGAGCAATACCATCCCTTCAGGGCAAGTTTCTTTATAGGCTCTGGGTCTCGAAGTTATAATGAGCGACTCATGGCCTTTTTTCTGTAGATGCTTGTGCAGCTGAAAAACAACCTCTTGTACCCCTCCTGAAAATTGAAACATGTTGTAGGGGCATATTAATCCTATTTTCATTGGTTTTAGTATAACACTACGGTTGCCTTATTTTATCTTTGCTAACTCTTTGCGGATTTCTTTGGGAATAAGTGAATTTACTTCGTCAGAGTTACTGATAATTGTTGGTGCATGGCTTGATATTTTGGCTTTATAAACGGTTATTTTTTTAAATACTTTACGCATACTGGCTCTGACTTTCCGACCATCAAAGTATTGATCCGTATCAACAGTAATGTGCCACACCGGCAGACCGATTTTTATTTTTGTTAAGTTAACCAGCATCATGGTTACGGTGGTGTCCATATATGTTCGGATATCATTACACTGCCAAAGCTTTATTTCAAAATCGATTCGCTTGTCTCGTTCTACTTTGTCGGCGTCTTTCATTTTTGGATTCTTTTTCGATTGCACTACATAAGCCCACCGTATAAAAAGTGGCCTTAAAACCAAGTACTTACAGATTCCGGCTACCATTCTGGTGCTGCAAATACTTGATAGCCAGCGTATTGTCAGGTAAGTGCTTTTTTTAAACTTAAAGTCTCTGTAGCTCAAAAAACCAACGATACTCACCAGACCGGCTACTTGTTTAGTCATTTCTGGGTATTTCTGTAGCATCCGGGTCACTACCAAAAACCCGAAACTCATACCTCCAATATGTAGTGTTTTGTTCTTAAATTTTAGCTTAATAAAAGTGGCTAAATAATCCGCCATATTATCCAAGGAAGGCTTTTCGCCTATCTTATAAAAACTATCCATACCGCCAAATCCTGGCAAATCAGGCATAATCACATTGCCATGCCTCGATAGCGACTCTGCAATAGCATACATTCTTTCTAAACTGGAATGATGACCATAAATTAACAATATCTCGCTCGGAGGACGTTTATTTTTTTTAGAAACTGGTATTCTTAAAAACCGACCGTGCAAGCCGTTAACTACTAGAGGCGCGATGCAATCGGCCGGTTTTTTTATTTTTTTCGGCATCTAATCTGGTATTTTTATATCATAATATAAGAGAATTTAAAAGAGGTCTTCAAAAAAAGACCTCTTATTGTGTTCAGATTAGTGCTAGCGATTCGGTGTTGAAGCTGGAGGGGTCGTAGGTGTCGGGCTTGTAGGCGGGGTAGTGGTAGGTGAAGACGAAGGCGACTGAGTGGTAGATGTCGTGCTGACTGGCTCTGTTGGAATAACTATACTATTGCAGGCTGTGCCACATTTTTTCTTTAGTTCCTCAGCAGCTTTCGTTACCGAAGTAATAAAGGCTTTTTTAGCATCTATAGTTTTTTGTAATGTGGCATTCTCTGTTGTTAACTTTTCTACCTGGCTTTTCGAATTAGAAGCGTTCAGTTGATCCACTTGCTTCGTTAACTCGGAAATTTTACTTTGTTGTTTGGATGAATCGTCTTTAGTCTGCTTATACTGCAGATAAAACATGCCGGCTGTAGCAGCAGAAGCGGCAAATAAAACTATAAATAACACCAAGAATACTTTAACCCCACGGCCCGACTTGTTATAACCAGCTGGCTGAACCGGTTGAGGTTCTCCGTTATAAGTCTCTGGTAGCGGTGATTGCTGATTTTCGCTTGATTGACCTATATGGTCTCTATGCGGCATAGTGTGTCGCGGCTTGACAAAACCGTCCACTCCTGACGATGGAGTATTGTTTTCGTTTGGCTTAACTCCCTCTATATTCTGATCATTAGAATCCATGTTTAACTTACCCCCATATATTAGTGCTTAAGGTTAGTATAGCCTATGTTCTCTTCAATCAACAAGAGTTTTTTTAACGAAATCACAAAGTTTGTCAAATTAATTAGACTAGGGTAGTCTGTTGTTAGAAAGACGGTGAATCTTATTTATGCATGTCGCTTTTTCACAGTTGTTCACTCTTATCTACATCATGGAGTGGGGTATCAGGGTAGTAATGGTTTTTGTAGTTCCCCGAAACCGCAAGCCTTCTTCCGCTACCGCGTGGCTGGTCTTGATTATGGTAATGCCCACGCTGGGGTTGCTGGTATTTTGGCTACTGGGTAGCCCCAAGCTCAATAAAAAAAGGCGCCATATACAAAACCAAATGAATAACAGGCTAAAAAATGTTTTTAAAAATCTATCTAAAGACACCTCTTTTAGTAAATACTTTGTTAGTAAAGTACCGATAGAAATAAAACCGGTCGTTGATTTAAATTCAAAGCTCGGCACTATGCCCTTGCTGTCAAATAATCAAATAGAGCTGTTTTCGGATTACTATCAAACTTTTTCGCAAATAGCCAAAGATATAGATAAATCAAAAAATCATGTGCATTTTGAGTTCTTCATCATCAATTTAAGTGACGAAACAAAGGTATTGTTCGAGGCCATTGAAAGAGCAGTAAACAGAGGTGTCAAAGTAAGAGTCTTGCTAGACGCCATCGGATCTCGCAAATATCCTGGTTATCGGAGTACGTTGAAAAAATTAAATGCCCTGGGGGTCGAGTGGCGCAAAATGCTTCCCCTTGACAGAATGGGTCCGGGTTTTAATCGCCCGGATTTACGCAATCACCGAAAGATTATTATTATCGATGGCATTACTTCGTACGTCGGTTCTCAAAATTTGGTTAAGCGAGATTATCACCGGAAAGACGAGATTGTATACGACGAGCTAATGGTTAAAGTAACCGGTCCGGTGGCAGTAGAGCTAAACTCGATTTTTGCTTCAGACTGGTACGCCGAAACAGGAGTTTTGTTGATAGATGAGATTAAACCAGGTAGACTCCATAAATTTTCCAGTAAGGGTAGTCTTGTTCAAGCAAGTCCTAGTGGACCGGCTTATCGCGACGACAACAATCTAAAAATGTTTACCAGTTTAATACACCAAGCACGACATAAAATAGTAATTACCAATCCTTACTTTGTTCCAGACGATTCGTTGATGACGGCAATTACCAGCGCCGCGCAACGTGGAGTTCAAATATCAATGATTAACTCCGAAGTTATGGATCAAAAATTAGTAGGGCACGCACAGCGTTCTTATTATGAACAGTTGTTAAAAGCGGGGGTAAAAATATATTGGTACAAAAAACCAACTTTATTACATTCTAAATCTATCTCAATCGACGATGGTGTAGCGGTGGTCGGTTCAAGCAACTTAGATATCCGCTCCTTCCAATTAAACTTTGAAGTTTGTTTACTTATTTATGATTCCAGTTTCGTTAAGAAATTACGTAAATTAGAAAACCAGTACTTAAATAATTCGAGACAAGTCACCTTAAAATACTGGCAAAGCCGTTCAATTAGATCAACGTTGTTAGATAATTTAGCCCGACTAACAGCCGTCCTACAGTAATAATTTAGATAGACATTTTTATTTTTAACATTTAATCTTCTTAATATCGATTATCAATTTAATCCGTTTGGGGGTCTAAATGAAAATTACAAGCCAAGCTTTTAACAACAATGAACCAATACCGTTAAAATACAGCGCTTACGGTCAAAATATCTCGCCTCCGCTACAGATTGATGAAGTAGGTGAAAACACCGTAAGCCTGGTGCTGGTAGTCGAAGATCCTGATTCGGTTTCGGTTGAGCCTTGGCAACACTGGTTGTTATGGAACATTCCTCCGGATACAAAATCTATAGCAGAAAACACCGTGCCCTCAGGCAGTATCCAGGGTAATAACGATAGCAACATTCTTGGTTACTACGGCCCTAGACCTCCCAGTGGTAAACATCGCTATTGCTTCAAACTATTGGCGCTAGACACGACACTTGACCTACCTGAAGGCTCTAACAGACAACAGCTTAATAAAGCATTAAGCGGCCATGTTTTATATCAAGCCGAACTTATAGGTCTTTTTGAATCGCCGAGCTAGCGGCCTTACTCAATTTTTGCTTCGAGTTTGTTTTCGTTGGTAGCAAAATTAGTAATTCGCCATTTGTTATCTTCTTTGATAAGCATCACTTTTGCATACAGCTTTTTACCGGCTTTAGTTATGGTAAAGGTAACTACCGCGTTTTGACCGCTGGTAGTACTTTTTTCGATTACCGTATCTTGCAATTTTATTTGTCCGCCTCCCAGAGCATTATTTAATTGTGAAAAATATCTTTTTAATTGGTCTTCGGTCGTTCTTAGCTTAAAGCCTTTGGATGTCAGCCGGTAAGCTTCGCTGGAATTATTATTTACTAAGCTACTTACAAAATCGCTAGCCGGCTTATTTACCGCTGTTTTTTCTTTAGAACCACTTAGCTGTAAATATACAATCGAGGTTGTTGCCAATAAAATTAGCACCACAACAACAATAAACCATTTAAACAAACTGTTTTTTGGTTTATATTCAGTGTCGTTTATATCTTTCTCTTCTTGTGAAGCCGATTGCATTTCGTGAGTCACTTTATTCCTTCTTTTATTAACTTAACCCACCCAATTATACTTTAAATCGTTATTAATGTTTAAGGCTATATAGTCAAAATGATACTTATCACTGTGCTAACATAAAACAGTGGCTAACAGCGTGATCAAACTTCAAAATGTTACCAAATACTATGGCAAAGACAGGGGTATTTTGGACGTATCGCTAAATGTCCCCCGAGGTTCGGTGTTTGGATTTTTGGGACCAAACGGCTCCGGGAAGACTACAACCATCAACTTGTTAATGGATTTGATTCGCCCCACAAAGGGGTCTATTTCGGTATTTGGCTTGAATCCCTTTGTGGACGGTCAAAAAGTAAGAGAGCAAGTGGGTTATTTAGATGGCGAGATGGCACTGGATGAGTCTTTAACCGGCTGGCAACAACTAGAGTACTTTGGTCGCCTTAGGAAAAACTATGACATTAAATACATCCGTGCTTTATCCAAAAAACTGAATTGTGAATTAGACAGAAAAATAGGCACTTTGTCAAGAGGTAATCGTCAAAAAGTCGGTTTAATCTCGGCCTTGATGCATAAACCAAAACTACTTATTTTGGACGAGCCAACGAATGGTTTAGATCCGCTAATCCAAGAGCAGTTCAATCGCATAATTCACGGCTATAAAAAGCAAGGCAAAACCGTATTTATATCATCACATATTTTAAGCGAGGTGGAAGAATTATGCGACTGGATAGCCTTTATCAGGCGAGGTCAGCTTATTGCCTGCCAACCTATTAGCAAATTTACTCTAGGGCTTCCCAGGCACGTCAAAATTGTTAGTAAAGATTCTAAATTACCTGGCTTGCTAGCCAAAATCAAAGGCGTCAGCCACTTAAAAAGTTTCAAGACTACCACCGTTTTCCAGTACCTGGGAGAATATCAAGAACTACTGGCCCTATTATCAAAATATAACATTAGTGATTTATCAATAACGCCGCCCGATTTGGAGTCGTTTTTTAGCAAATACTACGAGGACGACTATGTTTAGGAATATCTTTTTAAAAACACTGTATGAAAAGCGCTGTACAGTTATAGGATGGACTTTGGCAGTAGTAGCTATGAATTTGCTTTTAGTTTGTACTTTTCCCATGGTCGAATCTTTAGGAGATTCTCTTAAGCAAGTCCCCGAGTCCGCTAGAAGCCTATTTGGTGATATCGCCGCACTTCAAACGCTAAAGGGTTATTTTGATCTAAAAATAATCAACCAAATCATCTTGATGACCCTTGTGCTAGCAATAATTTTGTATACCGAGCTAATTGCCGGCAAAGAAGAAAAAGGTACTCTCCAGTCGTTACTGGCTCAACCTGTTAAGCGGAGCACCATATTTACACAGTTTTTTCTGGCAGCCAGTTTTATTTTGGCTATTGTATGTTTATCTTTCTACATTTCGACAGTATCTGGAGCTATTATCATCAAAGAACAGCTAGACTGGATCAAGCTTTTTTGGGCAACGTTCTCGGTTTGGTTGACCAGTGTGGTGTTTGGAGCTTTTGCTTACTTGGTTAGTTCGATTACCGGTAAAAGGGGGTTTTCGGGTATGCTAGCCGGAGCCATCGCTTTTGCTTTTTATTTAATAACAATTTTAGAACCAACCATCAAGCAATTAAAAAATATCAATTATTTTTCACCGTTTAGATACTACAATACACCCAGTGTACTTACCGAGGGTCTTAAGCTTGGGAACGTTCTGATACTGGCCTCGCTCACGTTGCTTTTCTTTGTTATCGGTTATTGGGTTTTTATTAAACGAGACATTCGACAAAAATAGGTTTTAGGCCCTATAGTTCAGGTGTGTATTATATTTTATAGTTTGTTTTACTTTTTTTAGTTTTACTATAGTTTATGAACGACATCGCTAATGCTTTTGCTAAATATCCTCGTCACTTATTTCTACCACCCGAACAAGTTGAGCTATCTCGATTAGACGCACCCTTGTCAATAGGGTATGGGCAAACTAACAGCCAACCCAGCACTGTTAGAAGTATGCTCGAGTGGCTAGAAGTAGAACCAGGCCATACTGTATTAGACGTCGGTTCGGGTTCCGGGTGGACTACGGCCTTGCTGTCGTGCTTAACCGGACCGAAGGGCCGAGTTTACGCCGTTGAAAAAGTGCCAGAATTAATGCATTTCGGCCAAACAAACTGTCTAAGCGCTGGTGTTAAAAACGCACGTTTTTATGTTTCAAAAGATCAACTGGGCTTAAAAAAATACGCCAAGTACGACCGCATATTAGTCAGTGCCTCTGCGCCAGAGCTTCCCAAACAATTATTAGACCAACTAAAAAATGGCGGTAAAATGGTTATTCCTGTTAAAAACGCAATTCTAGAGATAACAAAAAACTCAAACGATGAAACAGAAACTATTAACCACTCTGGTTATATGTTTGTACCCCTGTTGTATTAGCTATACGGTTCTTATTTTATTTATGTAATATTTGTGATTTTTGGGCTTCGCTTAGCTTTCGTTTAGCAAAAGCGTCACAAGCTGCCTTAGCGTCGGCGTACATCATCTGTTGGGGCGGAGTCTTTTGAGTCCAGGCACTGGGGCCTCTTAAAGCACCCACAATCCCCATTTCCCTGGCCACCTTCAAGTATCTAATGGCATCAATTACCACGCCGGCACTGTTTTCGCTATCCTGCACCGACAGTTTTATATCAATAGCAACCGGCTGCCCGCCGAACCCTTTTAGTCGTAAATTAAAGTAAGCCACTTTGTTGTCTTTTAAAAAGGGAAGATAGGTACTCGGGCCGGCAAATAAACTGTGCTTTTTAATCGGTATACCTCTCAGTTCACTTTGAGCTCTGATAACATTTTCTTTAGATTTCTTCTTAGACTCTAGCCTCGAATGTACCATCATGTTATTAAAATCGGTGTTGCCACCGATATTAATTTGCTGATGAAAATCAACACTAAAACCTCTGTCAAATGCTAACTCTTGCAATACTTGTGATAATATACTGGCCCCCAACGCACTGCGCATATCGTCACCAATCAACGGCAACCCGGCCTTAACAAATTTCGCTTCCCACTTAGGGTTACTGGCTATAAATACCGGGATACAATTTAAAAAGGCTACTTTTGCCTTAATTGCTGCTCTGGCGTAAAACTCGGTAGCCTTTTGCGAGCCGACCGGCAGATAATTTAACAAAATATCGGCTTTACTCTTTTTTAATACCTCAACCACGTCAACGGGATTTGCCTTGGAAATTCTAAAGCCTTCGTCTGCCGGTTGAGCCAACATATAATCTGATACCCCATCGAGAACCGGCGCCATTTGAACTGTTGGTCCGTTAGGCAGTTTTTTCACAAAAGTATTGGCGCAATTCGGTTTAGCAAATATGGCTTTTCCTACCGGCTTGCCAACTTTTCGCTTATCCACGTCAAAGGCCGCCACCACTTCTATATCGGTAGGGCCATACCCACCTATATCCTTATACATTAAGCCGGGGGTAATGTTATCTAGGTGATTTTTGTAATAAAAAAAGCCTTGATACAAGGCCGAAAAACAATTGCCGACACCCGCAACAGCGATTTTAATTTTGGTTGGACTTTTTGCCATGCTTCTTTGGTAAGTAGTATACCAAAAAAATTAGTTCTAAAACAAAACAGACCCTCCTTGATTAGAGGGTCTGTGTGGGCTTTAAGAAGCTATTGCTTACATCAATCTACGTCGTATCACAAAGTGGTAGGCCAGCGATCCGACAGACGAGCTTCCTAAGAATAGACCGATTGCATTAGCCGGGCCGGTGTTTGGTAAAGCTTCAGGGGTTTCTTCGATAACTTCGACTTTTTCCTCAGGAGCGGGCTCTTCTTCAGGTATTATCGGCTCTTCGGGAGTGGGTTCTTCGGGGGTCGGCTCTTCGGGTGCAGGTTCTTCAGGAATAACAGGCTTCTCTGGAACAGGTTTTTCGGGAGTAGGCTTCTTAGGGGCCGGTTTTTTAGGCTTGGTGGTAGGCTTAGCGCTAACCGGGTTACCACAGGCAGCCAGTATCGCAAAATCGAATTGACCATCTTTCATAACTATGAACGCGTCTAAGCTGTTGCTAACAAAAGATACTTTAGGATGTCGCTTGTAAAAAGTTACTCCTTTGTAGGTAACCTTGGTGCTACCAGGAATATACTGTCGTCCGGCGGTTACTGCTGAACGGGCTACAACTTTACCGTTTAGATAAACATCACCGTTTTTAGTAACTCTTCCGGCTTTAGCAGTCTTAGACATGTTATGAACGTCTTGTTTGGTTATGCCAAAGTGAGAGTAGATAGCTCTGGCACTAGCGTTACTATCATACTTATTAGTGAGTTCTTTAGTGGTCGTTGCGCCACAATAAACTACTGCGTTAGCGTCGCAATCCCTGACGGTGTTAATACTGGTAGCCGCTTGGGTTGGCATACTAACAGCTACACTACCGACAAACAGTAATGAAGCTAACGCTAAAGCAAAATTTTTTCTTAAGTATTTGATATAGTTGATAATGTTACGATTCATTCCTTTTCCTCCACCCTTGTTAGGGTACTTACATATTAGCATAAGCTTGATGTTTTGTCAATAGTATTTTACTTATATATCTACTTATATTTACTCTTTTAATACTATACTCATGGTTATTTTTACTTATTTAGGCTTTAGTGGTATAAATAAGGTAGCCAAGAAGAGGGTTTTAGGCTGAACGGGGTCGATATCTCATTAATCACAGAATTCAGCAGGTGGTTATTGAGAAGTTCGCCAAATAGTGCCTCTTACGGGCATATAGATAACGAGTTGCCATCGATATAGAGAGCAACTCTTTTTTAATTGATAACTTCTTTAAAGGAGAAGCTATGAATGCAGAAAAACGAGCATTAGAGACCAACTGGTGGGGGCTAACCATCCGTGGCATCGCCGCCATTTTGTTCGGTATCGCCGCGGTTTTTTGGCCGCATCTCACACTGACAACCCTGGTTATTTTGTTTAGCGCCTGGGTTTTAATTGACGGAATAGTGCGAATAGTCAGTGGCTTGTATCGGAAATCAGCGTCACTGGTTTTTGACTTTGGTAATGGGTCTCGTAGAGCTAGGCGTCGGCGTGTACCTAATTCGCCATCAATCAATAACCTTTGCCACTCTAATACTGTTGATCGCCTTCACCTTAATAATAGTTGGGGTAATAGAAGTGGTGACAGCATTTACCATACTGGCAACTGTAACTTCTAAAACATTGTCAGTTATCTGGGGTTTGGCGGCCACCTTAGCCGGAATTGCCTTATTGTTTCAGCCGGAAAGCGCCGGAGTGGCCTTTGTGTGGATTTTGGGCCTATACGCCTTAATAGCCGGGCCAGTGCTAATTGCCACATCGGTGGATGCTCGCAGACTACTGGACGAAACAGCCGGTCGAAAAAAATAAAGAAAAACGTTTCAAAAAAAGCCGATTTTTTAATAAAGGTCGGCTTTTCTAATGCTTGTTAGAATTCTTACAAATTACCCTTTATTTTAGAGTTATTATCCTCTCGAGATTACGTCGAGGTTTTTGTTGTCTCGGATTAAAACTATAAAAACTAACCCTAAATACCGATCTAGTGCCACCTCTGTATTGGTGGCTTCTATGGTAATAGTGGCCTTGGTTACTTTATATCTAGTCTGGAATATTCACAAAAAAATCACTCCCACTCAAGCCCAAGCTTCTTTAACGTTGTTAGAAAAATTAGAATATCTCTTAACCGGCTCAATCGCCGTCTGTTTAATCGTGATAACCCTTCTTTACGCCTATTCAACGTTAAAATCTCGCAAAATCATCGCTTTAGAGAGAATAAATGCCCAACAATCTAAAGATGAGCTAATTTCTATAGCTTCTCATCAATTACGGACCCCAGCCACCGCTGTTAAGCAGTATATCGGTATGATTTTACAGGGCTATGCCGGAATTATCACCACAGAACAACAAAAATTACTAAAAAAGGCCTATGCCAGCAACGAGAGGCAACTGGAAATTGTCAACCAGATGTTATACATCGCCAGAGCTGACGCCGGCAGGTTAAAACTACAAAAATCTACTTTTAATATCAACAGTGTTATCAGAGAAGTTATCATCGATTTAGACGAAATAATTAAATCTAAGCGTCAAAAAATCAAGTTTACTCCTCAATTTGCTACCCAAAATATTTACGCCGACATGCATTTTATTAGGATGGTCATCGAAAACTTGGTATCTAACGCCAGTAAATACACTCACGAAAAAGGCAAAATTACTATCGAAACCTACAAACACGGTAGCCAGGTTGTCGTTGTAGTAGAAGACACCGGAGTAGGCATCAGCAAAGATGACCGCCAAAAACTATTTAAAAAATTCTCACGCATACCCAACGAGCTGTCGGTGCAAGCCGGAGGTAGCGGGGTAGGGTTATTTTTAGGCAAAATACTTGTTGAGCTACACGGAGGATATATTAGCGTCGACTCTAAACTAAACAGGGGAACAGCTTTTAAGGTGCACCTGCCAATCACCGAAGAAGAAAATGGTACCGATTGAGCAGGGGTTTAGGTTAATTTAGTGTTAAAAGGAGGGCCATATGGCAAAACAAAACATTTTAATAGTCGAGGACGAATCTTTACTTAGCGAAGCCTACACCACTATCCTGCAAAAAGAGGGTTTTAAAACCACCGTGGCCTACGATGGCCAAAAAGCCTTAGAACTTCTAAAAAGCCAGCCCTTCGACTTGATATTGCTAGACCTTAGAATGCCCAAGATGAACGGTATAGAATTCTTAAAAACGTTCAAAAAAAGCAAGTTGGGCAAACTGCCAAAAACCATAGTTTTTAGTAACTACGATGCGCAAAAAGATATTGATCTTGCTTTTAAATACGGAGCTGTGCGCTACATGCTTAAAGCTTGGGCTTCGCCCAAAGAGTTGGTAAAAGTCGTTCGAGATACCTTGGCAAGTCAATATTAACTTATAATTTGTAAAAATCTTCTAAGCCAAATAAAGCTTGTAGCTTTTCGGTAGCGATTACGTAGTGCTGATCTTTATAGCTAATGATGCCTCGCTTTTTTAGTCTGCTTAGCTCCACGCTGGTAGTTTCTCTGGTTAAGCCCGTCATGCTGGCAATGTCTTGGTGGGTGAGCCTAATCGGGATAAGGTGGTTACCGTTGCCGATTGGTTTGCCAAATTTGGTTAGCAAGTGTTGCAAAATAAAAGCAATTTTAGCGGAACTTTTAGATTGTTCAAGAGCATTAACGTGCTGCACAGCACCCATAAACAAACCAATGTATTTGTCAAACATATATTTAGCAAATTCGTTGCTGGTTTCTATTAACTGCCTTACGGCCTCTCTTTGTACTGATATTAATACGCTTTCCGTGAAGGCTTGGTAATAATAGAGGCTGGCTGATGATTTGCCAAAAAACCAAGCCGGTGGGATAAACTCATTACGACCAATTAAAGCTACGGTTTTTTCATCGCCGTTATTGCCTATATCGTAGGCTTTTATAACCCCGCTTTTAACAAACATGCCAAGAGGCGGAACCTCGCCCTGATAAAATATCGGCTCACCTGGGCTGTATGATTTACGCCGGCAGCCTATTAAATATTTTGCAAAATCAGGTGGCATGGCCTTTTATCCTCCATAAACCATCATCAGCTACTTCCTACTTGTTAATATAAAGCTCAATATCTAATAAAACAAGTTGTGTGAAGATATGCCCCAATAAAAAGCCGGCTGGTTTTTGTTCCAGCCGGCCTTTGCATCGTAGACCTCTGGCTATAATAGTGGATTTGTTAAATCATCACCCCATGGACGCTCATTCTCCTTCCTTTAGTAAATAGTTGTTTTCTGCTTTCTTCGTTGGGAGACTTGCGACTAAACGAAATAATCAAACCCGGATGTTTACGCAACAACCTTTTTCTTGCCATCCTGGCCTCCATTTTTAAGGCCCACTTGGTAGCGAGCCGATCGTATATCTCTAAGCGTTCTTCCTCGCTTATTTGTCTTAGTGCGCTCAACTCACACCTCCTTTTCGTGTTTTTGGTTGACGTTTTAAGCCTATGTCTAAATGACCAAAGATACAGTAAAATTTCTTACTATTGGCATATTGGTGATAGCGATTAGTTGGTTACGCATCTTTGCTAGTAGGATTTGCTGTCCAAAGAAAGTTGTACTGATTTTCTCAAACAAATACCTGAAAACTCAATAGATATGATTTTTGCAGATCCACCTTACAGCCTTTCCAATAGCGGCTTTTCTGTTCACGCTGGTAAACGTGTAAGCGTAAACAAAGGTAAATGGGACGAAAGCAAAGGCGTAGAAAATGATTTTGCATTTCATACACAGTGACTAGAGGAGTGCCGTAGAGTTCTAAAACCAAACGGAACGATTTGGGTTAGCGGAACATTTCACTCAATCTATCAGTGCGGTTATGCTATGCAGATCTTGGGTTATAAAATCTTAAATGATATTTCTTGGTTCAAACCAAATACATCACCTAATTTTTCTGTGCGTCATTTTACCGCCAGTCACGAAACACTAATTTGGGCAAGAAAAGACGAAAAAGCAATGCATATGCTTACTGCTTGCTTCTTATTTGAAGTTGTTGTATTCTGTGTCAAGGAGACTAACTACAAAAACGGCAACTCAAATAGAAATTGAAGAGGACAATATGAGTGAAATAGAAAATATTCAAGAGCAATCTATACCTAGTCCAGAAAACCAAGTGA
>JAGOOV010000052.1 GCA_017992295.1 Candidatus Saccharimonadota bacterium
GTTTTTTATAAATTCAGGGCAAATGTCGGTGGTCGCCAGACTAAAAAACACTGGCAACATTCATGTCAAGCCATTTGGACGAGTAGAGATTAAAAAAGGCAACACTGTTGTCGAAGCCTACGACCTAAACAATACACAACCTCGATCTAATGTTTTGCCAAACAGTATACGAAAGTTTGAAGATAAATTAAAAAACCAAAAGTGGTTAGGGAAATATACTATCAGCGCAAATCTAGGCTATGGTACAAGCGGTAATCTAATAACCGGAAAAACTACGTTTTGGGTAATTCCGTCGTGGGTCATCATAGTTTCACTTTTGGCGTTAGCCTTGATTTTGATCGTAGCATTTTTGATTTACCGCAAGTTTGCCAGCAACAGGGTTAAACACAAAGTACGCGTTAGACGGTAATCACAAACGACTTTGCTTAAAGCCTCGCCTTTACGTTTGGCGCATAAAATACTATAGTTTAGGTATATGTGAAAAAATCAAACATGATGGATTTGATAAAAAACCATACGATATCTAAAACTACCAGATTGGTGATAGCGCTGATTGTATTGACGGTTGCTTTACTGGGCTGGTATTCGAACATCTCGGCTCAGACCGAGACCAGAACGGGTAGCGTCGGCTTGGAAGGTAAAATCAGTACGCCACCACCTAAGCAATCTCCGACTATAACTCGTCCGGCCAACGGGGCGGTATTTACTCAATTACCGATTACGGTAACGGGCATGTGCCCAAACGGTTTGTTGGTAAAAATATTTAAAAATAATGTTTTTAGTGGCTCGGTAATGTGTGAGAACGGAAGTTACAATATCCAAATAGATCTTTTTAGCAGCACAAACGATTTAATTGCCAGGGCTTACGACAGTTTGGATCAAGCTAGCCCCGATTCTAACAAGGTAACCGTTATATTTAATGATGACGCTGCAAGGGCTAATGTCGGTTCTAGAGTCAGTTTAACCACCAATTATGCCAGAAGGGGGGCCAGCCCCAAAGAACTGCTTACTTGGCCACTTATTATTAGTGGTGGTATCGCTCCTTATGCAGTTAGTGTTGATTGGGGGGACGGGACTACCAACGACTTATATACCGTGGTGTCTCCAGGGGAATTTAATATTAAGCACACTTATGAGTCTTCCGGTTCGTTTAGAGCATTGATAAAGGCTACCGATAAATCGGGCGCAACGGCTTATTTGCAAGTTGTGGCAATCAGCAATGGCAGAGCCGATCAGACTGTTGCCGGGGCTTCAGCCAGTAAGGAGATTGGCTCCGGTAAGACGATAATTATGTGGCAACCGGCGGCAATCGCCGTGCCGCTAATAATATCTACTTTTTGGTTAGGGAAAAAATACGAAGTCAGTCGGATTAAGAAAAAATTGCAACGGGGTGAGCACCCATTCAAGTAAGTAAGACTAATATTTAAAAAATTACTAGAATGCAGAACTTAGGTCTTGTAGTCGATACAATATGTTCGCCGCATTATAAAGCTCTGTTAAAATAGCAAAGCAATGAAAACAATTTACGTAGGTTTAAGTGGTGGGGTGGATAGCTCTGTCGCCGCGTTACTTCTTAAAGAACAAGGCTACAGGGTGGTTGGTGTTTATATGAAGAACTGGAGCCAAAATCTACCCGGGTACGAATGTCCGTGGCGACAGGACTATTTGGATGCCAAAAGGATTGCTGTTCAGCTGGCGATAGATTTTAAAGTTTTCGCTTTTGAAAATGAATATAAATCTAAAGTTGTTGATTATATGATTAGCGAATACAAAGCCGGCCATACACCGAACCCCGACATAATGTGTAATCAAGAGATTAAATTTAAATTATTTTATGAAACGGCGAAACAAGACGGAGCCGATATGATTGCTACCGGGCACTATGCTATTGCAAAAGACGGTGAATTATACAAAGGCAAGGACATCAACAAAGATCAAAGCTATTTTTTATACAGAGTTACGAGTAGCGTGCTAAAAAACACATTATTCCCTGTCGGAGAAATGAAAAAACCCGAGGTTAAGAAAATAGCTGTCAATCATAAATTAATCACAGCTACCAAAAAAGAAAGTATGGGCATTTGTTTCGTCGGCAAAGTAGGTATTAAAGATTTCTTATTGCAATATATAAAACCAAAAAAAGGGCGAATTGTTGACCAAAATGGTAAAACAATCGGATACCATGATGGAGCGATTTTTTATACAATCGGCCAACGCCACGGCTTAGAAGTTGGAGGGGGGTTACCGTACTATGTTGTTGGTAAAAATATGAAAAACAATATAGTTTATGTCACGACTCAACTAGACGATAACAGATTGTGGTCTAATGAAATAAATTTATCTAACTTACACTGGATCAACAAAAAACCCCAAGTTGGTCAGATATACGACGTTCGGGTTCGCTACCGGGCGCCCCTGATAAAAGGTTGCTTTAACGAGCCCTCTTTGCGACAGATTTACCTTAAAGATCCGGTTAAAAGCGTGGCTCCCGGGCAGTCGGCCGTCATATACAAAGGCGATAAGGTCGCCGGTGGTGGCGTAATTATCTAAGTGTCTACGAACTAGAGGTTTTTAATTTTCGTTTTCTTGAATAAGTCTAGAAAAAAAGCAATCCATAACCGCGGGGGCTTCCTTTGTCATTCTAATCGGGTCATCCATTAATATCCCTCGGTCGTATAGATGGGCTTTATAAATATGTCCATCTGCATAATTAATAACCCAGTAATACTGCTTGCTGTCTTCGCATTTTTTAGCAACAACTACCTCTTGTTCGACTTCTTCCATTAACCACGAGTATTTTTTAGTGTTTAGTTGAGGTGGCGTATTAGGGTATATACCGGCTTTACTTAGATTAGTCACTAAACTAGCGATTTCATTTTTTAATTGAGTTGTATCCTGATTTGCCGACAGTTGCTGGTAAGTTTTTAAAAAAACCGGTCGTCGAAAATCCAACCAAGAAATAATTCTTTTTCGTTCCGAATCAGCATAGCTTTCTGTCATCTTTATCTCTACCTATTATTACCAATAAATGTTAAAACAAGCAAAACAAAATTACTCCTAGTTACTTTAGTTAATTTTGATAAAATGATTCTGTATGACTGCACAAGAGGTACGAACAAAATTTATTGAATATGTTAAAAAAAATAAACATGTAGTAATCCCGCACGCTCCGTTGGTGCCGGAAAACGATTCTTCCACTTTATTTACCGGTTCCGGTATGCAACCGTTAGTTAACTATTTTTTAGGCGAAATACATCCTAAGGGGAATCGCATAGCTGATAGCCAAATCTGTTTTAGGTCAGAAGACGTCGATGAGGTAGGAGACAACCGTCACACTACTTTTTTTGAAATGCTAGGTAACTGGAGTTTTGGTGACTATTTTAAGCAAGAACAGCTAAGCTGGTTTTTTAGATTTTTAACTGACGAGCTCAAGCTGGATGTTAATAGACTGTACGTAACTTGCTTTATAGGAGACAAGCAGGCCAATATTGCCAAAGACGAAAAGTCGGTCGAGATATGGCAAGAGTTGTTTTTGCAAAAAAACATAGACGGTAAAATTGTTGAAATTGGCAGCGAGACCGACGGTTAC
>JAGOOV010000013.1 GCA_017992295.1 Candidatus Saccharimonadota bacterium
GGCATGGTTAGTCCTCATGATGATGACAGTTTAAAGTCGTACAACTCAATACCCGAGCATATAAGAAGCAGCATTAAATACTTTAAATTGCCCGGTAAAATTGGTGACAATGCACCTATCGGGCAGGTACGGCCTCAAAACCTTAAGCCCGTTTTTGAATACTTGAAAAGGCTCTAGATTAAAGCTAACTAGACAATGCTTGAATAGGCTATAGTGCTTTTGTTTTTTACTCTATTACTGTACGATTAAAAATGTATAAGTACAAAATTGTGGGATGAATAAAAAAACTAAAATCGAAATAATAGTATTCACAGCTGTAGCTCTTTTAGCCTTCGACTTAGCACTAATCTTCACCGGCACCAGAGGCCAGACCATTAATGCCTTTTGGGCTATGGCTATGGGATTTTTAACCGCTTTTTATGGAGTTTTGGCGTTAATAACGGCTAAATACTGGAGTTGGCTACACAGTAAAATCGGTCAGGCCGTATTTTTTATAGGTGCGGGAAATTTTATTTGGGGTGCAGGGCAACTTGTTTGGGCTTATTATTTTTATAGGTATCCCAATCAAGAATATCAACCTCAAAGGATATTGGATGTTTTGTTTTTCAGTGCTGTGCCTTTATGGTTTTACGGAGTATTAAAACTTACTAAAGCCTCTGGAGCAAAATACGGATTAAAAAAACTAAAAGGCAAGCTGTTGGTATTGTTTTTGGTGGTGTTTATGGGCGCTTTATCATACTACTTGCTAGTATTCTTGGCCAGAGAAGGCAGCGCTTATTTTAATCAACCTCTATGGGAACAATTTTTTGATTTAGGTTACTCGGTCGGCGATGCCATAATATTTACCGTAGCATTGGCAATTTTTGGCTTGTCTTGGCGATTGCTTGGAGGACGGTTTAAAGCGCCGGTAATTGTAATGTTAGCCGGTTTTGGTGTCATGTACGTGGCAGACGTGTTGTTTTCTTATCTTGGAGGAAAAGAACTTTATTATAACGGCGATATTTCAGATATGTTATATTTGGCAGCTGTCGTAATTATTTCTGCAGGAGCTTGCTTGCTTGATCCTACCAAACTAAAACCGATTTATGCTCCTGGCCCAGCGCCAGAGGAAGCAAAGTTGCTGAACGACGAACAGACTTCTGCGGACCGAGGAAATGTAGCGGTGGGTAGTCGGGCTGAGTCTAATTCCGAAGCTACCAGTAACGAAGCAGATAGCCAAAGTATCGAGAATAATAACTTAAGTCAAGAGGAGTAACTGGATGCCACCTGTAAATTCGTCTTCGCCACAAACGTCAGATTATCCTTCTGACGACGACGCTCCAAACGAAATTAAATTGAATCATCAAGAAGCTCAAAATTTACCGGAAGATCCCATGCTGGCGCCGCTGCCTTCTGAAAGTACTAGTAATGATTCAACAGACAGTAATATTCAGTTAATACAGCCACAGACAGAAGAAACAGACGCGACTTCGCCTGGCCAGCCTCAACCTCTAGAAACAGCCGGTAGCAGCTCTTTGGAAAATATTGAAACAGAAGTAATCAAAGATATTCCTCAAGATGGTGTGGCTAGTATTAACCCCCATGATACTAAAGAGGCACCGCACCAAGATCCAGATCCTTCGCCGGAAAGGGTTTCTTTAACCGATTTATCATCTTATCGTCCGAAGACTGATTTTGGGCAAGATGATATTGCCAGCGGGCCTCCGTCGGAGCAAGAAAGCAAGGAAAATATCTACACCGATATCTGCCGACAGATTATAAAAGAGCAGGAACAAATTATTGGCACACTGGCCGTTGAACAAGCGCAACAAGTCGTGGGGCTAACGGTAGATCCGGCGACGTTCCAGTGTACTGTAATCGGGGATGGTAGCAAGGTAATTGATGATTTAATTGAACAGTATCGAGATTTCTTTGGGCATGCGGCCGTGGAAGTTTGCAAAGAAGCTGCTTATAAATTCGTTAATAAATTACCTTCCGATGCTCGACCGACTTTATTAAGATAGTTTTTAATTAATTAAAACCAAGGCGGTTAGATTGGCCTATATATCACTAGATACAAAAAGCAGTCTAGAAGAGGACTCCAAAGTCATACCTCATCATCAACCTTTGCGCAGTGATTTAAAGCGCATCGCCGAGATGATGTATACCCAAAATCTCTCTTTAGTGCAGGCTAACCGAACGTTACAAATATTAAGAACTATAGACTTAATAATTTTGGAATCGTCAAGGAACTTACAGCAACTTGGCACCGATATTTCCAAAGCAATCATTGAATCCTCGTCTTACGGCATGGTTGCCGTGATGTCTTTGAACGAAAGCCGGGATCGATTACTAAACTTTCAAGGATGGGCGCTGAACCAAGGGGTAGAACAAAAAAAGCCAGTCGCTGAAGTTTTAAAAATGTTGTTTAGCTTAAGATTGCCTGTTAACAGCAGGCTGATTGTTGGGCACAAAAGAAACCTAATTATCGATCTAACCAAGAGAGACGATATAAGTGAAGTTGGCAAGGTACAGCCTAATTTGGTGCCGTTTTTTGAAATATTGGCTAACGATTATGATCTAAGATCCCTGTATTTTACTAAACTGGAGGCTAAAGATAATCTAACCGGCCTTATGATAGTCGGTCTAGTAGATTCTATGCCTCACCTAGATGATATCGCTTTAATTGAACGGCTTGGCGAACCGACAGGTATTGCTCTTTATAACAGATTACTGTTTGAAGAAAACCAAGCAGTGTTGCAAAAGCTTAAACAGACTAACGACCGATTAAAAGAAATCGATGAGGCTAAAGACGAATTTATTAGTATGGCTAGTCATCAATTAAGGACTCCCTTAACTAGTATGAAAGGCTATGTCAGTATGGTGCTAGATGGAGATGCAGGCGCAATTACTAAATCACAGCAAACCCTTTTACGCCAGGCTTATAACAGTTCTCAACGCATGGTTTATCTTATAGCCGATTTACTCAATGTATCTAGGCTGAAGACCGGCAAGTTTATCATTAACAATAAAGAGATCAATTTGCCTCAGCTGATAGAGAGCGAATTGAGCCAGCTCACTGAATCAGCTGCCGCTAGAGGTGTTAGGTTCTATTACCAAAAACCGGACAACTTCCCGCCCTTAAGTCTTGACGAGATGAAAATTAGGCAAGTCGTTATGAACTACCTGGATAACGCCCTATACTATACGCCCAAGGGTGGTCGAGTTTATGTAGAATTGAAGTGTGACAACGACAAAATTGACTTTGTGGTGACCGATACCGGTTTAGGAGTGCCCAAAGCCGAACAGCATAAATTATTCACTAAGTTCTTCAGAGCTCAAAATGCTAAACAAATGAGACCGGACGGCACTGGTTTGGGGCTTTATATGACTCGAAAAATCATCATTGCCCAGGGCGGGACAATTTTATTTTCTAGCGTCGAAGGTCAGGGCAGTTCGTTTGGTTTTAGATTTCCCCGCAGTGCCGTAGAGATAAAACGCTAATCCAAACTCAACAACTTTCGCTAAATGGCGAATTAATATTAATATAATATTATTACTGCTTTTAAGGAGGTATTAGTGATGCTCGATACGGTAAAAGAAATTGTAATAAAAGCCACCCAAGCAATGGGCTTAGACTGGCATATTGCGGAAGAAATCGTTAAAATCAATGCCGAACACAATGTTAATCTCGTTTTGTCCAACAGTAAAAGTTTTAGGGCTTATAGAATCCAACATAATAATAAACGTGGTCCGTATAAAGGTGGCGTTAGGTTTCATCAAGACGTTGACGAAGACGAAGTCCGGGCTTTGGCAATCCTAATGAGCCTTAAAACTGCGGCGGTAGGGCTGCCATTAGGTGGTGCAAAAGGGGGAGTTGCCGTTGACCCCAATAGTTTATCCGAACAGGAACTTGAAGAACTGAGCCGCTTGTATGTCAAAAAGTTGGTTAATTTTATCGGCCCACAAAAAGATATACCCGCTCCGGACGTAAACACCAACAGTAAAATAATCGATTGGATGGTGGACGAATATCAAAAAATAACAAAAGACCAGACCAAAGCCAGTTTTACAGGCAAAAGTTTGATTAACGGTGGTAGCCTGGGCCGCGAGGCAGCTACCGGGCGGGGTGGCGTTATAGCTCTAAAAGAATATTTGTCGTTAGTTAAAAAAGAAGGCAAGCCTTTGACTCTGGCCGTTCAGGGTTTTGGAAATGTTGGATCGCATTTTATTTCCACCATTAATCAGCTTAACCTGAATTGGAAAGTGGTAGCTGTTGGCGATTCCAGTGGAGCTATTTATAATTCGAAAGGTATTGACATATCTAACTTAATGAGCTTTAAAAGTCGAGGAACTCAGCTTATCGAGTATGACCTACATAAACTTACGCGTATTACCAACGAAGAGTTAATAGGTCTAGACGTGGATATTTTAGTTTTAGCGGCCCTTGGTGATGCTATAGTTGAAAAAAATATGAAGAATGTACGGGCTAAAACAATCCTGGAGTTGGCTAACGGGCCTATTAATGAGGCAGCAATCGAGTACCTAAATGATAAAAAAGTGGTAATTATTCCTGATATTATCGCTAATGCGGGGGGTGTAATCGTCAGTTACTTCGAATGGTTGCAGAATTGCCAAAAACAAACTTGGGAAGAAGTTAAAGTGAATAAAGAGTTGCAGCGAATGATGGTAAAAGCAGTCAGACAGACTTACCAAACGGCAAAAAAATATCATACTAGCCTGAAAGAGGCTGCCTTTATAAACGCTATTAGTAACTTACTGTAGAACAACATTTTAGGTTATTTTGCAAAGTTAAGATTGCGTCAACATGGCCTAAATTTAAGGCCAATAGAACTTAACCGGACAAAAAGATATAATCAACATATATGCATAAGCTGTTATCGTTGCAAAAAAATCAACATACTGCTAAAAAAATGTCTCATTGATTCACTTCTTACAGAGCCTTGTGGTTGGTGATGACTTTTTTTGGGGTATTGTTGATTTTAGTGCAAAGAAGTACCATTGCCGACAGTTTTGTGGTCACGGCCAAAATACCGGCACCCATGCCGTCAAAGCCGCCTGTGATAACTGTTGTTAATAATAAAACCGCGCCACCACACGGTGAGTTAAAAATTGTAGAAACGCCAAATGTAGTTATTAGCGGGAACTGTCCAGTAATCGTTCCTTCAATTATGGTAGGGATATTTCGTGATAACCAGTTAATATCTTCGGGGGGTTGTTCTACCAACGGCGAGTTTAATGTAGCAACCAATTTAGTTCGTGGTGAGAACGTACTTATTCCAAAAATTATAACAATTACAGGGGATATTGGCCCCGCCGGAGATCCTTTAAAGTTGACTTTAGTGCTGGGTATTTCGACGGCTTCGACAACAAACACAAGTAGTGGTGAGGTTCGCAGTGCCAACATAAATTCGTTTGCAACTACGAAGTTTGCTGTATTTTCAGACAGCCCTTTTATAACTTATGGCTTAAATAAACAACTTACGTGGCAATTAACTATTGCTGGTGGAGTTGCGCCGTATAAAGTTAGTGTAAACTGGGGCGATGGTCAAAAGTCAACGTATTTTTACAAAACTAACGGAGTAAAAAAACTGCACTATACCTATGGGCTAAGTAAAACTTATTTAGTCAAGCTAACAGCAACAGACAAACAAGGCGAGGTAGTTAGCTTTTCTGTAGCGGCCGTTACGCTAGAAAACAATAGCCATAGCCCAGGTGTATTTGGCGTTGTAGGCGAAAGAGATGAAGAGTATTTTCTAATTGACTGGCAGCACCTGGTCACAATATACATAGTTATTCTGGTGGCCATTTTGGCTTTTTGGCTTGGTTCAAAAAAAGAAAAGATGGCTTATGCCAAGAGTAGGAACAGCAGAAAAAAATCTAAGCGATGAAAAAGTGGCTGTTGTTGTCGGTAATCGTAATTTTGATTATCTTTGTTGTTTTATACTTTTGGGCTGGCCGTCCGGTAAAAACGATTATAGTATCTTCCGGCGCAGGTGAAACAACTCAATCAACTCCAGAACGGAAACTAAAAATTGAAAATAAATTTTTTTTAACATACTTACCAGCGGGATATAGAGTAAACGAAGAGCAATCCCCTAATGAAAGATTACAAATAGTCGTCGTAAAACCCGATTCATCTAGTCAGGTAGCCTTTACCGCCAGTCAAATCGGCCAAAATCACTTAGAAGATTTGTCGGACTATGTGTTTAGAATTAAAAATGCCAATACTTACGCTAAAGAAAACTGGAAAGAATTACCTATGTCAAACGAAGTGTTTGTAAAGAATGACGGGCAAGAGATAACCGTTTTTATTGTACATAAAGGCCATTATGCGATCGTCTCGGCAACTGGTCTGCTTGGTCTGCAAGACCTTAAAGCACTATTAACCGGGGTTCTCAAGCAGTGGGTATGGAAAATATAAGTGTTAAAATAGCCTTATGTTTAAGGAGATAATAATACCAACACTCGTGGCCTTGGGGCTGTTGGCGGTTAGTCCATCCAGTACCAACTACACCCTAAAAGCGTTTGATTTTGGTAATGGCGGAGGCGAGACATCAGGTTCGGCCTATAAGCTAAATGCTATTATCGGTGGACAAGCCGGAAACCAAACCAGCTCGTCATCGTACAAACTGGGGCCGGGGTTAGCACCGACCATTAATGCCAATACACCCCCAGCACCATCATTAACCAATCCCAGTAACTATTACGAACGATTAAAGCTGACTTTAGCTACCGGTAATAACCCCGCTACCACCAGATATAACATTGCTATCAGCGACGATAATTTCGTAACTACCTACTACATTCAACCGGATAACACAGTTGGTCCAACTTTAAATATGTCCAACTATCAAACTTACGCGGCTTGGGGTGGTTCTTCAGGTTTTTATATATTGGGCCTTCAACCCGATACTACATATCAGGTCAAGGTTCGTGCTTATAGTGGGAAGTTCTCAGAGAGCTCCTACTCTGCCGTTGCCAGTGCTTCGACAGTTCAGCCCAGCATCACGTTTTCGGTAGCAACTTCTAATTCGATGACCCCTCCTTATAGCGTCGTTTTCCAGTCCTTAGCGCCCGGGAATACGGTCTATTCGACGAATTACGATCCTATATTAGGCCTAAGCACTAATGCCTTGTTCGGCGGTTATGTTTATATTAACGGTAATCACGGTGGGCTGAGAAGTAACGCTAGCGGTTCCATGATTACTTCTGAGACCACCGATTTAGATAGTATTGCCAGTGGCTATGGAGCTCAAGTAACGCAAACCAGCCAGTCTATCGGCGGTCCATTGGCAGCAGTTGCCCCCTATGATGGAATAGCGAACAACGTTGGAGCGATAACAAATAACTCAAAGCCCATATTATCTACACCAGGACAAGTTTACGGAGCGACTGCCACAATTGGCTTAAAGGCTAAAACCGACATTAAAACACCGTCGAGTGGTGATTATCAAGATGCGCTGACATTTGTGGCTAGTATGGTCTTTTAGTTTGCAATTAACTATAACCTTGAGTAAAATTTATCTTGAAGCATTAACGCTTTTGTTTTAATAAAAATATATACTGGAGGAAAAATGCTTGCAGTGATAAAAACTAAACCAATCAGATTGGCGGTTATAGCGGTTTTAGTGCTGTTTGTAGTTGCCCAACTACTACTAGGCCATCTAGCCAAGGCTGCTGCCTTGGATCAAGTCATGGTGCGTTTTGACCGCATGAGAGTAAGTACTCAAACCACTGGAACCATATGCGCTAAGCCAAGTTCAACGGCGACCGAAAACAGTGTAAGGGTTACTTTTCCAACGGGTTATAGCTTAGGTTCTGCGGCTAACTTCACCACCAGTACTTCGCCAACAGCAGACTGGCCCTCAGGGGCTTCACCATGGGTTAATATTCAAGCGCAAGCAACGAGTGTGGTTGGGCAAGTAGTTACTTGGACAAGCGGTGATTTAACTGCCGGAACACTTTATTGTTTTAATTGGAATAATCAAGCTGCAGTTCAAACAGCTGGCTCAGCTTCTACTAGTTTGTCTGGTTTGGTTGAGACACTGGCAAGCGGACCCACCGTAATCGACAGTGCCGCCTACACAACTAATACAATTACCGATGATCAAATTTTAGTAAGCGCTACGGTTCCTCAAGCGTTTTCCTTTGCATTGAGTGGTAATTCGGACGCTTTAGGTACGTTGTCGTCAAGTAGCGTGTCTGCCAGCCCGACACCTAGAACAGTGACTATTAACACGAACGCTAAGCTAGGATGGCAGGTTTGGGCCAGAGACGCTAATACTGGGTTAAATTCAGCTTCGGCAGCCCATACTATTGCTTCTACAACACCAGGCACCAACAGTGTTCTTTCAGCTGGTACCGAGGGCTACAACACGGGGTTAACTTCTTCGCAAGCAGGCGGTACCGGCACTATTGCTATACCAGCCGCTTTTGTGGGTGGTTCTCTGGGTCGCGGTGGAGGACTAGATACAACATTGAGGACAATCGCTACTTCTAATGGCACTGCTCAAAATGCGGTGCTGACAATTAATAATAACGTAGCTATTAGCTCTCTAACATCGGCAGCTGCCGACTATTCCGATACGATTACAATTGTCGGGGCCGGTTTATTTTAGACTAATAAACTACAACACTGGATGACGACTGGGTGTCGTTATTGCCTTTGTTATACTAGTGTTTGATGAGGTTTTTGAATATTAGTGGAAGTAGCAAACTGTTTCTAGCTCTCTTTATTATAGTTTTGAATTTGCTACATATTAATACAATAACAGCATCAGCCCAAACGCAGTCGCGAGATTTTGCTCTGCAGGTTTATCCATCCCCAGTGGTTGAAGTGATTAAACCTGGCCAAACCAAGACCATTAAGCTCCAAATTAGGAATAATGGTAGTCAGACTGAAAACTTGCAGATTAAAACTAGAAGTTTTAATTACGACAGTTCTAATGGTCAAGTTAAATTAGGTTCAGACGAAGTTTCTCAAGTGAAAAAATGGATTATTTTCGAAAATCCTTTTTTTAAGATAAGCCCAGGGCAATGGTTTACAGAAAAGATTACTATAAATACGCCTAAAACAGCTGGATTTAGCTACTCCTTTGCTTTAGTAATTAGTCGAAAAAGTGACTTAGATCCGGCACCCGGAACACCGGCCATTCATGGTTCGGTAGCAGTGTTCGTATTACTGAATGTTGATAGACCTGATGCTAAAAAGCAACTTGAATTGAGCAGCTTCTTGTCGCAAAAAAGGATTTATGAATATTTACCGGCCGATTTTAAAATAACCTTCAAAAACACCGGTAATACCATTATTCAACCTTACGGCAATATTTTTATTCAACGTGATAAAGATTCGAAAACCCCCATTACGCTTCTGCCGGTAAATGAGGCTAAAAGTTATATTTTACCTGGAACCAGTCGAACTCTTAGTAGTACATGGACTCAAGGATTCCCTCGTAAAGAGGCAGTTAAACTGGCGGCAAATTCTCCGGCAACCAATAGACTGGTCTGGGATTGGGACAAAATTAAGGATTTTAGAATCGGGCGTTACAGTGCGGTTTTAATAGGGGCCTACAGTAATGGTCATAAAGATATCCCTATTAGGGCTGAGCTAACTTTTTGGGTAATTCCATGGAAACTGATTATGGGGGGTATCGCTGTACTGGCAATTTTAATGATAGGGTTGTATACAATTCTAAAAAAGGGTTATCAGATTATCCCTAGACGTAAGAAGCACAGTGGTTATAAAATTGATAATATCTCGTAAGAAAATACTGGCTATATGCGCTGTAGCGGTTTTATTGTTGCTCCTAGGAAGGTCTGCAAATGCTGAAAAAAATCAAATAGGTATTACCGTATCACCGGCGATTGTCCGTATTAATCTAGATAAAGAAGAGGAGCAGCTTGCATACGTCAGCATTAAAAATAACTATCAAACTCGGATTAGTCTGAAAACGGCAATTAAGGGAGTCGATTCGGAAGAAGGCATCTTAGCTCCGATAAAAGAACTTGACGCTAATCTTAAGCAACTATTAACGGTCAACCCGATGCAATTTACTCTGGAGCCGAGAGAATCAATTAACTTGCAACTACGAGTAAAAAATGGAGATGCTCTGGGCCCAGGTGGCAGCTATGCAGCCCTGGTTATAACTCAGTTAGATGAGCCAGAAAAGCTAGAGCTCCATTCGGCAATTAGCGTAAATATTTTTATTGTTAAGGAGCGTGGCGCAAGAAGACAACTTGATGTTGTTAATCTTAAGGCAAACCGACTGCTGTTTGGTATGCCAAGTAGCGTCAATATTACCTTTAAGAATAGTGGTAATGTGCTTGTTGTGCCAAGGGGTGTTGCGGTAGTCAACGGGGGCAAGCATGACGTTATTTATAAAAAGGGAATCATTAATGAGCAGTCTATAAGTGTGTTTCCTAAAAAGAACATAACCCTAAATACGCCACTGATAAGACTATCCGAAAGATGGTTGCCAGCAAAAATTACAATTTCTTTACAATATCGGGTAGAAGGTTCAAATAAAATCAACACCTATTCAACAAAAAAGCTGTACATTCCTAACATGTATTGGCTGATAGCCCTAGCCAGTTTCATTGCTTTCTGGATAATTAGAAAATACTACCAAAGGTCAACAAAAAACGTATATAAAACAGCTAATTTTAACGGATGATAAACGCACAAATATCGAATCTGTTGAAACCTTGGCTTGGAACTAGAAAACAGCGATAATTTAGTAGCTATCAAGCTTGAGCGAGATACTTCTTGCTGGTACTATTTAAAAGAGATGAAACAAAAAGTCGAGGGTTTGTTTTTTGTGTTTGTTAGCGTTTTGATATCGCTTGCCACTATTTTGATTTTTTTGAGTGTCTTTAGTAATCAAGCTCAGGCAGTAGTTAATCAGTATGTCAGCTTTCAAGGGAAGTTAACCAACCCGGACGGGACAAATGTAGCCAATAATAGTTACTTTATAGTTTTTACTATTTATAGTGGCGCAGGCTGTACCGAGATGGGCGGTTCGCCGTGTTCGGCTGTTTGGTCAGAAACTCAAAGCGCAGTGCCAGTCTCTGATGGCATATTCCATGTTAATTTGGGCTCGGTAAATCCATTTAGCGGTCTAGTTGATTTTAGTTTAAGCCCCCTTTATTTAAGTGTAAAGGTGGGGGCCGATTCCGAGATGCTACCCAGGATTTTATTAACCAGCTCACCTTACGCATTTAATAGTCAAAATAGCGAAAGGTTAAATGGATTAGGCAGTTCTGGTTTCGTGCAGTTGGCCCAGGGTCTGCAGACTGACTCGTCGTCTACCAATGCCTCCATAGCAATTAATAAAACCGGCTCGACAGCTGGCATCTTACAGTTACAAAGAAGTGGATCTGATGTAATGACTATTAGTAATGATGGTAGCTATACATACTCCATGAGCGCCGCTCGTAATCCCAGCTACTCTATAATAAATAACGGCTCTGGTGATATCGTTACTAACTTAAATGGTACCGGTAACTTTACAATATTAGACAGTGGTACAGCTTTTGCGACTTTTGGTAGCGATGGTTCAATAACGTTTGCGCCGACGTCAACCCAAAACTTTGTTATTAATGAGGCGGCCGGTTCTAGCTTTCGGGTGGCGGCCACGGCACCGCCTACCGTCGACCAGGTTAGCATTAGTAATGTAGGGCAGGGTGTTACTACCAGCGGAGTAAATGGGTTGTCCATTGAGTATATAGGCGGGTCTGCAGCTGTCGAGGCAGCTGGTTTACACATTGATTATACGCCGGGTGATGCTAGTGGTGCTGTCTGGAGCGGTTTGCGGATTGTAGAAGCTACATCGGCTGGGAGCGGTGTGAGCTCATACGGCATAAAGCTGGAAGGAGGCGGTACTGGTAGCGGTAATAGTTACGGCATAGAAATAACAACCGGCTGGGATATAGGGCTGGATGTGCAGTCCGGCGGTCTGCAATTGGCAACCCAGGATGATCCAGCAGCTCCGGCTGTTGGCAATTTACGGATATACGCCAAGGAAATCGCTGGACGGGTAATGCCAAAGTGGATTGGCCCTTCCGGAGTTGATACTCCTTTTCAAGCCAGCCTGGGTTTTAATCGTGTAGCCATGATGGCTCCAGCTGGCAGTGGAACTAACTGCGGTACAAGTTTAAGCGTTTTTGGTAGTACGGTTACTGGAGGTGGCTCTTGTAGTTATCCTGCCTTAAGTGCAACCAACCTTAAAACTTCCGTACGCCGTTTCATTTATGCCACGACCGGGAGCTCGGGCAATGTTAGTCACCATCGACAAAGCGCTCTTCTAGCCTGGCGTGGTAATGTTTCGGATAGAGGTGGCTTCTTTTTTACGACGCGCTTCGGTCTAGGCGCTCTCGCAAACAATAATCGAGCTTTTATGGGATTATCCAATCGGACAGCCAATCCGACAAACATAGACCCGACTATTGACAGTAGTTACGATAAAATTGGGATGGCAATAAATAGCAATACCGGCAACTGGAACTTTATACATAATAGGACCGGCACCGCTCCGACTGTTATAAATTTGGGCTCTAATTTTCCCATCAACACCACCGACTTATACGAACTGGCGCTATTTTCAGCACCCAATGGTGATTCAATAGGCTGGCGGGTCAAAAATATATCTACTGGTAACCAAACCAGCGGTTCTATTACCACCAATTTGCCCAATAAAGATACTTTCTTGGCTCCGCTGTTTTGGATGACCAACAATACCACGGCTTCGGTTGTTCAGTTTGAATTAGCCGGTTGGTATCTAGAAAGCGATAACTGATGAATCCAAACCAAAGGAGGTTAAAATCGACAACAAAATATTTGTTTATAGCCTTCATTTTCGTTTTGCTTGCAACAGCCGGGTACTTATACAAAAACCAAAAACCTGATTATAACGATGTAAAAAAAGTAAAGCAGCAAGTTGGCCAAATGGTTCTCTTACCAGAAGACGAAGAACCGGCTTTAGCCACAGTCACCGACAGCAGCAAGTTAACAAGCAGTCTGGCAGCTAAGGCTCAAAATGGCGACAAGGTGTTAATCTACCAACGTCACCAGAGAGCTATATTATATCGGCCAAGCGTCAATAGAATTGTTGACATAGTGCCTGTACAAATTGATTCGGTGCAAAGCTTACAAAAAAATGTCAGATGAGTTTTTGTCAATAATGGCGCAGCTAGATATTAGGATGACTCTTGTGCTTAACCGATAACGACTCTATACTTAAACTAGAGATTAAGGAACTAAAAACAAAAGAGGCAAGGATGGCTAAAGCTAAAAGAGAGAACCAAAAATCAAAGAAACACATCATAAAAAATATTGTTTTTGTTTGTTTAATATTATTTTTAGCAGCTTTTGGCGGCTTTTATTTTGTTAAGTACTTACAAATTAATAACAAATATAAAAATCTAACCATGACTCAAGAGGAAAAAAATCAAAATACAGTTGACCTGGTGGCTAAATTAATAGATTTACCAAAAAACGAAAAACCAACTATTTTTGAAGTTAAAGATAAGTCAAAATTGGGTAGCGCGCCGGTTGCTAAGAATTATTTTGCTAGCGTTAAGAACGGCGATGTTATATTAGCCTATCAAAAGGCTAATTTATCGATTATCTACAGGCCGAGCGAGAAAAAGATAGTAAAAACCGACAGCTACACGAATTTTTATGCGGCTGCTAATCCCGTAAAAGTTGCAATTATTGCACCGCAGAGCCAACAACAAGATACCGAAAACTTAATCAAAAGCAAGGTCATTAATGTCGAAATAATTTCCAAACATTTGCCTAAAAACGTTGGTGGTCAAAGTATGGTAGTGGATGCTACAGGCCAAAATGCTAAAGCCGCCAAGGAACTGGCCGAAAAGATTGGTCTAAGCGTGGGCCAGCTACCCGAAGGTGAAACCAAACCAAAAAACGCCTCTCTGATTGTGATAATAACCGCGCCTGGCGACAACACGCCTAATCCTTAGGATTAATTATTGTATTGGTGAATTAATATGGCAAAATAATAAGTAGAGGGCCAAGTAATGTATACGGCTTACAGAAGACAAATTAAAAGAAGAGTGTTTGTAAGATTTGCCCTGTATAGCCTACCGTTTTTGGCAATACTGGGCTTTATTATTTGGTTGATATTTTTAAAACAGCAGCCAACTACAACTACCAACTTTGCAAAAGAAGGAGCCCAAGTTGCTGTCGTTAAGCCAGAGAAGGTTGTCTTTGATGACAGTGGTTTGTTTAAAATAACTCTACCGAGTAGTTGGGGCAAAAATGGGCGCAAAAACCCTTTTACTAATCAGGTTTATTACGAATATCAGAGTAGGGCAAAAAATTATGACAACAGATGGCTCAGAATTTATGTGGATGTTTACCCGACGAATTTTGCAGTAAGCAGAGTCTTGCCGGTTAGCATTAAGCAAAATCGCGTCGTTATTGAAAGTCCGGAAAGCGTATCGGACGAATGCTGGACGTTCACAGGGGCTCCCTTAGCTAACAATGGAGACGATTCGGGAGCCGGCCAGACTTGGGCGGCTAAATGGAAAAACATTAATTTTACATGTGATATGAATAAAAATCGCAATTACGTTGGGGCAGTTAGCGAATCGGAAGGCTACGGACTAACAATGGTCAGCGCCAACGGCGATAAACACAAATACTTTTTTGTTTATATCGATAATAACGTTAGACCTGATTTTGAAATTTTTACGGACAGTATTACGACATTTGAAACAATGTAACCGTTACTGGTAGTGCGTCTGCAAATATAGGAGGTGCTTGTCTCTAAAGCGTTTGAATTCGCCTTTATTAAAACCATTACGCTTGATGAAAGAACTAATTTTTTCACTGCCAACATAATGGGGCATGATTACATAAGAAACCCCTTCATCGTATAAATCCGAAGCTTGTTTTGCTGTGTCGGCGGCGCATATAAAGACTGCCTGATGATTAGATTTTTTTAACCACCTGGCCAAAAATACGTTTGTGTTGTAATCGCCAATAGTTGAAACTACTAACTTGGCTTTAGATAAATTAATTTCTTCTAGCAGTTCTAAATCCGTAGCATCGCCAAAAATAAAATGAACATTTCTATTAGCTATCAAATCAACAACTTCCGGATCGTAATCAACCACAATAAACCGCTTGCTCATTTGTTTCATGGTTTTTATGAACTCTTGTCCACCTTTGTTGTAACCAAATAAAATCATGTCGTAATTAAACGATCGACTGCTCTCCGGTTTGGTTTTGCGCCTTTCCATAAGAGTTATTTTCTTCTCTAGTAGGCTGTAAATACTACGGCTGTAAGTAATTATATAGGCACTGGCTGCAATGGTAATTAGAGCCACGATGGTAATGATATTAACTATTTCTTGGCGTAGTAGGTTTTGCTGCTGGGCTAGTATTACCAGAACCAGGGAAAATTCACTAATTTGAGCCAAGGCGCTACTTGCTTTAAAACTGGTACTTTTGGTGTAGCCCATAAGGCTCATAATGACCATAGTGATAAAGGGTTTGATGAGTACAACGATTAAACAAAGAACGGTGATTGGTAGCCAAATATCGCTTATATGTCCAAAGTTTAATCTCGTTCCCAAACTGATGAAAAATACTACTACAAAAAAATCACGCAATGGTCTTAAGCGTGAGGCTATTTCGTGAACATAAGGCAAGTTGGCCAGTGCCACCCCTGCAAACAGGGCGCCAACTTCTATTGAGAAACCAAAATGCTCAAAGAGAGTTGCCACGCCAAAACCCCAGCCGATAGCGAATAAATACAGTAGCTCCTGGTTGCTGGCAATGATTTTGCCCATTTTCGGCAAAATCCAGCCACTAATCAAAAATAGCGGAATTGCGATAGCCAATCCTTTGAGAGCTAGCAATATCAAAGTTTCTGGAGAAAAACTGTTATCGCTGCGAGCAAGAATTAATACTAGAACAATAGTGGCGGCAATGTCTTGAATTAGCAGAATGCCAATAGCTATTTTGCCATACAACCTGGTTTGTTCTTTTTTATCGCTAAGTAACTTTAAAATTATAATGGTACTACTAAAAGCTAGGGCTAAACCGATAACTATGCTCTCTGTCTTGCTATAACCCAGTAAATGGCTAACAATAAAGCCAATTGCTACGGTGAAAATAATCTGTAGAGTGCCGGTTATAACGGCAACTTTACCTACCTCCTTGACTACTTTAGGATTTAGGCCTAGCCCGATGATAAATAACAGTAAGGCCACGCCAATAGATGCAAATACGTTAATTGTTTGATCGTTACTTACCAGATTCATTACCGATGGTCCCACAATCAAACCGGTGATGATGTAGCCTATTATTAACGGCTGCCTGATTAATCTGAGGATAATCGATACAACAACTCCAATAACTATAACCACGCTTAGTTCGGCAAATATATTTGAATCCATATTTATTTACAAAGCCTAATTAGTATAAGCATACAACAATTTTATAATTAACGCCCAATTTCAAAAACTTGACTAAAAACGAGTGGTTTTGATAGTATCTTCTTTACGTGACCAAAAATTAAATAAAAAAATAAAAATATATGGGAGGGGCTTTTTTAGTGTCCATAAAAATAAAAACCATCGCTAGTCGTGAGCAAAAAATTAACGTGAGAGTGGTGCCGGCTTCGTGGCAGGTTTACATTGAATATTGATAAGAACTATTTAGATTTCTCGATAGCTTTTTCGATAACGGCAGAAAATTGTTCAACAGTGGCAATGTCCCCATTGTCAAGTTTTTTGTTGTTCAAGAAATAAGTTGGGGTGCCGTCAATACCAGCATCTTCACCGGCTTTTTTATCGGCACTAATGGTGTTGTTCACAGACTCACTAGCAAAATCCGTTTTAAATCGTTTAACATCAAGACCCATTTTATTGGCTAGTTCCGTAAATACACGCAAAGGATTGTTAGAATTCGTCCAACTCGAATAATTATCAAAGAGTTCGTTATGCATTTCGAA